>JBDUBV010000010.1:0-29802 GCA_040003795.1 Pseudonocardiales bacterium | reverse complement strand
CCCCAGCCGCCGTGACCGGGGGTCGTGGCGGCGCCGAAGCCTGGCCCGTTGCCCGGGTACAGCCGCAGATTGCCCGACGAGTCACGGGCGAACAGGTCGTTGTAGACGCTGCCTGCGAAGTTGCCGGCCGACGCAAGAGCCGTGAAGGAGCCGAAACCGACCCCGACGGTGGTGCGTCCGGAGAACGCGCCCGTCCCGTTGCCGGAATAGCGGTAGAGGTTGCCGCTCGAGTCGCGGGCCAGCACGTCCGCGCGTTGGTCCGCGCTGTAGTCGTGGGACCGGGCGACCGGGATGGCAACTGCGCTGACAGTGTTGGCGCTGGTGCCGTCGGAGACCCAAACGGTGTAGGTGTGCGACCCGGCCGGCGGAGAGGAGTCGATGAGGGTGACGGTCGGCTCGGCCCAGAATTGGGAGGCCACCGTCGCGCTCGCGACCGGGAGGAGGCCGCCGTCCCGGTAGAGGGAGTAGGTGAGGGTGCCGTCGTCCGGGTCGAAGCTGGCGGACTGCCGGACCGCGACGCCCAGGCCGTTGGCCAGCGTCTGTGCCACCGGAGGGATCGCCGGCAACACCGGCGGGGTGACGTCGGGCGGGCCGGGCGAGAACCGCACGAAGCCCTGCTGCGGCTGGTCGTTGATCCTGGTGAAGTCACCGCCGGCGAACAGGTGCGTGCCGTCCGTCGCCAGCACGCGGATGCCGGTCTGCTCGGTGCTGGCCGAGGAGTTCGACTTCGGGAACCATCTGAGCATGTGCCCGTCGCCGCTGTCGAGCGCGTACAGGCCCTGGTGTGTTGCAAGAACGGGATAGCCGTTGGCGACCTTGCTGCAGTCGTGCCCGTGGCCCCCGGCGTAGACCGTACCGCCCACAACCGCGATGCCGTGGGTGTCCCCCTGGCAGTAGTCGGCCCAGACGACGGCGCCGTCGGCCCACTTCAGCTTGGCGGAGCCGTCGAACTCCACGTGGTTGTACTGGCCGCCGAAGTCCACCGCGGAGATGTAGACCTCGTTGCCGACCAGCATCTGGTGATAGACCTGGAAGTCCAGGCTGAGCAGCGGGCCGTTGCCCCAAGCGGCCAGGTTGGCGCCCGACGTCGGGTCGACCCCCATGATGCCGACATGGGTCACGCCGTTGACGGTGTCGAAGCTGCCACCGAGCACGACCACCGAGCCGTCGGGCGAAAGGTTGATTGCCCGCACCGGCCCACCGGAGACATCGGGCGCCCACGGCAGGGGCGGGCCGCTCCCGTTGCCCGCGGCGCTGATAGCTGCGGCGTTGTTGGTAGCCACTCCGTTGATATAGGCGAACTGGCCGCCGATGTACACCGTGCCGTTGCTCACCTGCGTGACGGCATGCACCGTCCCGGGGATCCGCGGCGCCCACGAGGTGAGGGCACCGGTAGCCGCGGAGACCGCGGCGATGTCGGTGCGCGCCACGCCGTTGACCTCGGTGAACCTCCCACTGATGTAGAGCGTGCCGTTGTCCGGCGAGAGCGAGAGACCGTCGACCTCCATCGGGACGGTGCTGGTCGACTTGACGTCGGCCTTCCATGACGTGAGGAGGTCACCGGTGTTGGCGTTGAAGGCGGCCACGCCGAACCGCGGCGCCTCGCCGGTCCCCGGCGCCGCACCCGGTGGCCGCACCGATGTGAAGAGGCCGCCGACATAGACGACGCCGTTGCCCGCGGCGAGGGCGAGCACGACGTCGTTGGTCTGCCACGACGGCGACGCCGCGCCGCTGAGGATGCCGGCGTCGATGGCTCTCGCGCCGCTGGCCGGCAGCACAACTGCCGCTGTCGCGACCCCGATCACGACGAGCCGGGCAAGCCGAGTTCTGACCCTCACAACAACTCCCACTATTGATCGCGTTGGGCACCATGCGGCCGACGTAGCGGGACATCGTAACCCCGCTGACAGTCCAGATCACTAGTCCGATCGGGTGGTCCAGCAGGGATGGGTCAAGTGGCCCCCCTCGCTGTCGATGCCTCAGCATGCCTTCAACACTTCCCGCCCTGTCCCGGGGCCTGCTCGCAGTCGCCATCACGGCGGCCACGGCGAGCGTCGTCGCCACCCCGAGCCCATCGTTCGCGGCCGGGCTGGCGCCGGTCACCGCGCGCCAGGCCGACAGCCTGCTCGACGCCTTCGGCGTCAACGCGCACATGGAGTACACGAACACCCCGTACGCCAATGCCCCGGCGGTTGCGGCCGCCCTGAAGACGCTCGGCGTCCGGCACATCCGGGACCGGATCCGGATCAACCGGCCCGACCAGTACGCGTCGCTGCGCACGCTGCAAGCGGCCGGCATGAAGATGGACTTCATCATGGGCGATCCGCTGAACAGTGGCGGGACGCCTGCGCAGCTGGTCGACGTCGTGAGCACGCAACTGCCCGGCGCCGCCGAGTCCCTCGAAGGAGCCAACGAGTGGAACCTGAAGGGCCGGGTCAACTGGGCGGCGGAGTTGCGCGCGCACCAGACTGAGGTCTACAAGCAGGCCAACCTCAACAGCGCCACGGCGAACCTGCCGGTGCTCGGGCCGGCACTGGGCAGGCGGACCGGATTCACCACGCTGGGCGACCTGAGCAGCGTTCTCGACCAGGGCAACGTCCACCAGTACCCGGGCGGCCTGCAGCCCAGCGTGCACATCGCCGCGATGCAGCTGGCCGAGCAGACGGTGTCCGGCACCAAGCCGCAGACCTTCACCGAGACCGGGTACAACACGGCGATGGCCGACACCGTCGGCAACCTGCCGGCGACCGAGAAGGTCGGCGGCTACTACGCCCCCAAGCTCCTGCTCGAGCACTTCAACCGCGGCGTCAAGCGGGTGTACAACTACGAACTGCTCGACCAGCAGCTGGACCCGGCGCTAACCAACCCCGAGGCGGCCTTCGGTCTGCTGCACCACGATATGACCCCCAAGCCGGAGTACACCTCGCTGAAGAACCTGCTGCAGCTCGTCGCGGACCCTGGCCCCGCCTTCACTCCGGGCAGCCTCGCCTACTCACTCGCCGGTGCCCCCTCAGACGTCAGGCAGGTGCTGCTGCAGAAGCGGGACGGCCGGTTCTATCTCATCCTGTGGCGCGACACCTCGATGTGGAACCCCAAGACCAAGACGGAGACGGCGACCGCGCCGGTCAACGTCGCCGTGAACATCGACCGGACCAGCGTCATGTCCGTCTTCCGGCCGTCGCTGCAGCAGGCCACCAAGTCGGTGTCCTCGCCCACGACGAGCCTTTCGGTGACGCTCGCCGACGATGCCGTCGCGATCCAGATCACCCCGGCCGCCACCCTCGCGGCTCCCACCACGCTGGGGGCCCCCACCGCGGTGACGGCGCAGCCGGCAGACGCCTCGGCGACTGTCGGCTGGCTGGCACCGGCCAGCACGGGTGGCTCGGCGCTCACCGGCTATCAGGTGACAGCCAGCCCGGGCGGAGCGACGGCGACGGTGGGCGCACTGGCCCGCAGTGCCCGGATCACCGGGCTGACCAACTACGTGGGCTATCAGTTCACGGTCAAGGCGATCAGTGGCAGCTTGCTCAGCGCACCCTCGGCCGCGTCGGCGACGGTGGTTCCGCGCCCGCTGGTCGCGGTGGTCTCCCCGGGAGCCATGGTCCTGGGTGGCTGGACCTCGGCCAGCACGCCGACCGGCACGGTGCGCATCAGTAGGACCGCCGGCGACTTCGCGACGTTCCACTTCACCGCAACGTCGGTGGGCTGGACCAGCCTGACCGGACCGACGATGGGTCGGGCCGTCGTGGGCGTCGATGGGACTGCGCGTGCGCAGGTCGATCTCTACCGGCCGACGGCCGGCATGGTGACCACCTCGGTAACCGGATTGACCAGCGCCGCGCACGTCCTCGTCGTGCGGGTGCTCGGCACGAGGTCGGCCGCGTCGAGTGGCACCGCAGTGTCGACGGACTCGTTCAAGGTCGGCACCGTCGTCACCCAGGAGTACGACCCCGCCGTCATCCTCTCGGCCTGGCACGGTAGGCCCGCAAGCGCCGGCTTCCACAGCACTGCAGTCGCTGGTGCAGCGCTGAAGACATCATTTACCGGCACCCAGATCGACTGGGTCTTCGCGACCGGCCCGGGCGGCGGCCAGGCTCAGGCCTGGATCGACGGCGTGTCCCGCGGCGTGTTCGACCTCTACTCGACGACCGTGGCACAGCACCTCGTGGCGCACTTCGGCAATCTTGCCGCGGGAGCTCATACCTTCTCCCTCACGGCGCTGGGTACCCACCGGGCCGGGTCGACCTCAAGCCTGGTGATCGTCGAGGGCTTGCGGGCCGGCTGACCTGCTAGCGCTCGCCGTCGTCGATCAGCGCATCGGTGCGGTCGCCGGTCGCACTGCCGGTGCTGACCCTGCCGTACAGGCCGACGATGAGCAGCGCCAGGCCGACCACGAAACTGAAGATGATGTTGCTCATCCGGAACGCCAGGAAGTTGAGGTCGGTGCGGATGAGAGCCAGGTTGCCCAGCCCCGACAGGAGCAGCACGATGCCCACGACGGTGTTGACGGTGGCGGCCAGGTTGCCGGACACCGCCGCCGCGCCGATGAGGACGACGCCGAAGATCACCGAGAGCAGGCTCAGCAGACCGTTGGTGTGCAGGCCCAGCACCGACTCGCCGTGGACGCCGTAGAACGGCACGCCTTTGAGGAAGCCCGCCCCCCCGAAGACGACGAGCACAACCCCGCAGAGAAACCCGCCACCCCGGTAGATCGCGCCCAAGGGACTGTCCAGCGGCAGCGACTCCTTCATGGCAGGAAAGTTACCCGACCGCCTCTTCCACAATCGCCGCGGTGGCCAAGAGCGTCGCCTCTGACCCGGCTCCGCCCACCAGTTGCAGGGCCGTGATGACCGGGCCGGGCACCGGGATGCTGATCGCTGGCAGCCCGGCGACGTTGACGGCAGCGGTCAGCTCGCTGATCCGACCGCGGGCCGCGTCGGCCAGCAGTGGTGGCTGGTCGGCCAGCGTCGGCAGCGCCAGCACCGTGCCTTCGAGCAGGAGCGGTTCGAGGCGAGCCCGCCACTGCCCCGCCGCAGCGAGGAACGCGGCCAGGTCGGCGTCACTCACGGCCCGGCCGGCTTCGAGCAGGCGTACGGCTGCCTCGCTCAGCAGCCCGCGCCGGGACAGCAGGTGGCCCTGACAGCGCCAGGCCTCCGCCCGGATCAACGCCAGGCAGGTGCCCTGGGCGTCCTGCCAGCCGGTGAGCGGCAGGTCTGCGACGGGCAACCCGGCCAGTGCCAGGGCGCGGTCGACCGCCGCGTCGATGCCGGGGCGGACGGCGACGTCCGGGCGTACCCGCAGCACCTGCCCGGCCGGGGTGGCACGGGTGAGTCCCGGCAGCAACCAGCAGGCCCCGACGTGCAGGCGAGCGACGTCGACGGCGAGTACGCCGACGGTGTCCAGGCTCGGCGCCAGCGGGTAGACGCCCTGCGTCGGCACCAGACCGTGCGTGGTCTTGAGCCCGGCCACGCCGCAGCAGGCGGCCGGCAGCCGCACCGACCCGCCGGTGTCGGTTCCGAAAGCCACGTCGGCCAGACCCATGGCGACCGCGACCGCGCTGCCCGAGGACGAGCCGCCCGGCACCCGAAGCCGGTCGATCGGGTTGACCGGCGTGCCGAACTCCCGGTTGACCCCGGTGCCGCCCTGGCACAGCTCGTGCAACGTCGTCTTGCCCACCACCTGCGTACCGGCTGCCCGGGCCCCGGCCAGGCAGGTGGCGTCCTCGGTCGCGGCCACGGCGTCGAACGCGACGGCCCGGCAGCCGACCGTTGTGACGTACCCCGCCACGTCGATGCAGTCCTTGACGGCCAGCCGGGGGCCCGCACCGACCTCGGCGGCCCGGCTGATGAAGACCGTCACTGCGCTGCCTCGAGCCAGGCGAGCTCGGCGGCCTCGCGCTCGGCGGCCACCCTTCGGCGCTCGGCGTCGAGGCTGGAGACCTGCGTGAAGTCGTTGGCCACCCGCGCCATCTCCTCCTGTAGCTGGCGTTCGCGAACCTCGAGGCGGGCTACCAGTCGCTCCAGCCGGGCCAGCTCCTTGCGGGCGCTGCGCACGTCGCCGGCCCGCCCCCGCGAGGGTGCCGCCGCCGTTGCCACGGCCGCACCCGCCTGGCCGGCCCGCCGTCGCAGGTATTCTCCGACGCCACCGGGCAGCTCTGCGAGTCGGCCGTCGCCGAGCAACGCGACTACCCGGTCGCAGACCCGCTCCACCAGGTAACGGTCGTGGCTGACCACGATCACCGTGCCCGGCCAGGAGTCCAGCAGATCCTCGAGCGCGGTCAGCGTGTCGATGTCGAGGTCATTGGTCGGCTCGTCGAGCAGCAGGACGTTGGGCTCGCCCATCAGCAGCCGCAGCAGTTGCAGGCGCCGGCGCTCGCCGCCGGAGAGGTCACCGACCGGCGTCCACTGCCGGCTCGACGGGAAGCCGAAGCGCTCCAACAACTGCCCTGCCGAGACCTGCGCCCCGCCGACCACGGCGTAGCGGGCGATCTCCTCGACAGCTTCCAGGACCCGTTGCCCTTCGGGCAGCTCGTCGACCTGCTGGGACAGGTATGCGGGCCGCACCGTCAGTCCGACCCGGACCCGGCCACGCTCGGGGGTAAGCGCTCCTACCAGCAGCCGCAACAACGTCGTCTTGCCCGACCCGTTGATGCCGACCACCGCGACCCGCTCCCCCGGCCCGACGCGCCAGGTGGCATCGCGCAGCAGCACCCGGTCGCCGGCCCGTACCGTCACGTCCTCGACGTCGTAGACGCTCTTGCCCAGGCGGGAGGTGGCAAGGGCCTGCAGCGAGACGCTGTCGCGCGGCGGCGGTTCGTCGGCGACCAGCGCCGCGGCGGCATCGAGGCGGAAGCGCGGCTTGGCGGTGCGGGCCGGCGGCCCGCGGCGCAGCCAGGCCAGCTCCTTGCGCAGCAGGTTGGCCCGGCGGGCCTCGGTCGCATCCGCCACCCGGACCCGCTCGGCGCGGGCCAGGACGTAGGCGGAGTAGCCGCCGACGTACGCGTGCACCACCCCGTCTGCGACCTCCCAGGTCGTCGTGCATACCGCGTCGAGGAACCACCGGTCGTGGGTGACCACCACGAGCCCTCCCCGCCGGGTGCTGAGGTGGCCGGCCAGCCACGACACGCCCTCGACGTCGAGGTGGTTGGTCGGCTCGTCGAGGATGAGCAGGTCGGTGCCGCGGACCAGCAGCGCCGCCAGAGCGACCCGGCGTCGCTCGCCCCCGGAGAGCCGGTCGACCGGGGACTCCAGCCCTACCTGATGCAGGCCGAGCCCGTCGAGCACCTCGCGGACCCGCGAATCGCCGGCCCACTCGTGCACCGCGTCGAACGCGGGTCCCAGCACCACCGACCGGATGGTTCCGGGTGGCAGCCGGCCGTGCTGGCCGAGAAATCCGGTCCGCACGCCGCTGAGGTGAGTGACCCGACCGGTGTCCGGCCGCAGGTCCCCGGCGAGGATCTCCAGCAGGGTGGTCTTGCCCGCACCGTTCGCCCCGACGACGCCGATGCGATCTGTTTCGTCGACGCCGAGAGAAACCGAGTCGAGCAGGACGGCGCCGCCGAAGGCCTTGCTCACCCGGGACAGGTTGACGAGGTTGGTCACCGCGGTGCGGCCATGACACGGGCACCCGCGACCGGTCCGTAGGCGGCCCGAACGGTGCGGCAGACCCCGGCGCCGGCCAGCGCGGCGGCCAGCCGCAAGGCGTCGTCGGCCGAGGAAGCGAGGAAGGCGCAGGTGGGCCCGGACCCGCTGATCACCCGGCCGGCCGAGCCGAGATCCTCCCCCGCGGCGAGCGTGCGCCGAAGCGAGGGTCGCAGCGACAGCGCCGCTGCCTGCAGGTCGTTGCTGAGCGCGTCCCCGAGGCTGGCCGGCTCCCCGGAACGAAGGGCGTTGATCAGCCGGTCGACAGGCTCCGCGGCCAGCATGACGTCGCTCTCGCGCTTGCGGTCCAACTCGCGGTAGACCTCGGGGGTGGACAGCCCGCTCTCCGCGACCGCCAGGACCCAGTGCCAGCGGCCGATGGCCAGCACCGGTGCCAGCCGTTCCCCGCGCCCCGTGCCGAGCGCGGTGCCGCCGGTGAGGGCGAATGGCACGTCGCTGCCGACACCGGCCGCTATGTCGAGCAGGAGAGCCCGGTCCATCGCCGTACCCCATAGGGAATCACAGGCCACCAGCGCGGCCGCGGCGTCCGCACTGCCCCCGGCCAGCCCACCGGCGACCGGGATCGCCTTGACGATGTCGAGCCGGACCAGTGGCTCGATCCCCGCTGCCTTGGCCAGCGCCAGGGCGGCCCGCACGGCCAGGTTGCCCTCGTCGAGCGGCACCAGGGCGCGATCCTCGCCGCCAACGGTCACCGACAGCTCATCCGCGGGAGTGGCCGTCACCTCGTCGTACAGGGAGACCGCCTGGTAGACGGTGGTCAACTCGTGGAAACCGTCGTCGCGAAGCGGGCCGACGCTGAGGTGCAGGTTGAGCTTGGCCGGCGCCCGGACCGTCACCGGGTCGGGCTCACGGGCAGGTTTGCCCCTCGGGGACCGATGGCGATCCGGCGGCACGGGACGGCTCAGGACTGCGCTCCTCGGGGCTCAGGTGATCACCGGGCTCCCTCGATGCTAGATGCAGCCAGCGCGATGGCGATGCGTGCGTAGCCGCCTACGTCGAGCGCCTCCCCGCGGGCGCCGGGATCGACGCCTGCCGCGCGCAGCACCTCCGCGGCCAGGTCGGGTGAGCCGGCCAGGCCGGCCAATGCCGAGCGCAGCGTCTTGCGGCGTTGGGAGAACGCCGCGTCCACGACGGCGAACACCGCCGCGCGGGGCGCACCCACCGGTGCCGGGCGGCGTAGCAGCAGCACCAGGCCCGAATCCACCTGGGGCTCGGGCCAGAAGACGTGCCGGCTGACTGCCCCGGCCCGCCGCACCTCGGCGTACCACGCCGCCTTGACCGACGGCACGCCGTAGACCCGGGAGCCTGGCGGCGCGGCCAGCCGTTCGGCCACCTCCGACTGGACCATGACCAGGACCATCCGCAGCGACGGCAGCAGGTCGAGCAGGCGCAGGAGCACCGGGACGGCGATGTTGTAGGGCAGGTTGGCCACCATCGCCGTGGGCGCCGGCCCCGGCACGCCGGCCAGCCGCAGCGCGTCCGCTGTGACGACCTGCAGGCGGCCCGCGTAGGCGGGCAGCCGGTCGCCGACCGTCCCGGTCAGGGCGCCGGCCAACGCCGGATCGACTTCCACCGCGACCACCCGCCGGCAGGCGGGCAGCAGCCCGAGGGTCAGCGAGCCGAGTCCGGGCCCGACCTCCAATACGACGTCGTCGGGGCGTAGCACCGCGGTGCGCACGATGCGGCGGATGGTGTTGGCGTCGTGCAGGAAGTTCTGGCCCAGCGACTTGGTCGGGCGCAGCCCGAGCTCGGCGGCGATACGGCGCAGGTCGGCGGGCCCTAACAGCCCGTCGGTCACGTGAAGAGGTTCTTGCCGCAGACCGGCCATTGACCCGCACCGGAGCGCGCGTAGAGCAGCTGCGCCCGGTAGGTCTGCTCGGACGCCGAGGCGTCGGTGGGGATGCCCGCGCCGCCGACGGCGTGCCAGGTCGTGGCACTGAACTGGTAGAGCCCGTAGTAAGGCCCCGCCGGGTTGACGGCCTCGGGGTTGCCCCCGGACTCGCACCTGGCCAGCGCCGCCCAGTTGAGCCCGTCTGCCGAGGGCGCCGGGGCGGGCTTGGTGCCCACGGCGAGGATCCGCGGGCGCGGCTTGGACATGATCACCTGCGTGACGAGTCGCTTGGCCGTGATTTTGCCGTCGGTGATCACGTAGGCCCAGGTCTGCAGGGTCACGCCGGGAGCGCCTGGGTCGAGCACCTTGATCTGCCCGGCGACCAAGGTCGGATCCGGCCGGCGCAGGACCGGTGCCGGCGTCGTGACGTTGACCAGCCCGGTCGACCCGCGGATCCGGGTCACGGTGACCAGCAGGCCGTCGGTGATCGGTGTGTCCGCTGGCACGGAGACCCGGTCGGCCGGGCCGAGCGTGATGCCGGCCAGCGCGAGCAGCTCCGTCACCGTGCCGACTGTGGTGTTGAGCACGGCGGCCCTGCCGTCGGCCACCACCGTCGTCTCCTTGGGCAGCCGCAGCTGCAGGGACATGCCGGCCAGGCCGATGCGCCGCGAACGCGAAGCCGACAGCCATATCCCGTCCCCGCGCAGGCCGATCTGGGCGAGCAGCTCGCCTACCGACCGGGCAGTCACCCAGATCCGGCGCGGTTGCCCGTCGATCGTGACGGCGACCTGGCGCCCGCGCCGCAGGACGATGTAGGACCCGGCCGGGACGACGACATCGGGATCGGGGGCCAGCAGGTCGTGCCGCCCGACCTTGAGCCCGGCGTCGGCCAGCACCCCGGCAACGGTGTGCCGCTGGGTGTTGACGACCTGAGGGGTGCCGTCGAGCAGGACGGTGACCTGCCGGGCCGCCGCTGACAAGCCCACGGTCGCGGCGACAAGAGATGCCAGAACCAGGGTCTGCAGGGCGATCGCGATGAGGCGACGGCGCACGTTGCTCCATGGGCAGTTGGTCGGGGCGGCCCCCACCCCCGGCTGTCAGGTGAACAGACCATAACGCACCGGTGGCCGCACCCAGCCATGCCGCGCCCCGGCGGCGGTCCCCCGGCTGCCCGGGCCCGGCCTCAGGGCAGGTACTACCGTCGGCCCGGTGAACGCTGTCGAGGTCGAGGGACTGACCAAGTCCTACGGCCTCCTCGAGGCGGTCCGAGGCGTGAGCTTCGCGGTCCGGCAGGGTGAGATCTTCGCCCTGCTCGGCCCGAACGGAGCCGGCAAGACCACGACGTTGAGCGTGCTGGAGGGCTACACCGCCGCGGACGCCGGCCGGATACTCGTGCTCGGGACCGATCCGGCCGCCGGCAGCCGCAGTCTCAGACAACGGGTGGGCATCGTGCTGCAGGACATCGCGGTCCAGCCCTATCTCACTGTGCGTGAGGCCCTGACCCGCACGGCTGCCTACTATCCCGACCCGCGGCCGGCTGACGAGGTGATCGCCCTGGTCGGGCTGCAGCCGCAGGCCGCGACCCGCGTCCGCCGGCTCTCCGGCGGCCAGCAGCGCCGGCTGGACCTCGCCCTGGCAGTCATCGGCCGGCCCGAGTTGCTCTTCCTCGACGAGCCGACGACCGGCTTCGACCCCTCTGCCCGCCGGGAGGCCTGGGCGCTGGTCCGCGACCTGCGCGAGCTTGGTGTAACGATCCTGCTCACCACCCACTACATGGAAGAGGCGCAGGCGCTGGCCGACCGCATCGCGGTGCTTGCCGCCGGCCTGCTCGTCGCCGATGGCACCCCCGAGACGATCGGGGGCCGGGACACGGCTGAGAGCGTCGTGACGTTCACCGTGCCCGAGGCGATAGACCTGTCTGTGGTGCCGCTGCCGACCGGCGCGTCGGATCACACCGACGGGCACTTCACCGTACGAACCACCGAGCCGGTGCGGTACCTCCACGCGCTGACTGGCTGGTCCATCGACGCCGGCATCGCCGTCGAGGGACTCACCGTCGCCCGCCCCTCGCTCGAGGACGTCTATCTCGAGTTGACCAGGGAAGCTCCGTGACCGCCCTGCCAACGGCCGGCCGCAAGACCCGAGGTGGCTTGCCGCTGCTGCTGAGCGAGCTGCGATGGGAGCAGGTGATGTTCTGGCGCAACCCTGCGGCGGCGATCTTCACCGCAGCCTTCCCGGTGATGTTCCTGGTCATCTTCGGCAGCCTCAACCGCAACTCGCGGATCGGCTTCTACGGCGGCATCGGGGCCGACCAGTACTACGTGCCGGCCATCATCTCCTTCTCGATGATGGGCGCCTGCTACACCGCGCTGGCCATGCAACTGGTCAACCGCCGGGAGACCGGCATCCTCAAGCGCATGCGGGCGACTCCAATGCCGGCCTGGGCAGTGATCGCCGCCCAGATCCTCAACGCCCTTGTGGTCGGCGCCCTCGTCGGCCTGCTGGTGGGGGTCATCGGCGTGGTCTTCTACGGCCTGCGCGTCTATCCCTCCCGGTTGCCGGTGTTCGTGCTGGTGCTGGTGCTCGGCGGGCTCTCGATGGCGGCGCTGGGGGTGCTGGTCGGCTCGCTCGTGCCCAACCTCGACGCCGCCCCGGGGATCGTGAACTTCATCTTCTTCCCCTTGGTGTTCCTCTCCGGCACCTTCTACCCGATCAAAGCCAGCACACCGGTCGCGCAGGTCATGCAGTGGCTGCCGCTGCGGCCCTTCACCCTGTCGATTTTCCGCGTCTTCGACCCGAGGGGCGGCCCGGTGGTGAACCTCCGGGACCTCGCCGTGCTGACCGCGTGGGGCATTGCCGCTGCCTTGCTGGCCGGGCGGCGCTTCCGCTGGGAGCCGCGGCGCTAGGCCCACCGTCCACTGTCCCGAACGACACCCGGGAAGCCGAGCACTCACCGTGGACAACACGAGCAGCGCGTCGAGATCGCAATAAGAAGACCGTCCAGCAGGTGCTGGCCCAGATCGTGCCGCCGGGAGTCCCTGCACCGCGTTCAGCGCCGCTCAGGCCGGCCCGAACACGCGCCCCGCCGTGGCGGTCAGCGAGCGGCAGAGATCGTCGGTGGGCACGCTCTTGAGCTCGGCCAGGAAGCGCACCGTCAACGGGAGGAGATAGGGGGCATTGGGCTGGCCGCGGTGCGGCATCGGGGTCAGGAAGGGCGCGTCGGTCTCCACCAGGAGCAGGTCCAGCGGCGCCTCGAGGGCGGCCTCGCGCAGGGGGCCGGCATTCTTGAACGTGACGTTGCCGGCGAAGCTCATCACATAGCCCCGCTCGATGCACTGGTGGACCATGGTGGCCTCGCCGGAGAAGCAGTGGAACACCACGTGCTCGGGTGCACCCTCCTCGGCGAGGATGCGCAGCACGTCGTCGTGGGCGTCGCGGTCGTGGATCATCAGCGCCGTGCCGGTGCGCTTGGCGATGTCGATGTGCGCACGGAAGGACTCCTGCTGGGCCGGCCGGTCCTCGGGTCCGGTCCGGTAGTAGTCCAGGCCGGTCTCGCCGACGGTACGGACCTCGGGCTGCCGGGCCAGCCGCTCGATCTCGGCCAGAGCGCCGTCGTCGGCGTGCCGTGGCGCCTCGTTGGGATGGATCGCCACGCCGGCGTGCAAACCGGGGTGGGCTGCCGCCGTCTGGGCGCACCACCGCGAGGAGGCCACGTCGATGCCGATTGTGAGCACCCGGGTGATCCCCACTGCGGCTGCCGCCGCGAGGGCGTCAGCGACCGGCACGTCCATCAGGTCGAGGTGGGCGTGGGCGTCCGGCGCCGGCACAGCGAGCGGCTCCGGGACGGGGGGCGGCGTCTGGTCGCGGGATCCCCCGTCCCGCCGGGTACGCGGTGGGCTCACGCGCCTGCCTCGAGGCGCTCCAGTTCGGCGGAGACGATCGACGGGTCGAGCTTGGTGAAGATCGGGGTCGGGGGCACCAGCGGCGTACCGGGCCGGATCGGCACCGACTCCCACCGCCCAGCAGCGTCGTAGTCGCCCATCAACACGGTGTAAGCCGGCGAGCCGACCGCTGTCTCCTCCTCGATCTCCCGCAGCTCCGGCAGCGCCGCCCAGGTGCCCGTGCCACCGAGCGCGGCGTGCACCTGCTGCGCCGAGTGCGGCAGGAAGGGCGTGAGCAGGGCCTTGCAGTCGTCGACCGCCTGAAGGGCGGTGTGCAGCACCGTGCTCATCCGGGCAGGGTCGTCGTTCTTCAGCTTCCATGGCGCCTGGTCCGACAGGTACTTGTTCGCCTCGGCCACCGTCTTCATCGCCTCGCCGATAGCCGCCTTCTGTCGCGAACGACGGAGCAGGCCGCCGACCGTGCCGAAGGCCGCCCGGGTGGTGGCGAGCAGGGCCGAGTCGGCGGCGGTCAGGTCGCCGGGCTCCGGGATGGCCCCGACATTCTTCGCCGCCATGGAGATCGTCCGGTTGACCAGGTTGCCCCAACCCGCCACCAGCTCGTCGTTGTTGCGGCGCACGAACTCCTCCCAGGTGAAGTTGACGTCGGAGGACTCCGGTCCGGCGGCCGCGAGGTAGTAGCGCAACGGGTCGGCGTCGTAGCGCGACAGGAAGTCCCGGACCAGGATCCCGGTGCCCCGAGAGGAGGAGATCTTGCGGGCCTCGACCGTGAGGTACTCACTCGAGACGACCTCGGTCGGCAGCCGGAGCGCGCCCAGCGGTCCCGGATGGCCACCGCGGTCGCCCTGGCCCGAATAACCCATCAGCAGGGCGGGCCAGATCTCGGCATGGAAGACGATGTTGTCCTTACCCATGAAGTAGTAGGACTCGACGTCGTCGCCCTGCCACCAGGCCCGCCAGGCGTCGGGGTCCCCGGTCAGCGCTGCCCACTCGACGGATGCCGACAGGTAGCCGATGACCGCGTCGAACCACACGTACAGCCGCTTGTCGGGTCGGTCGCGCCACCCGTCGAGCGGGACCGGCACGCCCCAGTCGAGGTCGCGGGTGATCGCCCGCGGCTTGAGGTCGTCGAGCAGGTTCATCGAGAACTTCCAGACGTTGGGCCGCCAGTTCTGCCGGGTCTGCAGCCACGAGCCCAGCGACTCGGCGAATGCCGGCAGGTCGAGGAAGTAATGCTCGGCTTCCACGAAGACCGGCGTCTCGCCGTTGATCCGTGAGCGGGGGTTGATCAGGTCGGTCGGGTCGAGCTGGTTGCCGCAGTTGTCGCACTGGTCGCCGCGGGCGCCGTCGTACCCGCAGATCGGGCAGGTGCCCTCGATGTAGCGGTCGGGCAGGGTGCGCCCGGTCGACGGTGAGATCGCGCCCAGCGTGGTGCGCGGGAAGACGTAGCCGTTGTCGAGCAGGCCCAGGAAGAGGCCCTGCGCGATCGAGTAGTGATTGCCGGTCGTGGTACGCGTGAACAGGTCGTAGGACAGGCCGAGCGCTTGCAGGTCTTCGGCGATGACCCGGTTGTAGCGGTCGGCCAGCTCCCGCGGGCTCACTCCCTCCTTGTCTGCGGCGACCAGGATCGGGGTGCCGTGCTCGTCGGTCCCGCTGACCATGAGCACGTTGTTGCCGGCCATCCGCTGGTAGCGGCTGAACACGTCGGAGGGCACGCCGAATCCGGCGACGTGCCCGATGTGCCGTGGCCCGCTGGCATACGGCCAGGCGACCGCGGTCAGGACGTGATGGGGCTCGGTCATGCAGACAACCCTAGTGATCGGGGCTAGCCCGTTACGCCCGGACGGTTAGGTCCTCCTCGCCAGTCCAGACATACTGCCGTCGCGTCATCGGCGAGCTGGCCCGCCCGGTGATCGAGGACGCTGGAGGTGAGCACCCGCACCACCTCGACGGGTGACATTGCGCCGGTCTCCAGCACCTGGTCGGCGAGCTGCTGCTCGCCGAAGGCCTCGCCGCCGTGCGGCCGAGCCTCGGTGAGGCCGTCGCTGAAGAGCAGCAGCCGGTCACCGGGCTCCAGGACCAGCCGTTCGGACCGGTAGACCGTGTCTGGGAACATGCCCATCGGCGTGTCCGGGTCGAGCTCCACGCGCCGCACTGCTCCGGATCGCAGGAGCATCGGCAGGGGATGGCCGGCGTTGACCGCTGCGGCAATCCCCGTCGGCAGGTCTATGTGCACCATCACGCCGGTGACGTACTGGTCGCCGCCGAACTGCTCGGACAGGCGCTGGGAGGCCTGCTCCATCTGCTGCACGATGCCGTCGCCCTGGCGGCGGCGGTTGCGCAGCGCGCTGACGGCGAGGCTGCCGAGCATGGCGGCCCGCAACCCGTGCCCCATCGCGTCGGTGACAGAGACAGTCAGTGTCTGCTCGGCAACTGCATAGTCGAAAGTGTCGCCGCCGATTTCGTACGCCGGCTCGAGGCTGCCCGCGATCGAGAACTCCGGCGCGTCGTAGGCCAGGACGGGCAGGAGCTCCCACTGGATCTCCGCAGGCAGGTCCAGCGCGCGTCGCCGCCGGATCCGCTCGAACCGGTCGGTGTAGCGGCGGGCAGCCACGATCGCGTAGCCGAGGAACCCCGCGATGTCGCTGAGCGCGACGCGCAAGGCGGGGTCGTCCTCGGGCAGGTCGATCTCCAGGACACCGAGCCGCTCCGCCCGCATGCTCACGGGGAAGTAGCCCACGTGACCGAAGCTGGCCGCCATGACGATCGGCTCCTGGTCGAGGAAGGCCTGTCCGGCCACACTGCCCTGGACGTGGTGTTCACCGGTGGTCGAGGCGGCGCCCCTCGCGGGGACCGGCGTCAGCGTCTCCTCCTCGTAGTCGGCGAGCAGGATGGTGCACGCCGTTGCCCCGGCGATCTGCCGCAGGTGGCGGAGCAACGCCTCGGCGAACTCGTACGGTGGCTCGTCGTTGAGCGTCCGGGCGAGATCGCCGAGATAGGGGCGGACGCTTTCGCGGTAGGGCTTCACCCCGGCGACTCTAGCCTTGGCGAGCCGTCAGAACGGCGTCATAGACGACGCGTTTGGCCACCCCGGCGTCGCGCGCCACGTCGGCTATCGCCTGCTTGCGCGGCTCGCCGCTGTCCTCGCGGCGGGCGACCTCGGCCGCCAGTTGATCCGGCGCACTGTCGGCAGCGGCCCCGGTGGCGCCGGCGAGGACGACCGTCACCTCACCGCGCACGCCGTCGGCCGCCCAGGCTGCCAACTCGGCCAGCGGTCCGCGGCGCACCTCCTCGTGGGTCTTTGTCAGCTCGCGGCACACGACCCCGTGGCGGTCAGCGCCGAACACCGCCGCCATGTCGGCCAGCGACTCGGCCAGGCGGTGCGGTGCCTCGAAGAACACCATGGTGCGCGGCTCCGCCGCCAACTGCTGGAAGGCGGTGCGCCGGCCGGCCGTCCGCCGCGGCGGAAAGCCCTCGAAGCAGAACCGGTCGCAGGGCAGGCCCGACACCGCAAGCGCTGTCGTCACCGCCGACGGTCCGGCCAGGGCGGTGACCCGGACACCGGCGCCGGCTGCGGCGGTGACCAACCGGTAGCCCGGGTCGGACACACTGGGCATCCCGGCGTCGGTGACCAGCAGGACGTCCTGGCCGCCGAGCAGGGCAGCCAGCAACTCGGGAGTCCGGACGCCCTCGTTGGCATCGAAGTAGGACAGCACCCGCCCGGCGATCCGCACGCCGAGGTCGCGGGCCAGCCGTTGCAGGCGGCGGGTGTCCTCGGCGGCGACAACCTCGGCGCCGGCCAGGGCGTCACGCAGCCGCGCCGGGGCGTCACCGGGTGCCCCGATCGGTGCGCCGGCCAGGATCAGCGTCCCGGGAGTCCCAGCAGTCGAGGGAGGAGTCACGAGGCGGCGGCCCGCACGTCCCGGGTGACGATGCGTTCGACCACGAAGGACAGGAACGGCAGCGCACCGGCGAGCAGCATCAGGGCGGTGCGCGGCAGGGCGTACCTCCGCCTGATCGCGACGTCGAGGGCGAACACCAGATAGACGATGTAGAGGAAACCGTGCACCGGCCCGACGACCTGTACCACACCGGGGTGCCCGGCGAGGTATTTCAGCGGCATGCCGACGAACACCAGGACGATCAGCCAGACGCCGACGACGTAGGCCATCACCCGGTAGCGCAGCAGCGGCCCGCTCACCTGGTCCGCTGGTCCTGCGCGTGCAACTGCGCGAGGTAGTTGTTGTAGGCATCGAGCTCGTCGTCGGGCGGTTCATCGATGGCGGTGCGGCGCAGGTCGGCCTGGGCCTGCTCTGCGGCCTGATCGTCGTGGCCGGCCGGCTCCGCCGGCTCGGGAGGATGGCGCTCGAGGTAGATCGTGCGCCCCCACCACCAGACCGCGAAGATCGCGAACATCGGCCACTCGAAGGCGTAGCCGATGCTGCGCGCGTTGCCGCCCTCCGCCCGCGACAGCTGCCACCAGCCCAGCAGGGCGAACACCGCGACAGCGGCGAGCAGCAGCGCGTGGCGGGCCAGCCAGCGACGCGAAAGCAGCATCCGGAGCACGGATCGAGGTTACCGCCGCCCCGACCGGGGTCGGTGCTCACCTACGATCTGACCGTGGCCGCCACCTCAGTCGAGCCGGTCGGCGCGGCAAGACCGGCTGCGCGGCCGGGCCCGGTCCCCTGGCTGGTGCCGATGCCCGCCGACCGGGCAGCGTCATGGCTGTGGGCGCTGGCGGTGACTGGGCTCGCCGGCATTGTGCGCTTCACCGGTCTGGGCAGCCCGGACGCCAAGATCTTCGACGAGGTCTACTACGCCAAGGACGCCCACGACCTGCTGCTCCACGGCTACGAGCGCAACACTGACAACACCGGTCCCGGCTTCATCGCCCACCCACCGCTGGGCAAGTGGATGATCGGGATCGGCGAGCACTTCTTCGGCTACAACTCCTTCGGCTGGCGGGTATCGGCGGCCGTGGTGGGCACGCTGTCGGTGCTGGTCCTGGTGCGGGTAGCCCGCCGGATGACCCGGTCCACCCTGCTCGGCTGTGTGGCCGGGCTGCTCATCGGCCTCGACGGCCTGCACTTCGTGCAGAGCCGCGTCGCGATGCTGGACATCTTCCTGATGTGGTGGGTGCTCGTCGCGTTCGCCTGCCTGCTCATCGACCGTGACGCCCTGCGGGTCCGACTGGCCGCGGGACTGACGCCGGGGTCGCGGCCGTGGCGGCTGCTGGCCGGCGTCAGCCTGGGGTGCGCGCTCGCTACCAAGTGGAGCGCCATCTGGTATGTCGTCGCCTTCGGTCTGCTCTGCTTTACCTGGGAGTGCGGGGCCCGCCGGTCGGCCGGGCAGTCCAGGCCGGTGCTGCAGGCGCTGCGCTCAGCGGCCGCATGGGCGCTGGTCTACTTCGTCGCCGTGGTGGGCACCTACGCGCTGGCCTGGAGCGGATGGTTCGGCAGCAGCGCGGCCTATGACCGGCAGTACGGCACCAGTGCCCTCGTCGGCTGGATCCACTACCACCAGGAGATCCTGCGCTTCCACACGCACCTGACCACCTACCACCGCTACTCGTCGCTGCCGTGGTCCTGGCTGTTGCTCGGCCGCCCGGTCGCCTACTTCTACAGCACCCCGACCGACTGCGGCGCGCGCGCCTGCTCCCGTGAAGTGCTGGCGCTGGGCAACCCGGCCCTGTGGTGGCCCTTCGCCGGTGCCCTGGTGGCCATGGCCTGGCGCTGGCTGGCCGGCCGCGACTGGCGCGCTGCTGCGGTGCTGGCGGGAGTGGGAGCAGGTTTCCTGCCCTGGCTGCCCTACCCGCACCGCACGATGTTCTTGTTCTATGCCTTACCGGCTCTGCCGTTCCTGGTCCTGGCCACGACCATGACCCTGGGCCTCGTGCTGGGCAAGGCGGACGCCTCACGGGAGCGCCGGTTGGCCGGCGCGGTGGGGGTGGCCGGATACGTCGTGCTGGTCGCCGTCACCTTCGCGTTCTTCTATCCCGTGCTGGCCGGCACCACACTGACCTACCTGGCCTGGCACCAGCGGATGTGGTTCGGCACCTGGATCTGACGCCGGCCGACTGCTCGCGATCAAGAACTGCTATCCCCCGCCTGTCCTGCGCTGCCTCCGCCCCGGGCACCGGAACCAGGCAGCACCAGGAAGACCAGCGCGGCGATCGCGGCGGCCGCCTCGGCCACCGCGCTGATTGTCTTCTCGGCGTACCAACTCGGGTCGTACATGTCAGGAACCGGCCCGACGGCACCCACGTCGACGAGGGCGTAGAGCAGCACCACGGCGCACCCGCCGCCGGCCACCAGCAGCGCGACCAGCGCGGAGATCCGCCGGCGGACCAGCAGCATCAGCACGACCGCTAGCAGGGCAGCCACAGCCTCGACGCGGAAGAGCAGGCCCTGGCTGATCTGCGGAGTGCCACTGCCTTTGAGGCCGTCGAAGCGCGCCGCCAGGTGCCAGTGCACATAAACGTCGACCAGCAGCCCCGCGACGACGACGGCAATGAGCAGCCGGCGCAGCGCGCGCCGGTCGCGGGCGACGGGGGCAGCGGTGGTCCCGGTGGTGGTCAAGCTCTCGTGTGCCTCGACGTCAGCATCTCGGGGCTCCTCACCTCGGCGGTTACCTAGTCATACGTGGGGAACGTCGATGGGGTTCACGGCGATGGACACCTTAGCGGCTCCGACTGGCGGAAATGGTGAGCAAGATGCAGATCGGATACTTCTTGTCCTGCGAGGAATACTCGCCCCGGGAGCTCATCGAGCAGGCACGATGGGCCGAGGAGGCCGGTTTCGAGTCACTGTGGATCTCCGACCACTTCCACCCCTGGAACGACGAGCAGGGGCAGAGTGCGCTCGTCTGGTCGATGATCGGTGCGATCTCCCAGGTGTCCTCCCTGCCCATCACCACCGCCGTGGTCTGTCCCACCGTCCGGCTACATCCGGCGATCATCGCCCAGGCCGCCGCCACCAGTGCCGTGCTCACCGGGGGCCGGTTCACACTCGGCGTCGGGTCGGGCGAGGCGCTCAACGAGCACGTCACAGGGGCCAGGTGGCCCGACACCGTAGTGCGCCTGGAGATGCTGGAGGAGGCCGTCGCGGTGATCCGACAGATGTGGGAGGGCGGTTTCACCGATCACCACGGGCCCCACTACACGGTCGAGAACGCCCGGCTCTACACCCTGCCCGACAAGCCGCCGCCGATCTACCTGAGCGGCTTCGGCCTGAAGTCGGCTGCATTGGCCGGCCGCATCGGCGACGGATACATCACCACCGGCCCGGACGCCGACCTCATCAGCGCATTCCGCGAGGCGGGCGGCTCCGGCAAGCCGGTTCAGGCCGGCTACAAGGTGTGCTGGGGCCGCGACGACGACAAGTGCGTCGACATCGCGCACCGCCTCTGGGCCAACCAGGGACTGCCGGGTGAACTCGCCCAGACGCTGCCCAGCCCACGGCATTTCGAGCAGGCGAGTTCGCTGGTCACGCCGGACTCGACCCGGGACTCCATCGCCTACGGCAACGATGTCGAGCGCCACGTCGATGCCTTTCGCCCCTATGCCAAAGCAGGCATCGACGCCGTGCATGTCTCCCAGATCGGGGCACGGTTCGAAGAAACGAACGCGCGGGGCTTCTTCGACTTCTACCGCGACGAGGTCCTGCCACGCCTGCGGGAGGTTGCCGGTTGATCGGGCGCAGGGTCTGTTGCGGCAGCTTGTGAGGGCGCAGACTGGCCGGGACGATCCGACGCGCAGGTGGGGTTGCCCATGACAGGTGCCGCTTGGTCCCCGCCGGAGTTCCTGCCGATCCTGTCCCGCGGCAAGCACCGCACCATCACCAAGGGCGCCTGCTTCATGGAGCTGGCTTCAGTGCTGGCCGGCCAGCGCTGGAGCGACCGTCCGTCCTGCACTCATCCCCTACTGGCATCCCTGGCCAGACTGGTCAACGACCAAACCTCGGACCAGCAGCGCCACCGGCTCTGCCTGCTCGTCCCGGCTGTCGTGGGGCTGAAGGGCGAGGATCCGCGGATCGATGCCCGGATCGCCCTGCGCTGCGCCACGACCGCTCTCCCGGTGGCACCGGCTAACCTGCGGAACCCGCTGGCCGTCTCCGTGCTCACCGCCGAAGAGGTGCTCGCCGGCCTTGACGGCAGACCGGCGGGCCGAGTCGAGCAGCGCAGTCAGGCGGCTCTGCAGGCAGTGCCGAGCGCCGCGGAGTGGGCCGGCGAGTTCGCCCACCGTGCCGGGATCACTGTCAAGGGGATGCGCCGGCACGCCGCCCCCAGCACCGTTCGGGTCGCGGTGCGCGCCATCGCACGCGGTGGGTGCGATGACCCCGACGCTACCCTGCGCCGGCTCCTGACCGATGTCATCGACGACTGCCTGGCGTTGCGGGATCATGCGCTGGGTGGCGCGTCGGCGCCCGCCGTGCGCCGGATCACCGAGGATCTCGGTCTTTGTGTCCGGCAGCACGTCGACGGACCCTCAACTGGCGATCCCTTGTTCGTACGGCCGGCACTGCCGGCGTCGGGCCGACAAGGGTGAAGGAGACTGCTATGTCAGTGCCAGGGCGGGTAAGGGGCTACTGCTGCGCGGTCGTACTGTGCGCCGCCGCGGTTCTCGCCTCGGCCGGGGTTGGGGCCTCCCCCGCGCAAGCGGCGGCTGCCTGTGCACTGCACAACCCTGTTGTCGCAAGCGGTGCAGATCCCTCTGTCTGGTTCGAAAGCGGCTACTACTACCTCGTGCAGTCCGACGGCAACCGCAGCATCAACCTGCGCAGATCCTCGACCATCGGCGGCCTCGGCTATGCCAAGCCACGTGTCATCTGGACCTCGCCGACGGGCACCGACCACAGCGCCGAGACGTGGGCACCGGAGCTGGAGAAGCTCAACGGACTCTGGTACGTCTACTTCGCCGCCGACAACGGCAGCAACGTCAACCACCGGATCTTCGCGATCACCGCGAACACCAGCGACCCGATGGGCTCGTGGTCTTGGGCGGGCAAGATCAGTGACTCCACGAACGAGTGGGCGATCGACCCCACTGTCTTCTCCTACTCGGGCAACTGGTGGATGGTGTGGTCGGGGACCGACCCCGGCATGGGCGGAGCTGCACCGCAGTCGATCTATCTCGCCCAGATGAGCGACCCATTGCACATCGACCAGGACTACCGGCGGCTCATCGCCCGTCCAGACCAACCGTGGGAAACTGTCGGAGCAGCCATCGAGGAGGGCCCCGAAGCCTGGATCGGCCCGGGCAACACCCTGACGATCGTCTTCAACGCCAGCGGCAGCTGGACCGACTCATACATGCTCGGCGAGCTGGTCTACAACGGCACCGGCGCAATGACCACCTACCTGTCCTACACCAAACGGCCCACGGCGTTCAGCTCGGCCAACGGCGTGTACGGCACAGCGGGAGAGTCCATCCCCGTGCCGGGCCCCAACGGGCAGACGTGGAACATCTACCACGCGGACAGCCAGTCCGGAGCTGGCTGGAACGGCCGCCACATCTACGCCCAGCCGATGCACTGGAGCCCCGACGGGACCCCCGACTTCGGGGTCCCCAGCGGGGCCCGGACCTACGACGAGAACACCGGCGCTCTTTGCTAGCTCACCAGCCGACGGCGCCGTCGACAAGCTCCCGGATCAGGTCGGCGTGGCCGTTGTGCCGTGCGTACTCCTCGATCATGTGCACGAAGATCCAGCGCAGCGAGTATGGCTCACCGCGGCGCAGCCCCGTGTCGTCGAGATCGTGCGAGGCGGCCGCGGTCCTGCTGTGCTCGCACTCCTGCTGCCAGGCCGCCACATCGGCCGCCCAGTCCGCCCGGTCGAGCGGTACCAGTTCGCTGTCGTCGACCGCCGGGTCGGCCCAGATGTAGGGGGCGTCCGGCTGGCGCAGCAGGACCCGGTGGAACCAGCTGCGCTCCACCTCGGCCATATGTCGCAGCAGTCCGTGCAGTGACAGCTTCGACGTCGGCACGGGCCGGGCCTTGCGCCCCACGTCGTCGAGGCCCTCGCACTTGAGCAACAGCGTCAATCGATGGAACTCCAGCCACGCCTCGAGCATGGCCCGTTCGCCGAGCAGGAACGACGGTTCACTGCGGCGGGCATCGGACAGGTCGTCAACCATGGAGCGCATCATCCTCCCAGTCCGCTCAGCTGCGCAGGTAGGAGGCTCCGTTGACATCGACGATGGTCCCCGTTGCGTACTCCGTGCCCGGTGTGGCAAGGAAGACGACGACCCTCGCGACCTCCTCGGCGGTAGCCACCCGCTGCAGCGGGCTCTGCGCCCGGATGGCATCCCCACCTGCTCCCTCGAGGGAAGCGGCGGCCATGTCCGTCCCGACGAAACCTGGCGCGACGGTGGTGACGTACACCCCGTGCGGGGCCAGCGCCTGAGCCAGGGACTGGCCGAGACTGTTCAGGCCGGCCTTGCTCGCGCCGTAGGCGGGGCAGTCGGGCTCACCGCGAAACGCCCCCCTCGACGAGACGTTGACGATCCGGCCCCCTCCCGCGCGCACCATGTGCGGCACGACGGCATGGATGAGGTTGGCCGGGCCCACCAGGTTGGTGTCCAGCGTCCGCCGCCAGAGCCGCTGCCACTCCTCGTAGCCGGTCTCGAGGATCGGGTGGCTCTCGTACACGCCCGCGTTGTTGACCAGCACGTCGATACGGCCGAACTCGCCGAGGACCTGATCGACCAGCCTCCGGACCCGGCCGGGATGGGTGACATCGGCCTGTGCCGCAAGGTGCCGTCCAGGTGGTAACAGCGCCACTGTCGCGTCCGCCGCGGCCCGGTCTGCGCGGTACTGGACCACGACGCTCGCGCCGAGGGCCGCGAACCCTTGGGCGACCGCTCGACCGATCCCCCGTGAAGCGCCGGTGACCAGCACGACCGTGCCGTCGAAGGACATCCATGCAGGATGCCCGACGCCGCATGCCCTGACTACGGGGTCAGCTCCTTGCCCAAGGCTCGCGCACTTGCGGCTATGTCGGGCCCACTGCCGGTGCGTGACCTCACGCGTCCACCTGGCCGGACACCAGGTTGGCGCTATGCTCACCTCGGTTTCTAGGTCCGGGAGCGCTGGATGGTTGCTGACAATGACGTGACGGTCGCACTGGCGTCAGTGCCGCTGTTGGCCGGGCTGTCCCACAAGGACCTGCGCAAAGTAGCCGCTCGCGGCAAGGTCGTCGACCACAGCTCCGGCCAAGAGGTCACGGAGCAGGGGGGGCACGGCGTCGGTTTCCATGTCATCCTCACCGGCTCTGCGCTCGTCGAGGTCGGCGGCAAACCGCGGCGAGAGCTCGGTCCCGGGGACTACTTCGGGGAGATCACCCTCTTGGACGGCAAGCCGCGGACGGCGACGGTGCGGGTGGGAGAGTCGGGCCTGCAGACATGGTCGCTGACCGCCTGGGACTTCGACGAGTTGCTGAACGACGAGCCGAGCCTGGCGCGGCCGATGCTGCGCGGCTTGGCCGGCCGGCTGCGTGAAGCGGAATCCCGCGAAACGTAGCTCTCGCAGGGCACACTGGTCATAACTTACGGCGGGCCGCCTCGACGATGGTCGCGCTCCAGGGGAAAGGGCCATCACAGGGTGCGGGTCACCTTCTGCGGGGTACGGGGGTCAACCCCGGTGACGGGCGCCGACTTCCTGCGCTACGGCGGCGCCACCTCCTGCGTTGCCATCAGCCAGGATGACGACCCACCCCGCCTGGTGCTCGACGCCGGCACCGGTCTGATGCGACTCTCCACCCTTCTCCAGGAGCGCCCCTTCGTGGGCTCCATCCTCATCTCGCACTTGCATTGGGACCACACCCACGGGCTGCCCTTCTTCAGCGCCGGCCTGCGACCGGGCAACCGGATCCGGGTGCTGTTTCCCACCGACGGCAGCGATCCCGAGGAGCTGCTGTCGCGAGCCTTCTCCCCGCCGCACTTCCCCGTCCGCCCCCGGGAACTCGGCGGTGCCTGGACCTTCGAGGCGATTGAGCCGGGCAGGCACCGCATCGAGGGGTACGACGTCACCGTGGAAGAGATCCCCCACAAAGGCGGGCGGACCCTCGGCTACCGGGTCGAGAACGACGAGGCGGCCCTCGCCTTCCTTCCCGACCATGCTCCGCTGGCCATCGGCCCGGGACCCGACGGGCTGGGCGAGCGGCACCCGGCCGCGCTGCGGCTCGCGGACGGGGTGGACCTGCTGATGCACGACGCGCAGCATCGTGCCGCAGAGTTCCCCTCCCTGGTCTTCCTCGGTCATTCCTCCGCTGAATACGCCGTGGCGCTCGGGAACGAGGCGGACGTCGCAGAGGTGGTGCTCTTCCACCATGCCCCCACCCGTACCGATGACGAGATCGACCTCATGGTCAAGGAGCTGGCAGGCGACCGGCCAGTGTCAGCCGCTGCCGAGGGACGGCACGTCGACCTGCCGGCGGCTACTTGAACGCCACCGTTACGGCGTGCGCCACTGCGGTCCCGCCGCCTGCGGTCACGGTGACGGTCAGCAGGAACGCTGCTCCGCCGGACGCGCCGGTGATCGAGCTCGACGGCAGGCTGTAGAAGAACCCGTGCAGGGTCGCGTCGTACCGGAAGCAGTTAGCGCTGTCTGCCTTGTAGTTGAAGAACTGCTCGTTGATCGGGGCGCTGGTGGTGCCGGCTTTCGCGTAGGACAACTTCGCGCGGCAGCTGCTGGCGATGGCGGCACCACCGGCATCGGAGATGAGGGCGCCATGGCCGCGGGCAATCCGTTGTTTCTCTACGAACTGGTGGGATCGGTCAATGACACCGGCCAGGTGGACGCGCTTCCCGACACTCTCGAGGGGGTGATCGCCAGCAGTATCGACGAGTTGTCACGCACGGATCGCGACGTGCTGCGGGTCGCTGCGGTGCTGGGCGGCGTCGTTGGGCGTTGTCAAGCTGGTCGAGCCTTTGCTGATACGCGCGGACCACTCCACCGCCGGGTCGTCCTAGGCAGGATCGGATACCAGAACGACGTCGAGCCGGCGCGGGCCGTGGACGCCCTCCACCCGCAGGAGCTCGATGTCGCTGGTCGCGCTCGGCCCGCTGATCCAGGTAAGCGGCTTGCGCGGGTCCAGTCGGGCCACGGCCTGCGGGACGGTGGCCACCACCTGGTGGGCGCGCACGACGAGCACATGATGGTCGGGCACCAGCGTCAGGGCCCGCCGACCCTGACCCGGCCCACCGTCGAGGACGATGGTCCCGGTCTCGGCGATGGCCAGGGCACACGTGGTCAGGACGGCGTCGAGGGCGTCGAGTTGGTCCGGGTGCAGCGGCGGATCGTCGCGTACGACAGCAACACCGGTTAGCCAGCCCTCGGCGAAACCGTCGGGCACGACCACGCGGCCGCGCGCGACCTGGCCGAGGGTCGCGGCGACCTCGTCGGTGCCCACCCGGTGGACGACGGCGTGGTAGTCCTCGAGCCGGTCCACTAACAGGTCCAGGGCAGCCGGCTGGTCGTCGGCGATGCGGTACGTGCGCCGCACCTCGGCCGGTGGACCGTGGTCGGCGGCCGCCGACCGGATGCGGGCCAGGACGTCGTCGCGTGCGCTCATCTGGCCGCCCACCAGTCGCGGAAGGTCTGCTGCGGCGGCACCGGGAGGTCACGCGCGGCGGTCCAGGCCGACAGCGGCGGTGGCAGCCGGCGCAGCCGGGCCAGTGGCCGGCCCAGGCGCAGGGATCGCAGCACCGCCGTCCACCGCCGGGGCGATCGCATGCTCCAGGCGGCCAGCGACATCGCGGCCCCCTCGGCACGATGCGAGCCCTCCTCGACGACCCGGCCGCGCAGGTGCACCAACATCCGGGGAATGTCAATGGCGACGGGGCAGACGTCCAGGCAGGCCCCGCACAGCGTCGAGGCGAAGGGCAGGGTCGGGTTGTCCCTGACGCCGGTGAGCTGCGGCGAGAGGACCGCCCCGATGGGTCCGGGGTAGACCGAGCCGTAGGCGTGGCCGCCGGTTCGCTCGTAGACCGGGCAGACGTTGAGGCAGGCCGAGCACCGGATGCACCGCAGTGCCGCGCGTCCCTGCGGGTCGGCGAGGGTGGCGCTCCGGCCGTTGTCCAGGATCACCAGGTGGAACTCGTGAGGGCCGTCACCGGGCGTCACTCCGGTCCACATCGAGGTGTACGGGTTCATCCGCTCGCCGGTGCTCGACCGCGGCAGCAACTGCAGGAACACCTCCAGGTCCCGCCACGTCGGCAGCACCTTCTCGATGCCCATGACGCTGATCAACACCTCGGGCAGCGTCAGGCACATCCGGCCGTTCCCCTCGGACTCGACGACCGACAGCGTCCCGGTCTCGGCAATCCCGAAGTTGACCCCGCTGATCGCGACCCGGGCGGTGAGGAACTTCTGCCGCAGGTAGAGCCGGGCGGCCTCCGCGAGCGCCCGCGGCTCGTCGGTGAGATCGGGTGTCACGCCGGGCATCTCGCGCAGGAAGATGTCGCGGATCTCGCTGCGGTTGCGGTGGATGGCGGGTACCAGGATGTGGCTGGGTTTGTCATGACCCAGTTGCACGATCAGCTCGGCGAGGTCGGTCTCGGTGGCCGTGATGCCCGCCTCGGCCAGGGCCTCGTTGAGACCGATCTCCTGGGTCGCCATCGACTTGACCTTGACCACCTCCGTCGAGCCGGTGGCCCGCACCAGCCCGGTGACGATCCGATTGGCCTCGTTGGCGTCGCGGGCCCAGTGCACGACACCGCCTGCGGCAGTGACCTGCTCCTCGAGCTGGACGAGGTAGGTGTCGAGGTGGGCGAGCACGTCGTCCTTGATCGCGGCGCCGGCGTCGCGCAACTGCGCCCAGTCGGGCACCTCGGCCACGACCCTGGCACGTTTGTCGCGGATGGTCGTGGTCGCTTTGGCCAGGTTGCGCCGGAGCTGGACGTCGGCCACGGCGTCCTTCGCCGCGGCGGGAAAGGGCCGCTCACCGCGCAGGTTGCCCACGCCCGGCGGGGCGGTCGGCAGTCCGAGGAAGCTCATGAGGTGGCGGCCAGGATCTCGGCGAGATGGACCGTACGCACACCGGTGCGCAGGCGGCTCAGGCCGCCGCCGATGTGCATCAGGCAGGAGGCGTCCCCGGCAGAGCACGCCTGCGCCCCGGTCTGCCGGATCCTCGACACCTTGTCGGCCAGCATCGCCGCGGACACGTCGGGGTTCTTCAATGCGAAGGTCCCCCCGAACCCGCAGCAGGACTCGGCAGCGGGCAGCTCGACGAGCTCCATCCGGCGCACCTGGCGGAGCAGGCGCAGGGGTCGGTCTCCCACGCGGAGCACCCGCAGGGAGTGGCAGGTCGGATGGTAGGTCACGCGGTGGGGGTAGGTGGCGCCGACGTCCTCGACCTGCAGGACGTCGGTCAGGTACTCGGAAAGCTCGTAGGTCTTCGCCGCACTCTCCTGCGCCCTGGCCACCAGCGACGGCGATCCTGCTTGCTCGGCGAGCTCGACGTGCTGATGGCGTACCGAGCCGGCGCACGAGGCCGAGGGCGTGACGACGGCGTCGTAGCCGGCAAACGCCTCGGCGTAGGACCGCACCAACGGCACTGCCTTCGACCCGTAGCCCGTGTTGGTGTGCATCTGGCCGCAGCAGCTCTGGGTGAGCGGCACCTCGACGGTGACACCCAGGCGCTCCAACAGCTCGACGGTTGCCTTGCCCACCGAGGGGAAGAGGCCGTCGACCAGGCAGGTGACGAAGAGCGCGACCCTGACCATGCGCCGATTCTGGCAGCATGCGGCCGGTGCCGCCTGCCGAGCGTTCAGCGTCGACCCTGGACGCCGGTCATCGCGGACCGCGGCGTTGTCGGGTGTGCCGGTCGTAGAGCTCGAGGTTCGCGTTGGTGGCGGCCGGATCGAAGGCGCCCGGATCCCAGCTCCCACCCACCCAACTGGAGCAGGTGGTAGTGCTCGTCATCGGTCGGGTCGGAGAGCACCTCGAGGAGGTGCTCGTAGCCCCACGTGCCGCCGCAGTCCTCTGGCGGGCAGGCCCGGGCGCCGCCAACCACGCGCGGCGCTGCGGATCCGACGCCGGCGATGACCTGCCCGACGTGGATGTCATGCTCCGAGCCGTCGCCGAAGTCGTACTCGTAGCTGAATTCCGCCACCGCGTCGGCAGCGTCTCCGACGGCGAACGATTCTTCGTCGCCGCGCGGGGCTGCCCTCGATCTCCTCGACGTCGCCGTAGAGCACGCCGTCCACGTCGAACTGGTGCAGGTGGTAGTCCTCCCAGTCGGGCCGAGCCGCCGGCGCCTCCTGCGCTCCATCCATCCCAGGATGGTCATTCCCTCGGCGAGCAGCAGATCGTCCTCGCGTCGCCCGGCCGCGACGCTCAGCAGGTACACCACCCCCGCATGCCGCTCCGGCTCCGAGCGCGCGTCCGGCAGCCGCGCAGCCAGATGCCGCCAC
>JBDUBV010000252.1:0-2785 GCA_040003795.1 Pseudonocardiales bacterium | reverse complement strand
TGCGCAAGCGCTGACCCAAGCCACACACGACTTGGCATCTGGATGAAGCCTGTCTGCGGATTCCGACGAAGTCGGCCGGGTATCCCGAAGTTGAGTCGGCCACTCATTCCAACTTGATCGCGGCCACCGTTCCAAGCTCATCGCGGCCAGGTGGCGTCGTCTCGTCAGGTCAGTTTTGGTGATGTCACGGCAATGTGCCTGGGGTCAAGCGGCAGCACGCTGCTTGCGCAGGCTTTCGCCCTTAAGTTCGATGCGGTAGGCGCTGTGGACGAGGCGATCGAGGATGGCGTCGGCCAGTGTGGGATCGCCCACGGTCTCGTACCAGCGTTCGATCGGCACCTGGCTGGTGATGATCAGCGAGCCGCGATCGTAGCGGTCGTCGACGATCTCCAGCAGGTCGCGCCGTTGCTCGGCCGTCAGCGGTTCCGGCCCCCAGTCGTCCAGGATCAGCAGATCGACGCGGGTGAGTTGGCGCATCAGCCGGGCATATCGGCCATCACCGCGAGCCAGCGCCAGGGCGGCGAACAGCCGCGAGCTGCGCTGATAGAGAACCGATAAATTCTCGCGGCACGCCTTGTCGCCGAGCGCGCACGCCAACCACGATTTGCCGACGCCGCAAGGCCCGGTGATCAGGCAGTGGCGGTGCTCGCGGATCCAGTCGCAGCTGGCCAGCCGCAGGAACAGCGTCCGGTCGAGCCCGCGGGCGGCCTTGTAGTTGACGTCCTCGATCGAGGCCGCCTGCCGCAGTTTGGCAGTCCGCGTGCGTGCCTCGAAGCGCTTTTGCTGACGCAGGGTGACCTCCTGTTCCAGCAGCAGGCCCAGCCATTCGGCGTGCTCCAGCCCTCGGCTCTCGGTATTGGCCGCCAGATCGCGGAAGCCCTTGACCATCCCTTCAAGGCCAAGCTCGTGCAGACGTTCGAGTATCGGGTGGTGCAGCAATTGCTTTCTCCTCAGTGGAAGTAGCCGGAGCCGCGGATGTTGTCGTGCACAATGGGCGTGCCGTCCGCGGCTTGCGGCGACGCCTTGCGGTCGAGCCCGTGCTTCAGGATTGACGCCACGCTCTGGTAGGAGCGCGCCCTGATCTCGAGCGCATAGATGCAGACGGCTTCTGCCCGGGCTGCCTCGATGCCGCGGAACAGGCGCAGTACCCCGACACACGTCCGGAAGCCCTGCTCCGGATGGGGTCGGTGGGCCAGCACGGTGATGATCAGCGCCTCGGTGTTGGGCCCGATGGCCCGCGCCTGGCGTTGGAACCGCTCGGGGCTCCATTCGGCGTATCGACGATGGGCGCTGGGCATGTGGTCCGGCTGCGTGCCATGCCGCGGACCGCCGTAGCGACGGGCATGCGCCGCCACCAGCTTGCCACGGTGGAACACCTCGACCGTGCGCACGGTGGCCCGTGTGTCGACCTGCTCGCGGATCAGCCCGTGCGGCACGGAGTAAAAAAAGCCAGCGACCTCGACGTGGTAGTCGATGCCCACACGGGCAAGGTGCCAGTCGGCGTATTCGTAGTCGTGGTCTGGCAAGGACTGCATGGCGGGTCGCTCGACAGCATCGAACAACTGACGCCGGCTGACCCCCAGACGGCGCATCTCGCGCCCGTTCATGCGCTCGATCGCCGCCGTGATCGCAGTGTTGCACTCAGCCAGTGAGAAGAAGGTGACGTTGCGCAGCCGCCCAAGAATATAGAACTGGGCGAACTTTACCGCCGCCTCGACCGAAGCCTTGTCCTTTGGCTTTCTCGATCTGGCCGGTACCACGCCGACCCGGTAATGCGCCGCCATGGCCCCATAGGTCCGGTTGACCTCAAGGTCATAGAACGAGGCCTTGTTGACGCCGCTCTTGAGGTTGTCGGGCACCAGCAGACGGGGCGCCGCGCCATAGAAACGGAACATCCGTACGTGAGCCCCGATCCAGTCCGGCAGCCTCTGCGTCCACGTCGCTTCCGCGTATGTCAGGTTCGACGCCCCCAGCACGGCCACGAAGATCTCCGCCAGGCGAACCTCGCCGGTCACCGGATCGACAATCGGGACACGCTTGCCAGAGTAGTCGACGAAAGCTTTGTGCCCAGCCACATGGGTCTGCCGCATGGTTGGCGACAGACGACGCTCGAAGGCGCGATACAGCTCGCAGAACCGACTGTAGCCATACCCTTCCGGGTGAACCGCCTGATATTCCTCCCACACGATCATCAGGCTCATCCCCGGGCGCCTCATTTCCCGTACCAGGGACGCCCAGTCCGGCTCGGTGTAGCGGCGCACACCCAGCTTGAAGCTTGCCGGCGGGAATAGACGCTCCTCCAGCATCTCGTTCGTCATATCCGCAGGCAGTGGCCAGACAAGATCCGTCGCCGTTACCCTTGCAAGGTAGCCTTGTACCGTGCTGCGCCCGACGCCCAGCTCGCGCGCGATCACGCGGGCGCTCGCATGGACTTCGAAATGCAGCTGCAAAATCTGTCGTATCCGCCGCATGGACAGTCTCTCCGTCGGCATTCCATTCACTCCATCGGTTGCGATGGGGCACTGGACGCCAGGTGACACTGACCCGCGAGACACATCCTCCTCCGGAGGCTCGCTGCCCTGGAGGGGTGGCCGCGATCAAATCGGAACGGTGGCCGGCTTCAGATCGGAACGGTGGCCGCCATCAAGTTGGAATAGGTGGCCGGCTTGCGTCGGAATCTGCACCATGGTCGACAGCGAAGTGATGCGGGTGGCGAAGGGCGAGATGATACGTGTCCTTCATGCCGAGCCGGCGTTCGGCGAGCTGTTCATGGCCCACCTGCTGA
>JBDUBV010000251.1:0-2788 GCA_040003795.1 Pseudonocardiales bacterium | reverse complement strand
GCAACCTGCTCGGCGGCGAGCAGTCCGGCCACATCGCCGGCGTCGGCTTCGACCTCTACGTACGTCTGGTCGGGGAAGCAGTCGCCGAGTTCAAGGGCGAGGCGCCGCCCGATCAGGTGCTCGACGTCAAGGTCGACCTTCCCGTCGACGCCAATCTGCCGCACGACTACGTGCCCGGCGAGCGGCTGCGGTTGGAGCTCTATCGCAAGCTGGCGGCCGTCGCGTCAACGGCCGACCTCGCCGCGGTGCGCGAGGAGATCGCCGACCGTTACGGCCCGACGCCCGAGCCGGTGCGCAACCTCGTCGCCGTCGCGGCGTTCCGGCTGCACGCCCGCCGGCACGGGATCAGCGAGGTGACGCTGCAGGGCAGCGCCGTGCGCTTCGCAGCAGTCGACCTGCCGGAGTCCAAGGTGATGCGGCTGCAGCGGCTCTATCCTCGGTCGGTCTACAAGACGACCATGCGGACCATCTCCGCACCCCGGCCCGCGCTGCGGGACACGGCGTTGCTGGACTGGGCCCAGGGTTTGCTCGACGGTGTCCTCGGCGAGCCTGCCACGCTGTGAGACGCTGAACGCTGCATAGCCCTTACTGCCAAGCCCCCGTTACCAGATCACCAGCCCGAAGGACCTCACCACCCGTGACCCGCAGCCTCTGGCGCCGTTGCGCCGCAGTCGCCGTCCTCTGCCTGATCGGACTGACCGGCCTCACCGGCTGCCGGACGCAGGCCGGGGTGGCCGCCTTCGTCGGGACCACGCGCATCAGCGAGGACAACCTCCGCGGGGTCTCCGACCAGGGACTGGCACAGCGGGCCATCAAAGCGCAGGTCGGCGGTGACGTCGCCGGCTACCGCCAGCTGATCCTCAGCCGGCTGATCCGCCGGCAGCTGATCGAGGACTCGGCGCGCAAGCTGCGTGTGTCAGTCAGCAAAGGCGACGTCGACCAGTACCAGAGCAGGACGGTCGCGCAACTCGGCGGCCGGGCCCAGGTCACCCAGGCCCTGGCGCAGGTGAAGCTGCCGCCGAGCCAGCTGCGGCCGTTCCTGCGTGAGCTGCTGCTCATCAGGAAGATCGGCGAGCGCCTCACCCAGGGCGTCACCTTCACCGACGCGCAGCTGAGGAAGTACTACGACGAGCACGGCGGCGCCAGCAACGGCGGCACCTTCGAGCAACTTAAGGCTGACGTGATCAACGCCATGCGTGGCGCGCTGGGGGAGCAGGAGGCGGAGGCCTACGTCACCACCTACCTCAAGGGTGTGGCGCTCAAGGTCAACCCGCGCTTCGGCCGCTTCGATCGGTCGAAGCTCTTCACCGCCAACGACGCCTCGTCGGTGGTCACCCCGCCGGACGCCCTCGTGCGCGACACCGCTGCCAAGGTGAAACCCAGCCCCGCACCGTGACCGACCGGCTGTACTTGGTCGCGACCTCACCCCGGCTGCCCGCGGGCCTGCTGTCCTGGGCATGCTGGCAGGTGCTGCGCTCGGCCCCGGTCTACGCCGCAGCCGACGGCCCGCAGGTCGCCGCCGTACGCGCCAGCGGGGTCGACGTCACTGTGCTGGTCGGCGATCCGGCGGCCCAGGCCGCACAGTTGCGCGACCGGGCCCGCGACGGCGGCTCGGCCGCCTGGCTGGCCGGCCCGGAGGGCGACGAGCAGTTCGCCCGGGCGCTGGGCCTGCGGGTGGCCCGCGAGGGCGGCGCGGAGCTCGAACTCGTGCATGGTTCCTGGGATCCGCCCGGTGCTGCCCTGTTGAGCGCCGTGGCGGTAATGGACCGGCTGCGCTCACCCGGGGGCTGCCCGTGGGATGCCGAGCAGACGCACGATTCCCTGATGCCGTATCTACTCGAAGAGGCATACGAGGCCTACGGCGCCCTGGAGGACGGCGACCTGTCCGCGCTCGAGGAGGAGCTGGGCGACGTTCTCCTGCAGGTGCTGTTCCACGCCCGGCTGGCCGAGGAGCTGCCCGAGGACGAGCGCTGGAGCATCGACGACGTCGCCGCCGGCTTGGTGGCCAAGCTGATCCGCCGTCACCCGCACGTCTTCGGCGACACCGCGGTGAGCGGCGCAGCGGAGGTGCACGCCAACTGGGATGCGATCAAGCTAGCCGAGAAGGCGCGCACCTCAGTCACCGACGGGGTGCCACTGTCCCAGCCGGCGCTGACCCTGGCCGCGACCCTGCTGCACAAGGCCGACAAGGCCGGACTCGTGGTCGACCTGCCGACCGGCGACGATCTCGGCGCGCGGCTGCTGGCCCTGGTCAGCGAAGCACGCGCGCAGGGCCGCGATCCCGAGGTGGAGCTGCGTTCCGTGGCGCGCGAGGTTCGCGACCGGATTATCGCTGCAGAGCGCGCCTAGGATCTCCCGACGCCGGGCGGCGGCCAGGAGGTGAGCGGCTGGCCGATCTCCCAGTGGTGGCCGTACGGATCCTCGATCCGACCCAGCCGCCAGCCGTGCGCCTCGGTCACCGGATAGACCTCTCTGGCGCCGGCTGCGACAGCCTGCTCGATCACGGCGCCAGGATCCTCGACGACCAGCAGAAGTCGGACCGTCGATCCCCCGACTGACTCGGGGCTGAAGTTCTGAGCCGGCGGCGACTCGTCGGCAACCCAGAACGACGCGTCTCCCACCACGAACTCGCGACCAGCCAGGTGCGACAGGACGTCCCCTCGGTCGGACGACCTAGGCTGGCCGCTATGGCCGAAGACTTCGCGCCCCTGGCCGAGAGGGTCGTCGACGAGCTGCTCGCTGCCTCTCCCAGTCGCGCCCACTGGGCGGGCGACCACCGGTTCGACCA
>JBDUBV010000250.1:0-2795 GCA_040003795.1 Pseudonocardiales bacterium | reverse complement strand
AGAGACCTGACCGACGCGCACCGACCACGACACGCGGCCTGACGCGTACGCGGCGGTAAGACGCACGTAGACCCCAAGCGCCTGAACCGCGCCAGATGCCGGCATCTCCTACGATATGCCCCAGTCAGGGAGTCTGATTGCTGATGGACTCGAGCATCCCGTAGTCGTCGCGCACCGCCCAATGCTCGACCACGAGGCGATCGACCCGGAAGGCGTGCACCTGGGGCCAGGCGACGTCCGACCCCGTCACCCGGAGGCCCGCCATGCGAGGAAAGCCGTTCCCTACATGACGCCCGTGAGCGGTGTACCAGACCATGACACGATCGCCGTCGAACATCGTCGCGTGATGCTCCACCCACCGGTCGGCGAAGCTCTCATCGAGCCAGGCCGCTACGACATCGAAAATCTTTAGCCCCCGATGCCCGCTGACATGGTCGACGAAGTCCGGTGAGAACAGCGTGAGGAGGGAGCGATCACCGGTCACGCTCCACTGCTCGTACTCCTCCGCGAGGGCATCCGCCAGCTGTTGGTCCATCGCTCCATCGTGCCCCTGAGAGACCGACTATGGCCAACGACCGGGCTCGGCTCATCTTCGCTGCCTGTGGCGCGCCTACACGCGGCGGTAAGACTCAAGGCATACCCGCGCGAATCGCAGCATGTGCGGGAGTTTGAGGCTGGCGGCCCGGCCCGGCCGGTCCGGGTGTCGGGCTGCGTTTGCCCGGCCGCGTTGCCTGCGGAGTGGCTTCGAGCGGCCCGCATGATCATCATGATTCGCGCGAGGGGGTCGGTAGCCAGGTAGGTTGCTTTCAACCCGGGGAACTCAGGAGGTTATCCAGACCTGCTTGACCGGTCGGCCGTCGGTGGTGGCATCGAACCGCAAATCGGCCGCCGAGACCCGGGTTCGGGGCGTTCGCGCTGGCGACGTTCACTTGAGTAGGTAACGGTCGTTCGGAGTCTGGTCAACCGGGCTGGCGAGTTCCCTTCGGGCGTGGCGGGCGTTTTGGGCGCCGGACCGGCGTCGGGACAGCAGCGAGGACGGCGGCCAGCATGAGCTCGACAGCTTCGTCTTCGTGGAGCTGGCCAACCATGCATAGCGACTGCCAAGTCCGGAACGCGATGGCGTGCGTGAGGGCGGTGCGAAGCCGGTGGGCCTTGCGGCCCGCAGCTGGGAAGCCGGCCGCAAGGACCGTCACCCGGTCTTGTTCCTGCCGGTTGAGCACGTCGGCGACGAAGGTGGGCATGACGTGCAGGTCCCGGTAGATCTTCGTCATCATCGGGGCTGCGGCTCTGGCCCAGGTGTACACGTCCAACAGGGCGGCACGCAGCCGTTGTACAGGGTCGTCGATGGACAGCCAGCTCGCCGTGTCTGGGGCAGGGTGCAGGGCCCCCCAGTGCGCAGCGCAGGCACCGACCAGCGCCTCGTCGTCGGGAAAGTGCCGGTAGACCGTCAGCCGGGTGACGCCCGCCCGGTCGGCGACCGCGGACACCGTGGTCGCCGCAGGGCCGACCTCCTCATGCAGGCGCACCGTCGCTTCAGTGATCCGCAGGTGGGTCTGGTCGACGTGTTCCTGTCGGGCCCGCATCGTATATCCGCGCTGCTGAGCCGGGCTGGGCCGACCTACCACGCCTTGACACCTCCGTGAGACGGGAGTAAACGTCATTTGACTTTACACTACTGTTCAGTCAATGTCCCTCAGCAAGGAGATGGCGTATGAGCCTCACACAGCCTCCGACGACACTCGAGCAGGCGACCGCGGGCGGACGTGCCCTGCCTCTGACCGTGCTGCCGGCCCCGCATGGCCCGGACCGGTCCATCGGCTCCATCGGGGTCGGGTTCCGGCTGACGGGCGACCAGACCGGAGGCCAAGTGGCAATCGTCGAGCACCCCTTCCCCGTCGGAGCACTCGTCCCGCCTCATGTGCACACCCGAGAGGACGAGTTCTCGATCGTCACCGCCGGCGAGATCGGGTTCCGGTCAGGCCCCGAAGAGGTGATCCTGCAAGCCGGTGGGTACATCAGCAAGCCCCGAGGGGAGCTGCACACGATGTGGAACGCCGGCCCGACTGAGGCGCGGATGATCGAGGTGATCACGCCCGCCGGCTTCGAACGCTTCTTCCTCGAGCTCGCGGAGATCTTCGAGAACGGCCCACCCGACCCGACAACGCTCGCGCCCCTGGCCGCGTCCTACGGACTCTTCTTCGACCCCACCTGGGTCCCCGACCTGATGGAAAGACACCACCTGAACTCACCATTCGGCTAGCCGAGCCTCGCGACCGCCAGCCGCGCTGACCTTCACCGACCTCCCTGCTTGCTCCCGGTGCGGGGGAGTCGCGTCGGTCCCCGCGTGGCGCCGGGACCAGCGCGTCATCCGCGCGCGAGGCCACAGGAGCATAGAAATGCCGCCGCCACCGTCGCCCTGCACAAGCGGCTGGCTCGAGGGGTGGCCACGTGACCGCGAGCCTGGTCGCGATGGCCCAACCTGGTGGATGCGCGAGCACTCGTCGACGCGGTAGGGAAACCAGGGCGCCTCGAGCTAGGCCGCAGGCCTTGCTCGCTGCCCGGGCGGGCTGTTCGCCAAGGCCGCTGATCGTGCGTTGATCAATGCGTCTAACTGGGCGGAATGCAGCTTTAGCCGGCACATCAGGCTCTCGGCATGACTCGCTACGTACAGAACCGTCCCTACCGAGCGCTCAGCGGCAGGGGTGCACTGCCCGAGCCCCGCGGCGGCCGTAGCAGCAGTGCTGCGCCGCACCCTAGACGCCTTGCAACGGGCCAAAGACCTGCTCGGCCAGAAC
>JBDUBV010000249.1:0-2799 GCA_040003795.1 Pseudonocardiales bacterium | reverse complement strand
GTCTGCTCGATCAGCCGTTGCACGTCCTCGTCCCGGGCCACGGCCACCACGCCGCGGACGATCGTGGCCAGCTCTGCGGTGAGCCGGGCCGCGTGCGCGGGTTGCCCCAACCAGCCGGCGAAGCGTGCGGTCACGCCGAATCGGGAGATCTTGTCCCGGATCACCGCCTCGGACAGGAAGTTCGTCGCCACGAAACGCTGCAGCTGGCGGCCCAGCTCGGCCTTGCGGGTCGGCAGCAGGGCCGTGTGCGGAATGGGCAGGCCCAGCGGGTGCCGGAAAATCGCCGTGACGGCGAACCAGTCGGCCAGCCCGCCGATCGTGCCGGCCTCCGCCGCAGCGGCGACGTAGCCCAGCCAGGCCGGCCCCCCGGCCGCGCGCCAGCGGGTCGCCACCACGTACACGGTGACGGTCAGCAGCAGCAGACCCCCGGCGCCGAGCTTCATCCGGCGCAGGCCGCGCAGCTGCCTGGCCTCGACCTCGGCAAGCGTCGCGGGCTCTGTGGTTGCTGTCATTTGCCCATCTTCGGTCATCACCATTGGGCCAGCTTCCAGATCTCCGGCCGACGGGCCTGCTCGCTGTCGATGCCGGCGAACAGCCGGGCTGCCTCCTTGAGGTGCTCGAGCGCCTCATGCCCCTGGCCCGCGGCGTGCAGGAGGTCGGCCAGGTTGGTGTGCAGCGCCGCGACGCGGTGCCGGTCGCCGTGCTCGAGCCCCCGCTGCAACGCCTCCCGCCCCACCGCAACCGCGTCGTCCGGCCGGCCGGCGGCCGCATGCACCAGAGCGAGGTTGTTCAGGGCCGCGACCCGGGCGCCCGGGTCGGCCAGCCGGGCGGCATGCCCCAGGCTGGCCTCGAGGTGCGCGACAGCCGCGGCATGGTCGCCTTGCTGGGCTGCGAGGACGCCGAGGACGTCGAGGGTCTGGGCCAGCGCGGCGTCGTCGCCGGTCGCCCGGGCCAGCTGCAGTGCCTGCCCGGCGGTCCGCGCGGCCGTTGCCGCATCGCGGCGGCGGTCGGCGACCAGCGCCAGGTCGGCCAGCACCCGAGCCTGTGCCACGGGGTCGGCGCCGTCGCGCAGCAACTCCAGGGCGCCACCGAGATGGCTGGCCGCGACGTCCCAGTCCCCCAGCCGGTGATGCACTTCTGCGAGCTTGTGCTCGACGGCCGCCAGCGCGGGCCGATCGTCGGGCGGCCAGGTGGCCGCCGCCCGCTCGTAGGCCGCGAGGGCCTCCGGATAGCGGCCTAGGACGGTGAGCACATCGCCGGTCATTTGCGGCCCGCCCGGCCCGGGATATCCCAGGGCCGTGGCGGCGGCCAGGTGCTCGAGCGCCTCGGTGTGTGCGTAGAGCGCGCGGGCGCGTTCGGCGGCCCGCCAGGACCACTCGGCGCTGTCCGCTTCGCGGCCGGCCAGACGCAGGTGGCCGGCGATGGACGCCGACAGCAGGTAGGCGTCGCGTCGCTGCATCAGGGCGTCGGCCGCCCTGCCGTGCAGCAGGCGCCGGCGGGCCAGTCCGGTGAGCTCGAGGACCAGGCGGCGCAACCCATCGTGGGCGAACCCATAGCTCCCGCTGTCGGCCACCTCGACCAGCACGGCCCGTCGGCCGGCCTCCTCGACGGCCGTCACGACCTCGTCCTCGCCCCGACCGCTGGCCAGGCGCAGCATCGTCAGGTCGATGTCGCCGCCCAGGACGGCCGCGGCCGCCAGGACCTGATCGGTCGTCTCGCTGAGACCGGACAGGCGGCCCAGCAGCAGGTCACGGACCCCGCCCGGCAACTGCCAGTCGGCCTCGGCCGGCACCCGGCCCTCGCGGCGGAACACGTCGAGGTATTCCGTCACGAACAGCGGGACCCCGTCGGTCTCGGTGAAGAGCCGGGCGATGACCTCGGGTATGGCCAGCTCCGGCGGCAGTAGGGCGGCTGCGAGCTCGCCGACCGCACCTTCGGAAAGTGGTCCCAGCTCCAGGGTCGTGGCGAGGTTGTCGCGGCGGGACTCGGCGAGGGCTCCGCGCAGCGAGGGCAAGGGCAGGAAGTCGCCGCGCCAGCTCAACACGACCAGGACCGGGAAGTCACTCAGCCGGCGCAGGAGGTAGGCCAGCACCTCGACCGAACTCTCATCGGCCCACTGCAGATCCTCGACGGCCAGCAAAGCCCCCGGCCCGAGCAGCCGGGCCAGGGTAGACACCAGCGCTGCGTAGAAGCGGCTCTGCGCGCCGGGCGAGTCCAGTGGCGCCGGGTCGGGCCCGGCACGGCCGGTCCCGCGCAGCTCCGGCAGCAGCCTGCCGACCTCCTCGGTCCACGCCTCCGGCAAGGTCTGCGCATCGGCTCCCCCGGCCCGTGCTGCCGCGCGCAGCAGGTCGGCGAGAACGCCGAAGGCCAACGCCTCCTCGCCCTCGTGACTGCGCGTCACGACGGCCCGGCGGCCGGCCGGGCCGACCCGGTTGATGTTGGCCTCCAGTGCCGTGATCAGCCGGGTCTTGCCGATCCCTGCCTCGCCCTCGACGGTGACCAGCCGCCCGCCGCCGCCGAGATCGGCCAACGCCACCTCCAGCAGAGCCAACTCGGCGCCCCGGCCGACCAGCGGGAGGCTGCCTGCCGCGCCCGGCGCCGGCTCGGCCCTTGGCCCAGCAGCGCCCGAAGGAGCGGTGAGCGCGGGCGGTCCGGGAGGTGGCAGGCGGCCGGCCCGGATGGCGTCATTGAGGGCGGAGGTCCGCGTGAGGGGGGCCACGCCGAGCTCGCGATCCAGGACCCGGACGCACTCGCGGTACTGCTGCAGGGCAGCGCTGCGCTGGCCCGACCAGGCGTACA
>JBDUBV010000009.1:0-29946 GCA_040003795.1 Pseudonocardiales bacterium | reverse complement strand
TTCCTTGGTCTTGCCGATCAGCTTGGTGATCTCGCCCTTGTGCAGGAGCAGCTTGCGATGGCGGCGCGGCTCGTGATTGGTCCACGTACCTTCGGTGTACTCGGGGATGTGCACGCCGTGCAGCCAGATCTCGCCGTCCTGGATCACCGCATAGCCGTCCACAATGGAGGCTCGCCCCGCACGCAGCGACTTGACCTCGGTGCCCTTGAGGACCAGCCCTGCCTCGTAGGTCTGCTCGATGAAGTAGTCGTGGCGAGCCTTGCGGTTCCGCGCGATCAACTTGCGCCCCTGCTCCTTCATGACTGCCCCGCCGTCTAGAGCCGGACGTAGAAGCGCAAGGTGACCCACGCCGTCAGCGCGGACAGCACGGCGGCGATCAGCAGGAGTTGCGGCGCGACCGGCCAGAAGATGTCGCCATAGCTGATTCGGGGCACGTGGGCCACCCGGAACAGTCCCGCCAAGGCGCGGTCGGCGAAGGCCAGCTTGCCCACAACCAGCATCGCGATGGCCAGAGCGGCGCCGGTGGCTCCCGCGACGAGTGCCTCGAGGACGAAGGGCAGTTGGACGTACCAGTTCGACGCGCCCACCAGCTTCATGATCTCGATCTCGCGTCTGCGGTTGAACGCTGCGACCTGGATCGTGTTGCCGATGAGCAGCACCGCAGCGATCAGCACCACCACGGCGATCGCCACGGCCATCAGGCGGATGCCGCCGATGATCGAGAACAGCGGGCCGAGGATCTTGCGCTGGTCGACGACCTGGTCGACGCCGTCGGCAGACTTGTACTTGTCGGCGGCCAGCGCGTACTTGCTGGGGTCCTTGAGCTTGACCCGGAAGGACTCGGGCAGCGCCGTGGGGCTGGTGTTGTTGATCAGGTCGGGTGAGTCCTGAAACTGCTTGCGGAAGCGCTTGTACGCCTCGGCCTTGCTCTCGTAGGTGACGTCTTTGACGAGCGGGTCCTGCTGCAGCTGCTGGCGCAGTTCGTCGCGCTGGGCCTGCGTCACGCCCTCGGTGAGGAAGATCGAGACTTCCACCCGGTAGTAGAAGTCGGTCTTCATCTTGTTGACCTTGGAGATCAGGATCAGTCCCGAGCCGAGGAGGGCGAGGGAGATCGCAGTCGTCAGCACGATGGCGATGGACATGCTGATATTGCGCCGGAGACCAGTCGTCACGCCGGAGAGTACGTAGTTGAGGCGCATGAAGCCCTTCGCAGATTGCAGGGACGGACGGGGCGCTCAGCCGTAGACGCCGCGCGCCTGGTCGCGCACGATCCGGCCGTTGTCGAGCTCGACCACCCGCCGGCGCATGGAGTTGACGATGGTCGCGTCGTGCGTGGCCATCACCACGGTGGTGCCGGTGCGGTTGATGCGGTCGAGCAGCCGCATGATCTCGATGCTCGTGTCAGGATCGAGGTTGCCCGTCGGCTCGTCGGCCAGCAGCACCAGGGGCCGGTTGACGAACGCCCGGGCCAGCGCAACCCGCTGCTGTTCGCCACCGGATAGCTCGTGCGGCATGCGGTTGGCCTTGCCGTCGAGGCCGACCAGGTCAAGAACCTCCGGCACCACCTTGGTGATGGTGTGCTGGGGCTTGCCGATCACCTCGAGTGCGTAGCCGACGTTCTCTGCGACAGTCTTGTTGGGAAGCAGTTTGAAGTCCTGGAACACGCAACCGATCGAGCGGCGCAACTGAGGGACCTTCCACCGCGACAGCTTGGCGAAGTCCCTGCCGGCCACGACGATCCGCCCCCGCGTCGGGGGCTCTTCCTTGAGCAGCATCCGGATGAACGTGGATTTTCCCGACCCTGAGGACCCGATGAAGAACACGAACTCGCCCTTCTCGACGAACACCGTGACGTCATCGAGAGCCGGTCTGGTGCTCTTGGCATAGAGCTTGGTCACCTTGTCGAGGCGGATCACGGGAGTCGAGTCTACCGTCGTAGTCGTGGCGACCCCGCTCGCCGTGCTACGTCGGGAGGATCGATGTGCTGTGAACACCTGATCTGCGCCAGGTGCACGGGGCCGGTGGCAGAGGCGCGCTGCCCCTCCTGCCGGGCCGCGCGGGCCGACCTGCACGCCGCGCCGCTGGCCGCCGGACCGCAGACAGTCGTCCTGCTGGCGCTGCTGGCGCTCGTGCTGCTCGCCGTGCTGCTGCACGCCCGGCTGGGCTGAGCGCACCGCGGTCGGTCAGCCGGCCGCCTCCTAGGTCCGCCGCCAGCGGATCTCGGCCTCGATGAAGCCGTCGATGTCGCCGTCGAGGACCGCGCCGGTGTTGCCCGTCTCGTACTCCGTGCGCAGGTCCTTGACCATCTGATACGGGTGCAGGACATAGCTGCGGATCTGGCTGCCCCAACTGCCGCCCCCGTCACCTCGCAGAGCGTCCATCTCGGCCTTCTCCTCGCGCCGCCGTCGCTCCAGCAACTTGGCGGCCAGCACGGCCATCGCGCTGGCCCGGTTCTGGATCTGGCTGCGCTCGTTCTGGCAGGAGACCACGATGCCGGTGGGCAGGTGGGTGATGCGTACTGCGGAGTCAGTGGTGTTGACGCCCTGACCGCCCGGGCCCGACGAGCGGTAGACGTCGACCCGCAGATCGCTCTCGTCGACGTCGACACGGTCGCTCTGCTCGACGACCGGCACCACGTCGACCCCGGCGAAGGAGGTCTGCCGCCGGCTCTGGTTGTCGAACGGGCTGATCCGCACGAGCCGGTGGGTGCCGTGCTCCCCGGCCAGCGTGCCGTAGGCGTAGGGCGCCTTGACCGCGAAGGTCGCCGACTTGATCCCGGCCTCCTCGGCGTAGGAAGTGTCATAGACCTCCGTGGGGTAGCCGTGGCGCTCGGCCCAACGCAGGTACATCCGCAGAAGCATCTCGGCCCAGTCGGCGGCGTCCACACCGCCGGCCTGCGACTGGATGGTCACCAGTGCGTCGCGCACGTCGTACTCGCCGGAGAGCAGGATGCGGACCTCGAACTCGTCGATCGCCCTGCGTACCGCAGTCAGCTCTTTGTCGGCCTCGACGCGGGTGTCCTCGTCGTCCTCGGACTCAGCGAGGTCGTAGAGCACGGAGAGGTCATCGAGGCGCTGGCGCAGTCCCTCGGCGCGCTTGATCTCCCCGGATACGAAGGACAGCCGGCTGTTCACCCTCTGCGCGCGCTCCTGGTCGTTCCACAGGTCGGGCTCCGCGGCCTGCTCACCGAGCTCGGCCAGCTCGCGGCGCAGGGCGGGGACGTCGATGACCGTCTCGATGGAGGTCAGCGTCGCGTCGAGGGCCTTGAGGGTTTCGCGGAAGTCAGGATCGGCCACGTCGCCCGAGCTTAGTCAGCATGGCGCCGACTCAGGCCGGCGCAAGCGCATCAAGCCACTTGAGCAAGGCACGCTCGTAGGTGATCGCAAAGGCGATGGTGGCCTTGGCGTACGGGTCGGCCGTCTCCAGGCGGGACTGCTGGCGCAGCCGGGTGAGCTGCTCCTCGTGCCTCTCGCGCTCAGTAGCGAACAGCAACCGCCGCTGCCGGGCGGTCTGAAACGAGCCGAACGAGGTGCGCAGCAGCAGTTGGCTGCGTTGGTGATCGCGTCCCGGGGGCTGCGACAGCCACCGGGTGAATGCCTTCTTGCCCGCGGCAGTGATCGCATAGGGCTGCGAGGCGCGCGCACCGGCCTTGCCGAGCCGTAGCAACCCGCGCTCCGCCATCGTAGGCAACTCGCGATAGACCTGGCTGCGCGTCACCGACCAAAAGGCACTCAGCCGGGCCTCGGCGGCGGCGACGAGGTCGCCGCCGGTCATCGGCCCCTCGTGCAGCAATCCGAGCAACGCTGCCGACGTGGAGTTGAGCTCTGGTTCGGCCATGGCCCCTACGGTGTCACGCCAGCTGCTGGCGGTCTACCCGCGTCCACTATGGATCAGTCGCGAAGGGGCGCGCGGGCGGTGGACACCGCAGAGCGCGGCAGGCCGGCCGACTGACCGAACACCGCGCCGAACGGCAACGTCACCACCCGGTGGCATTCGACAGTGACCAGCTGGCCGTCGGTCGCCGCCGACAGGGTGAGTGTCGGGTCGCCGGCGTAGCTGCTGGACCGGTAGTCGGCGACGGCGGCCCGCACGGCGGCGTCAGACAACGGCAACGCGGTGAGCCCGCCCGCCTGGCCATACGTGCCAGGCTCGTCGGGGGCACTGGCCGCCCCGACGGCGGCCCCGTCGCACACCGCCTGCAGGTCGCGCTGGGCGAGGAAGGCACTGCCGGCGGCGGTCGTACCCATGACCATGAGAGCCGCGATCAGCAAACACAGCAGCACCAGAGGGGCGATGCTCCCCCGGTCGTCTCTCACCGGGCAGACCGGAAGTCGTCGATGTGCACGATGTAGCGCCCGGTGACCGTGTTGGCCCGAGCGTCGAAAAAGCCCGGCATGCCGGGTATCCACACCGGCTGGATCACGCACACGGCGAACTCCGCCCCCGGCTCGAGCGACTGCGCGCCGGCCGCGCCCGACAGGCAGTCGGCGGAAACGGCAACATACTTCAGGGTGCGCTGCCCGGGTCGGACACCCTGGTCGCTCAGCGCGAGGTCTGCGGAATAGGCGGCGCGGTCCTCGGCACTCACCGGATCGTCTGCGGTGGCGTAGGCCCGACCGGCCTCCCGGGCCGCCTGGGTGGCCGCGAACACGTTGCGCTCGAAGACGGAGACCGCGACGAGGAGATAGAGCAACGGCACCAGGGTGAGGATGCCGAGGAAGATGAACTCGATGGTCGCCCTGCCCTCGTCGTCGGTCACTGACCCTCCCGCAGCGCGTGCGCTGTCACGTCGAGGGAGAGCAACCGGCCCAGCGGGGCGAAGAACACCGGCAGCGCGCCGCGGCAGTGCACTGCCACCAGCGCCGCACCGGTCGCGGCCGGCTCGACGCCGGCTGAGCACGGAACCTCGGCAGCGGTGTGCGCCCCCAGCGACCGGCTGATGATCTCGGTGGCGCGAGTGCCGCCGGCCGACGGATCGGTGTCGGCGTTGGCGCCGTAGCGCGCCCCCTCGGCGGCGCTGGCGGCCACCACATTGCGGACGTGCAGGTAGACGCCGACCTGCAGCACGCCCAGCAGCAGCATGACGAGCATGACCGACACGAGGGCGAACTCCGCGACCGCGGACCCCCGGTCATCGGGCAGCATCACGGCATCAGGTCCCGGTCACATCGGACATCGCCTTGCTGATCGCGGCAAGGATGGCGGCCCGGAAGGGTACCAGGATCGCCACCACGAGCGCCGCCGTCATCACCGTGATCATCACCCAGCCGGGCACGTCCCCGCGATCACGTGGTTCGTCGGCACCGCCGGTCAACCGGTGGCGCAGGGCGGCCCAGCGGACCTGCAGCCAGGCTGATGCAGAGTGGGTGTTCAACGGATACCTCCACGGGTCGGTGTGCTCATTGGGTGAGCCGGACGATGCTGATCAGCCCGGGATAGAGGGCGAAGACGACGGTGACCGGCAGCACGAGGAACACGACCGGCACCATCATGGCGATCTCGCGCCGGCCGCCGCTGTCCAGCAGCGCCCGCTTGCCGGCCTCGCGCACGTCGCCGGCCTGCGAGCGCAGCACGTCGGCCAGTGGCGTGCCACGCTCGATAGCGATGATCACGCCGTCGACGAACCGGGACAGGGTGTCGAGGGTCGTGCGGTCCGAAAGCCACTGCAGCGCTTGCACCAGCGGCGCCCCGGCACGGGCCTGCGCCAGGGTGGCGTCGAGCTCGCGGGCCAGCTCGCCCCCGGAGAGCCGGCAGACCCGCTCGATCGCTGCGACCGGCCCCTCGCCCGCCCCGACGGCCAGGGCGAGAAGCTCGGCGACGACCGGGAACTCGTCGAGGATCGCCTCCTCGCGGCGACGGACCCGGGCAGACAGCCGCCAGTCGCAACCGAGCACCCCGCCGGTCAACCCGCCGGCACACAGCAGGAGGGCAGAGAACACCTCGACGCGCTGCAGTACCAGGGAATAACCGGTGGCGAGGACGGCTCCGGCGAGCAACCCGAGGAATCCCCAGAGGACCTGCTCGACGCGGAAGTCCTCCAGCGTCTGCCTGCCACCAAGAGCGGCGAGCCGACGGCGGACCGACCGGGCGCCGCCCACGGCGCGGTCGAGGGTGCGCACGAGGTCACCGAGCACGGGGCCGAGGAGCCGGACGAGAGCGCCGAGGTGGCCCGCGGCCAGGTCGGGCGTCGTGGCGTCCCGGGTGAGCAGCCGCGAGGGCGCCGGCGCGTCGCGCAGGTAGGGCGCCAGGCGCTGCTCCAGCCGCGGCCGGCGCAGCGGCGGCGCCGCCGTCACCGCGGTCAACACGCCGGCCGCAGCGGTCAGGCCCAGGAGAGCACCGGTCACCGGCGGTGTCATCGCAGCACCCGGCGTTCCTCGGGCAGGCGGCCGATGCGCAGCATGACGCGGTACGCGACAAAGCAGATTGCCCCGCCCACGGCCAGCACCAAGGCCCCGCCGGAGCCGTCGTATGCCTCCAAAGTGGTCGACTGCGTAGCCAGCAGAAGCAGGACCAGCCACGGCGCGGCCACCGCGAGCCGGGCGGCGTTGATGGTCCAGCCCTGCCGGGTCTCCAGCTCGGCGCGGGTCCGGGCGTCCTCGCGCAGGAAAGCGGACAGGGTGCGCAGCAACCGGCCGAGGTCGGTGCCGCCGACCTCACGGGCCATCCTTAGCGATTCGCACACCCGGTCCCCGACCGGATCGGCCAGCGCCTCCTTGAGCCGGTCGAGGCAGGTGGCGAACCGGCCGGTGGCCCGGTAGTCCACTGCGAAGCGCTGGAAGGCAGGGCGCAGCTGCTCGGGACCACGCACGGCCAGGGCGGAGACCGCCTCGGGCAGGGAGAGCCCGGCCCGCACCGCCGAGGCCAGGTTGTCGACGACTTCGGGCCAGACCTCGCGCAACTCGACGACCCGACGGTCGCGCAGCCGGCGCACCACAGCGAGTGGCCCGCGGAAGCCGATCACGGCGAAGGCCAGCGCCACGGTGATCGCGCCGCTGACTACCAGCACGAGGACCAGGGCGGCGGCTGCGGTGAGCATCTGGATGGCGATCAGCTGGGCATGGCTGACGCCCTCGATGCCGGCTTGGCGCAGCAGGTCGGCGCGTCGCTGTCGCCACCTGCGGGACCCGCTGGTCGGGCCGGCGGCAGCCGGCCGGCGCGGGCCCGTGCTGCGCACGATCAGCAGCAGTCCGACACCCAGGACCAGCCCGATGAAGGCACCCACGGCTAAAGCGACCTCTCGTGGCGCCCTGCACCGAGCAGGGCGGGCAGATCGATCCCCACCCGGGCGAACCGCTCCGGATGCGGTGGGAAGCCATCGGCGCGGACGAGCCGCTCGCCCTGCGTGGCAAAGATGTCGGCGGTCTCCACGACGCTGCCCTCGACTCGGCCCGGCACCGCGACGATCTCCCGCACCCGGCGGGCGCCGCTCCCATCGGTCTCGGCGTGCACGACCAGGTCGACACTGCTGGCCACGGTGGGGACGACGAAGGCATGCCCGACGTTCTCGCCGGCCAGCAGCGGCAACGTGCACATCTTGGTGACCGCCTCGCGGGCGGAGTTGGCGTGGATCGAGCACATTCCCGGCAGACCCGAGTTGAGGGCGATGAGCAGGTCGAGGCACTCCTCTTGGCGGACCTCGCCCACGATGATGCGCGAGGGCCGCATCCGCAGCGCCTCCTTGATGAGCCGGCGGAGCTTAATCTCGCCGGTGCCTTCGAGGTTGGGCTGGCGGGTCTGCATGGCGACGACGTCGGGCAACTCGACCTGCAACTCGAAGACCTCCTCGCAGGTGATCACCCGCTCCCCTCCCGGGACGGCTGCCGCGAGGCAGTTGAGCAGCGTGGTCTTGCCGGCCTGGGTGCCACCGGAGACGATGACGTTGAGCCCCGCGACGACGGCCGCCTCGAGGAAGACCGCTGCCGGCGGTGTCAGGGTCCCCAACCCCACGAGTTCGTCGAGGGTGTTCGCCCGGAGAACGAACTTGCGGATGTTGACCGCCCAGTTCAGCCGAGTGATGTCGGGGATGACCACGTGCAGCCGCGATCCGTCAGGCAGCATCGCGTCGACGAAGGGGGTGGAGAGGTCGACGCGGCGACCGGAGGACTTCAGCATCCGCTCGACGAGGTCCTCGACCTGGACCGACGTCAGGATCGTGTTGGTGAGCTCGCTGCGCCCACGACGGGCGACGAAGACCCGGCCCGGCCCGTTGACCCAGACCTCCTCGACCTGCGGGTCGTCGAGGAACCGTTGCAGCGCGCCGAACCCGGCCACCGAATCGTGGACCGTTCGAGCGATCCGGCGGCGATCACCGAGCGCTGGAAGGGTCGCCGTCAACGAGCGCATCTCATACTCGCTGAGCACGTCGTCGATGAGGGTCCGCACTGCCGCCGGGTCGCGGGCCGGGTCGACGCCGCGACGGCGGATCAGCTCGCGCACCTCCGCATCGATGATTTCCGCCGCGGTCATTTCAGAGCGCCCCCGTCACGAGAGACGCTCCCGGGCAGAACGTCGCGGTGCCGAGACAATATTCGCCGGGCCGTACCTGGGCAATGCGCGATCCACGGCCTGTGGATTACCTTGTCACCGTAAACCGGTTTGAAATCCCCTCCGCCCCGGAAGGCGTGCCGCATGAACGAGCATGACTGGCAGATGCCTAGCGCCGACCTGCACGAGGTACTCGCCCGTCAGATGGTCGACGCCGCACGCAGCGACTCCGGCCTGAGTGTCGCTGAGGCCGGGCGACTGATCAGGTCCCTGGCCCGGCAGGCGGCCGCGGCGGAACTCCTCGCGTTGCACCTGGCCTTCATGGCCGCGGCGGCCGAGGACCGGGCCGCCAAGGCGGCGCTGCAGCCGGTGACCAGCCCGACCCGGCCCCCGACTGCGGCCGGCTGGGGGCACAACACGGGCGAACACGCCGAGCCGCGTGAATTGGTCGACGCCTGGCTGGACGTCGCGGCGGTGCTGACCTCCGGCGAGGCCACTGGTCACCGCCTCGACGATCATGACACGCAGGGGGCCATCAACGTCTTGATGCTCGACCTGCCGCACGACGACGGCCCGGATCGGCTGCGCTCCCGCGCTGACTGGATCGAGTCGGGGGCTGACGCCGGTACCGGCCCGCTGCACCAGCCCGCTGCAGTGGCGGCTGCCCTGCGAAAGGTCAGCGACCGGGTCGACCACGAACGCTGAACCGAGCATCCCGCAACGGCCCCCGGGCCCAGACGGGCCCGGGGAGCCGGGTCATCCTGCGCTCAGGCGCGGAAGCTGCTCGCGATCTGGCGCTCCGCGTCGGCGTAGGACGTGCCAGCGCTGCCGAGCAGCTGGCTGATGCCCTGCAGCGCAGAGTTGAGCTCCTTGGCCGAGCGCTGCCACCGCTCCCACAGGGTGCTGAACTGCGCCGACGCCGCACCCGCCCAGTCCCCGCCGACCAACGGCGCGATCTGCCCGGACAGCGAGGACAGTGACCCGGCGATCTCGCCAGACCCCCGGTTGACGTTGCCGGAGAGCAGGTGCAGCTGCTCCGGAGTGACCTTGATCCCGCCTGGCATGGTGGCCTCCTGCGAACGAGGGCCCGGCTTGCCCGACGCCCTGTCGATTCGACGTTAGGGCGTGCGAGGGCGGCGGGCGGGACGAGCTTGCCAGTTGTGGACAGGCCGAAAGGTTGCACCGGCTAGAGGCCGATGCGGCTCAAGTCGTCCCCGGTGATCAGGCGTATTGATCGCCAGCTCCCGCGACCTCACCCGGCTGCGCCCTCAGGTCACCTTGCCGGCGGAGACGAACGCGATGGTGCGCTGACCGGTGGGCGGAGGTCCGCCGCGGCCTTCGCACGAGTACCCGATCGGCGTCTGCTCGGTCGGCCGGAACTGCGCGAGAGCCGCTTTGCCGCTACCGGATCGAGACAGGCCGACCGGGTGCACCACCTGGGTGTCGGTACAGCCGCGCTGCTTGTCGGCGAACCTCGCCCCGTATGACCGCAGGCCGAGCAGGCTGATGATGAAAACAGCTGCCAGGAGTCGTTTCATGCACCGACCGTCGCACCGCTCCCGGAGGCCCTTCAACGGGGTCCCCCATCGCGGGGCGTCAGAGGAAGGTGCGCAGCTCCCACAGCTCGGGGAAGAACCGCAGGTCGAGGCGCCTGCGAAGGTAGGGCGCCCCGGTGCTGCCACCCGTACCGGCCTTGCTGCCGATCTCGCGCTCGACCATCAGGACATGGCGCGATCGCCACCGGGCCGACAGCGCGTCGTGCTCGATCAGCGCCTCGGCGAGGTCCCAGATGTGCCCGTACGCCGAGCGGTTGCGGGCCACCGCGACCAGCCCGTCGAGCCGCAGGTCCGGTGTGGACACGTCGAAGCCCGCACCGGCCAGCACGACCAGGAAGCCGTCCCACAGCGTCGGCTCGTCCAGCCGCCGCTTCAGCCGGGCCTGCTCGTCGGGGTCGGCGTCGTGCAGCCGGGCCAGGTAGTCGGCGTCCTTGGCGCCGGAAAGGAACTCCATCTCGCGGAACTGCACCGACTGGAAGCCACTGGCCGGCGCGAGCGCGTTGCGGAAGACCAGGAAGTCCTGGGGGGTCATCGTCTCGAGGACGTCGACCTGCTCGATCAGCACGCGCTCAATGACGTGCGAGCGCTGGAGCCGGACCCGCGGGGTGTAAGCGTCGCCGGCCAGCATCCGGTCGCGGGCGTCATCGAGCTCGTGCAGCAACTGCTGGAACCACAGCTCGTAGACCTGGTGCACGGTGATGAAGAGCAGCTCGTCGTGCACCGGCGGGTCGGATTCCGGGACCTGCTGGGCGAGCAGCTCGGCCAGCCGCAGGTAGCTGCCGTAGGTCAGCCGCCCACCCTCCTCGCCGAATTGCCGGTCGCTCGGGGGGACCTGTGGATACACCCAGCGACCGTACCGCCACGACCGGAACAATCCTCGGCATGCACCTGCGCCTGTCCGTCGACGGGACGGATCTCGACATCGACGCTCCGGCCGGCGCGCCGCTGTCCTCGGTCCTGCCGCAGCTGCGCGCGCTGACCGGGGGCGTGGGTGCTGCACATGCCGGCGGCGAGCTGGTGCCTGACCACGCGCCCCTGGGTGCGCCGCCCCTGACGTGCGGTGCGGTGCTTACGCTGGGCTCACCCGGGATCGGATCACCAGTACCGGCGACCGGCCTGATGCAGCTGCACGTGGTCGGCGGGCCGGACGCCGGCGGCCTCCACGTCCTGCCGCACGGGTCGGTCACGGTGGGCCGTGGGCCGGCAGCCGAGCTGCGGATCGCTGACCCGGACCTTTCCCGCGAGCACGCGACGCTCGACGTGACGACCTGCGGCGCCAACGTACGCGATTGCGGCTCGACCAACGGCACCTTCGTCGACACCCGGCAGGTGGGTGCCCAGCCGCTGCCCCTGCCACCGGGCGCGCTGCTGCGGGCCGGCGAGTCCACCTTCTGCGTGGCGGGCGCCGACGACCGGCCGATCCCACTGCAGGCCGACGGGCAGGGCCAGCTTGCCGTCAACCGCCCGCCACGGCTGCTGCCGCGGCCGGCGGAGGTCGTGGTGAGGATGCCGGTTGCCCCCGAGTCCCGCGGCAACCCGAAGTTCCCACTGCTGGCCATGCTGATCCCGCTGGCCATCGGAGCGGTGATGGTGCCCGTCATGGGGTCGTGGACGTTCGCAATCTTCATGCTGCTGTCGCCGGTCATGCTCGGAGCGAATGCGCTGAGCGACAAGATCGGCGGGCGGCGGGCGCACCGCGCAGTCCGGGCCGACTACCTTCGGGACCGGCGCACCGCAGTGTCCCTGCTCACCGCCGGGCTGGCCGCCGAGGCGGACCTGCGGCGACGGGAGACCCCCGACGCTGCCGCCCTGCTGCGCACCGCGCTCGGGCCCGGGCGGCGGCTGTGGGAGCGCCGCCCGGACGACCCGGACGCACTGAGCCTCCGGCTGGGCACGAGTGACCTGCCAGCCCAGCTCACGGTGCGCACCGGACCCGTCGGGACTGCGTCGGGCGACGAGCACACGCGGCCGGTGGTGGTGGCGGTGCCGGTGACCCTGCCGTTGCGCGAGGTCGGCGTCCTCGGGCTGGCCGGGCCCAGGCCGGCAGTGGCGGGCCTGGCCCGGCACGCGGTCGCGCACCTCGCCGCACTGCACAGCCCCCGTGACCTGGAGCTGGTCATCCTGTGCTCGCCCGCCGATAGAGCGGCCGGGGACTGGCGCTGGGCCCGGTGGCTGCCCCACCTGCTGCCCGGCGGCGGGCAGGCCTGCCGGTTGTTGATCGGGCTGACCGAGGAACAGATCGCCGTACGGGTGACCGAGCTCGTGGCCACCCTGGAGGTGCGTAGGGCAACCGCCGGCCGGGCCGGCTCTGCCCCCTGGACGGGCGCCTATACCGTGCTGCTGCTCGATGGGGCGCGGCAACTGCGAGCGGTGCCCGGCGTTGCCCAGCTGCTGGCCGACGGGCCCCGGGTCGGGATCCACGCCATCTGCCTGGCCGGCGACCCGCTGGCCCTCCCGTCGGAGTGCGGCGCAACCGCTGTGGTGACCGGCGCGGTCGGCACCCGGCTGGTGGTCAGCCGCGCCGGCCACCCGCCGGTCGCCGGCGTGGTGGCCGACCTAGTCAGCATCCAGTGGGCCGAGCGGTTCGCCCGGGCGCTGGCCGCCCTGCGCGATGGCACACCCGACGGGAGCCAGGCGGCGCTGCCCGCCAGCGCCCGGCTGCTCGATCTGCTCGGCGCCGACCCCCCTACACCCACCGGCGTCGCGGCCGGCTGGCAGGCCGGGGGCGGGTCCACCGCGGCGCTCCTCGGAGCGGCGGCCGACGGGCCGTTCCTCATCGACTTGCGCCGCGACGGGCCGCATGCGCTCGTCGCGGGCACCACTGGCTCGGGCAAATCGGAGCTGCTGCAGACCCTGGTCGCCTCCCTGGCCCTGAACAACCGGCCCGACCAGCTCGCCTTCGTGCTGGTCGACTACAAGGGCGGGTCGGCCTTCGCCGATTGTGCCCGCCTGCCGCACACGGTCGGGCTGGTGACCGACCTCGACGGCCACCTCACCCGGCGAGCGCTGGCCTCCCTCGACGCCGAGCTCAAGCGACGGGAGCGCCTGCTGCGGGCAGCCGGACGCAAGGACCTCGACGACTACCTCGCCGGCTCTCCGGCCGCAGGTGACGGTGACCCGCTGCCGCGACTGGTGATCGTCATCGACGAGTTCGCCTCCCTCGCCCACGAGCTGCCCGACTTCGTCACGGGCCTGGTCGACATCGCCCGACGCGGGCGGTCCTTGGGCGTCCACCTGGTCCTGGCGACCCAGCGCCCGGCCGGGGTCGTGTCGGGCGAGATCCGCGCCAACACCAACCTGCGCATCGCCCTGCGCGTGACCGACCCGGCGGAGTCGCAGGACGTCATCGACAGCACGTCGGCCGCCCTGATCGGCCAGGCGACTCCGGGGCGGGCCTGCTGCCGGTCCGGGTCAGGAGGCGTGGTCGCCTTCCAGTGTGCCCGGGTGGGTGGCCGGGGGCCGGGAGGCGCCGCCGCCGCAGCCCGGGTGAGCCCCCTGCGGTGGGAAAAGGCTGGTGACCCGCCGCCGGCCGCGCCGGTCGAGGAAGCGCAGGCCGGTCCTACCGATCTCGCCAGGCTGGTCGAGGCGGTGCGGGCGGCGGCGCGTTCACTGGGCGCGCCTGCACTGCGCAGCCCGTGGCTGCCTCCTCTGCCGGAGCTGCTGGTCCGGGCCGACCTGCCCCGGACCGGGTCGGAGGCGCTGTCCGTCGGTCTGCTCGACCTGCCCACCGAGCAGGCGCAAAGGACCTTCAGCGTCGACCTCGCGCACGGTGAGCACCTGCTGGCCGCGGGCGGGCCGGGCAGCGGCCGGACCACCCTGTTGCGCACCCTAGCCGGTGCGATCGGCGCCGATACCGACCTGGAGGACGTGCACCTCTACGCCCTCGACTGTGCCGGCGGCGGACTGCTCGCAGTGCAGGCGCTGCCGCACTGCGGTGCCGCGGTGGCTCGCACCGACGTCGACCGCGGCGACCGGCTGCTGGGCCGGCTCGCCGGGGAGGTGGCCCGGCGCCAGCAGGTGCTCGGCCGGGACGGCTACGCCTCGCTGGCCGAGCAACGGGCCGCGGTGGCGGTGGCCGATCGGCTGCCCTGGCTGGTGCTGCTGCTCGACGGGTGGGAGGGGTTCGTTGCCGGCTACGAGGGCATCGACGCCGGCCGGCCGGTCGAGACCATGTTCGGCCTGCTGCGTGAGGGCTCCGCAGCGGGGCTTCGGGTGGTGGTGGCAGGGGACCGCAGCCTGCTGACCGGGCGGGTGTCCTCACTGATCCCCGGTCGGCTGGTCCTGCGGATGGCCGACCCGCTGGACTACTCACTGGCGGGCCTCGCACCGCGCCAGGTCCCGCAGGCACTGCGTCCGGGCCGAGGGGTGATCCCAGGCCCGGACGCCGTCGAGGTCCAGGTCGCGTTGCTCTCGGCCGATCCGGCCGGGCGGGCCCAGGTGGCCGAACTGGCCCGGCTGGCCGATGTTGCAACCCGACGGGCCACCGCTGTGGGACCGCGGCACCGGCCGTTCCGCCTCGAGGCACTGCCCGAGCGGGTGTCCTACCCCCAGCTGGTTGCGGCGCAGGCTCCCCGCGAGCGGTCGCCGTTGTGGACGGCCATCGGGCTGGGCGGCGACGACCTTTCGACCGTCGGGGTGGACCTTGCCGATGCCGGGCCGGCCTTCCTGGTGGCCGGGCCGCCGCGCTCCGGCCGGTCGACCGCGCTGGTCACGATGGCGCGGTGGTCCATCGAGCAGGGTGCTGCCGTTCTCACCGTGACGCCGCGGCGCTCGCCCCTGCGCGACCTGGCCGGGGTCCTCGGCAACTACTCGCTGGGACAGGAAGCGCAGTTGGCTGAGCGGTTGCACACGGTGACTGGTGCAATGGTGGTCTTCGCCGACGATGCCGGGGAGTTGCTGGACACGGAGATGGACGGTGTCCTTGCTGAGGTGCTGCGCACCGCGGGTGAGCGGCCGTGGGCGCTGGTCGTGGCAGCGGTCACCGAGGAGCTCATCACTACCTATCGCGGCATCACGGTGGAGGCACGCCGGCACAGGTCCGGCCTGTTGATCAGCCCTTCCGGGCCGATCGACGGCGAGGTGCTCGGACTGCGGTTGCCGCGCGGGCCGGTGCCGCGGGCCGGCCGGGCGGTGCTGGCCGTGCGGGGATGCACTACACCGCTACAGGTGGCGTGCTGAGGTCGCGGCCGTACAACCGGTGTAGCGCGGGCTGCAGGATGCCGCAGTACCTCCGCGACCGCCGGCCAGGGCACCGTGCACGAAGCCGTCCCCCCGATCAGCACCACGACGTCGGGCGCGAGGAGCAGCCGCGGGCCGGCACTGGCGCGGTCACCGACAGGGCGCTGATCGGGACGACGGTCAATCCTGCCGCCGCCCGCAGCGATCCGGGCCGGACCGTGACCCATGACCCCAAGACCGGAGAGGACCGCTAGCCCGGTAGCGGCGAGGAGTACGCCCGCCGGATACCGGCTCGATGCCGACAAGCCCACCCTCCGACCTCTCCGTTGCCCGCGCTCACCGCCAGCGGTACCGCGAGGCCGTCGCGCCGCGGCATGCCGGCCACCGACGTCCCCGCGAAGAGGAAGCGGCAGCCGAAGGCCGCAGTCGTTGGGCGCCACCGCCGGCGCCGGACCAGCACAGGGGGCCGCCAGCAGCAGGGCAAGCGGCAGGGAGGCGAGCACCGTGTCGGCCAGCACGGAGAGCGCGGGCCCATCGTTGGCGGCCAGGACCACCTGGGCGACGGCATACCAGGCTGCCGGGGACCCACAGCCGCAGCGCACCGCGCCGGGACTGCACTGGCGGCGCGACTGCCAGTGGCGAGCTCATGGCGCACGGTGTTGCCTGCCTGGTCAGTCGCCGGCCCACTCGTAGCGGAAGGTCAGCGCCTCGCCCGCGACCCGGAAGCCCATGACCTCGGGTGTGCGGTCCTCCGGTCGCCGCCCGAGCCACAGCTTCAGCGCGAACGCCCCCATCTCGCCGACCAGGTCGGCGGTCTCGCCGAACAGTTCGGCGGGCTCCGCACCCAGCCGGCGGGCGGCGTCCTCCACCAGGGCGGTGCGCATCAACGCCTCGAGAGCATTCTGGGTGAGGCCGCCGATGACCAGGGCGATCAGTGCCCGGATCAGGCGGTCGGGCACGGTGTTGCGTACGGCTATCGACGCCGAGCGCTCCGCATACGCCAGTAGGACCTGGCGCCCCCGGGGGGAGACCTCTGCGAGCGCGGCCTGCACCTCCTCGGCCCCGGCCGCACGGACCCCCGCGACGTAGAAGTTGATCTCGGCGTCCCGCGGGTCCGGGAACGGTGCCTGGCCGTACCCTGCATAGCGGCTCTGCTCTTCATCGGACGGGTCGAACGGCATGCCGAAAATCATCCCCCACTGCCTGCGTGGCCTGTTGAGCCGTCCGGGCCGGGTCCCGTGCCACCTACCCCATGTGCGGGTAGCGGTGGTCGGTCGGCGGCACGAAGGTTTCCTTGAGCGTGCGCGGTGAGACCCAGCGCAGCAGGTTGAGCACCGAGCCCGCCTTGTCATTGGTCCCGGAGGCCCGGGCACCGCCGAAGGGCTGTTGCCCCACCACCGCACCGGTCGGCTTGTCATTGACGTAGAAGTTGCCGGCGGAGAAGCGCAGCACGTCGCTGGCATAGTCGATGGCGGCCCGGTCGGTGGCGAACACCGCGCCGGTCAGTGCGTAGGGCGCGATGTCGGCGGCCTGGCGCAACACCGTGTCGTAATCGGCGTCGTCGTAGACGTAGACCGACAGGATCGGGCCGAAGTACTCGGTGGTGAACACCTCGTGGGTGGGGTCGGTGCACTCGACGACCGTCGGCCGGACGAAGTAGCCCTCGCTGTCGTCGTAGGCGCCGCCGGCGACCACCGTGCACGCGGCGTCCTCACGGAACCGGTCGATTGCAGCGGAGAGCCGGGCGAAGGCCCGATCGTCGATGACCGCGCCGCCGAAGTTGGACAGCACGGCGACGTCGCCGTAGAGCAGTCCGTCGGCGGTAGCTGCCAGCCGCTCTCCGAGGCCGCCTTCCCACAGCGACCGCGGGAGGTACGCCCGGGAGGCCGCCGAGCACTTCTGGCCCTGGTACTCGAAGGCGCCCCGGATCAGCGCCGTGTGCAGGCCAGCGGGCTCGGCGCTTGGATGGGCGACGACGAAGTCCTTGCCGCCGGTCTCACCAACCAGGCGTGGATAGCTGCGGTAGGCCGAGATGTTGCTCCCGACGGTCTGCCACAGGTGCTGGAAGGTGCCGGTCGAGCCGGTGAAGTGGATGCCGGCCAGGTCGGGGTCGGCCAGGGCCACCTCCGAGACCGCCTTGCCGTCGCCGGTGACCATGTTGACCACGCCCGGCGGCAGCCCGGCCGCCTCGAACAGCCGCATCAGGTAGTGCGCCGCGAGTTGTTGCGTGGGCGAGGGCTTCCAGACCACGGTGTTGCCCATCAGCGCGGGCGCGAGCGCCAGGTTGCCAGCGATGGAGGTGAAGTTGAAAGGCGCGATGGCCAGGACGAAGCCCTCGAGCGGCCGGTGGTCGAAGCGGTTCCAGGCCCCGGAGGTCGACTGTGGCTGCTCGCCGAGGATCTGCCGGCCGAATGCGACGTTGTAGCGCAGGAAGTCGATCAGCTCGCAGGCGGCGTCGATCTCTGCCTGCAACACCGACTTGGACTGCCCCAGCATCGTGGCGGCGTTGACCGTGTCGCGCCACGGCCCGGCCAGCAGTTCGGCGGCCCGCAGCAGGATGGCTGCCCGCTCGTCGTAGGGCAGCGCCCGCCACGCCGGCGCCGCGTCCTTGGCGGCACTCACCGCTGCCTGCACGTCGGTGGCCGTCGCGTGGTGCAGGGTGCCCAGGACTGCACTGTGCCGGTGCGGCTGCACCACGTCGTACGGCTCGCCGCCGGCCATCCGCTGCTCGCCGCCCAGGGTGATCGTGAGGTCGATCTGCTCGGCCGCCATCTCCTTGAGGCGGTGCTCGAGCGAGGCACGTTCGGGGCTGCCGACGGCGTAGGACCGGATCGGCTCATTTGCGGGCGTAGGGGGCGACGTGACAGCGTCCATGGCCCCCATGGTGACACGAGGTGTCGCCGGCGGCAGGCGGGGTAGGCGCAGGGCATGAGCGAGCAACCCGCGGCCGACCCGACGAAGGACCCCGATGACTGGGTCACCGGTGACGAGCCGATGACCGGGCCCCAGCAGTCCTACCTGCAGACCCTGGCTCGGGAGGCGGGCGAGGAGCAGGCGACGGACTTGACGAAGGCGCAGGCCTCCGCCGAGATCGACCGCCTGCAGGAAAAGACCGGCCGCGGCAAGAATTAGTCGAGCGAACATCGAGCGGAGCGAGGCGCGGAGTGAGATGACAATTAGTCGAGCCAGAGCTCCAGCAGCGGGCCCAGCTCCCCCGCCGCGTACCACGCCAGCTCGTGACCCTCGGCGCCATCGACGGTGAACTGCGCGTCGTCGCTGCCCAGCTCGGCCTCAAGCGTCGCCGCCGCGGCCGCGCGGACGTCGGCCTCGGCATCGGCGGTGTCGACGTGCACTGACTCGACCTGAGCCAGGCGCACCGGTGCCATCACCCGCACGGCGTCGCGGTCGACGTCGAAGAGCACCTCGATGTCGGGGTCTGCAACATCTGCCGACACCACCACCCGTCGGCGCGCCGCCAGCGGGTCGGCGTCGAGCAGGCGCAGCGATCCGCGGGCGGCGTCGGTGAAGGCGGCGTATTCCAACTCCTCGGCGTCCCCAGTGGCGTACCACTCACGCAGCGTCGGCGTGACGGCGAACCCGGTCAGCGGCGGCCGCAGCTCCCCGGTGTCACGCAGACCGAACAACACGGGCAGCGTCGCGGGCAGGTAGACCCGCATCACATCGCGTCGGAGAGGTCGCCGTTGGGCTGCTCGCCGCCAGCCAGGTCGCGCAGGCCCTCGACGCTGGTGCGCAGCGAGATCCGCAGAACCCGCTCGCGGCGGCGCGGATCCATCAGGTTCGCACCGATCGCGGTGAGGTCCTCGGGTCCTGGCGCGAGCATGATCACGTCGGTGCCTGCCGCGCGCACCTTCTCCGACTCCCGCAGCAGCCGGCGCGTGACGATCTGGCGGAACCGCCGCTCGAACCGCGCCGCCACCGACCAGGGCTGGTCCGGCGCGAAGGAAGCCATCGGGGCGACTACATAGATCTCGTCGAGGCCGAGCCCGGCCAGCAGGTCCAGGGACGTCGACGAGCACGCGCCCCCGTCGACGTAGCGGCGGCCGCCGATCGAGACCGGCGCATACCACCCGGGGATGGCGCATGAGGCCATCACGGCATCTGGCAGTGGCGCCTCGGGGGCGCCCGGCCGGCCGAACACGGTGCGCCGCCCGGTCGCGTAGTCCATCGCCACCACCCAGGCGCGAGGGTGGTCAGTCCAGGCACTCCCGCCCGCGATGCCGGAGACGATCGCGCGGACCGGCTCCAAGCTTGCCCGGCCGCGCGGCAGCACCGCGGACATCGCCGCGAGCCGAGTCACCCCGAAGGGGTGCAGCGCCGAGCGGATCAGCAGCGGGACCGACCCGAGCCCCGGCCCGGGCATCGGCGGCAGCGCACCGCCGCCGTCGGACTCGTAGTCGTACTCGATCAGCGCATCGGTCTCGACCGGGATACCGCTCTGGTGCCGCAGCATCGTCTCGACGCCCACACCACAGCCGAGCAGCGCCGCGGTGATCGAGCCGGCCGACGTGCCGACGATGTAGTCGACCGCACGGGCGTCGAAGCCGTGCTCCTGCTCAAGTGCGGTCAGGGCGCCCACCGCCCAGGAGAAGCCCAGCACCCCTCCGGCTCCCAGCACGAGGCCCCGCCGCGTGCTCATGTGACAGTACCCACCAGCTCGCTGAGCGATTCCTCGATCAGCTGGCAGAGCGTGTCGACATCGGTCATGGCGTTGCGGTCGGCGTTGAGGCCGTAGTAGACGCCGCCGTTGTAGGAGGTCAGGCCGATGGACACGGCCTGGTTCTTGGCCAGCGGAACGACAGGGAAGACCTCGATCATGGGCGCCCCTCCGGCGTACAGCGGGAACTGCGGGCCCGGGACGTTGGTCACCACCACGTTGAACAGCCGCTTGGACAGCCCGCTGGCCGCCCGCGCGCCCATGCTGTGCAGCGTCGGCGGCGCGAACCCGGACAGCCGGACCAGCGCGTCGGCGCCCACCGACTGGCCGGCCTCCTTGTGCGCCTTCATCCCTGCGCTGAGCTGGTGCAGGCGCTCGACCGGGTCCTCCTCGCCGACGGGTAGGTCCACCAGGTAGGAGGAGACCTTGTTGCCGAGGGCGCCCTGGTGGTCGGGGGGGCGCACGGACACCGGCACCATCGCGCGGATGACCGTCGATGTGCTCACCGGCTCACCGCGGCTCATCAGCCAGTTGCGCAGGGCGCCGGCCACGGTGGCTAGCACCACGTCGTTGACGGTGCCGCCGTGGCTCTTGCGTACCCGCTTGTAGTCGTCGAGCTCGGTGCGCGCCATGCCGAACCTGCGCTGCTCGCCGATGTCGACGTTGAGCGGGGTCTCGCTGGCCGGCCGGGCCGCCGTGCGGGCGTAGGCCACCAGGCCGCTGACCGCGGCGGCGAGTTTCAGACCGGTGGCCGTGGCGTCGTTGACGCCGTTGCGGATCGCGTCGACCACCTCGGTCGGCTGGCTGATGAAGTCCGAGATCGCCTCCACGACGAGATCGACCGGGTTGGGCTCCGGCGCGGGCTCCCAGTTGTCCGGCGGCACCTCACGCGGCTCGGGTGTCACGTCGAGCAGCACCTGGCTGATGTCCACACTACTGATGCCGTCGACCATCGCGTGGTGGCTCTTGGTGATGACCGCGATGCGGCCCTTGCTCAGCCCCTCGACGAAGTACATCTCCCACAGCGGACGGCTGCGGTCGAGCCGGCGGGACATCAGCCGGCCGACCAGCTCGCGCAACTGGTCGTCACTGCCCGGCTTGGGCAGGGCGCTGCGGCGGATGTGGTAGCCGATGTCGAAGCTGTTGTCGTCGACCCAGACGGGGCTGGCAATGTGCCCCGGCACCCACTTGATCTTCTGCCGGTAGCGCGGCACCAGGCTGATCCGGCTCTCGATGATCGCAACGAGCCGGTCGTAGTCGAACGGCCCACCGACCGGCGGACTGAAGAGCGCCACTCCCCCGACGTGCATCGGTGTCGTGCGCTCCTCCAGGTAGAGGAACGAGACATCCAGCGGGGCAAGTCGCTCAGTCATCGCAGTGATCATCTCCTGCCAGGCCGAACAAGGCTTTCAGCTCGGCGACGGTGGACTCGCATCGGGCGTGATGCACCCCGACCATGCCGAGCGCTACCGCTGCGCGCACATTGTGCGCCAGGTCGTCGACGAACACGCATTCCTCGGTCCTGAGCCCGAGGAGCCCGGCCGTGTACCGGTAGATCTTCTCGTCCGGCTTGCGCATGCCGACCTCGCCAGAGATGACGACGGCATCGAACAGCTCCGGCCAGCCTTCGCGCGGATAGTCCAGACCCCAGGAGTTGGAGAGCAAGGCGGTACGGATGCCCGCCGCCCGTGCGGTTGCCACGACGGTCAGCATCGGGGCGGCCGGGCGGAAGCCGCCGAGCATCCTGCTGAGCAGTCCGGTGGCCGCGAGCCGGCCACCTCCGGCTCGTTGCAGCTCGGCTGCCAGCAGGTGCTCGAACTCCGCTGCCGGCAGCGCACCGGTCTCCAGCCCGTGCACCGGGTTGGCTGCTGCCCCAGGGTCCAGCCAACGGCGCATCAACACGGCGAACTCCGCGGGGTCGACCCCGTCGGCGCGCATCCAGGCGGCCACCGTCTCCTCCAGGGGACTGGTCAACACGCCCCCGTAGTCCACGATCAGCCCCTTCAGTTGCGGCACCAGCCGATCCTAGGCCGCCGTAGGGTGCGGCCATGGACTTTGCCCCGAGCCGGGCGGCCGCAGACCATGCCGTCCGCCTGCAGGCTTTTCTCGATGACAAGGTGTTCGCCGCCGAGCCGGTGTACGCCGAGCAACGGGCGAGGCTGCGGGCCGAAGGCCGCGAGCACGACCCGCCCCCGGTGGTCGAGGAGCTCAAGGCCGAGGCCCGGGCCCGTGGCCTTTGGAACCTCTTCCTGCCGTCGGTGTCCGGCCTGTCCAACGTGGACTACGCGCCTCTGGCGGAGCTGAGCGGCTGGTCCATCGACCTCGCCCCAGAAGCCATCAACTGCTCCGCCCCGGACACCGGCAACATGGAGATCCTGCACCTGTTCGGCGCCGCCGAGCACAAGCAGCGCTGGCTGCAGCCTCTGCTCGACGGCGAGATCCGGTCTGCCTTCGCGATGACCGAGCCCGACGTCGCCTCCTCTGATGCCACCAACATCGCGACGGCGATCGATCGCGACGGGGACAGCTACGTCATCAACGGCCGCAAGTGGTGGATCACCGGCGCGGCCGACCCCCGGTGCGCCGTACTGATCCTCATGGGCAAGACCGACCCGAATGCCGACGCCCACCGCCAGCAGTCGATGATCCTGGTGCCGATGGACACTCCCGGCGTCGAGGTCGTCCGGTCCCTTCCGGTGTTCGGGTACGCCGAACAGCACGGGCACTGCGAGATCCGGTTCACCGACGTGCGGGTGCCGGCGAGCAACCTGATCGGCGAGGAGGGCGGGGGCTTCGCGATCGCCCAGGCCCGGCTCGGGCCCGGCCGAATCCACCATTGCATGCGGGCGATCGGCATGGCAGAGCGTGCCCTGCGGCTGACGTGCCAGCGGGCGGTGTCGCGGGTGGCATTCGGCAAGACCCTGGCCAGCCAGGGCGTGGTACAGCAGCAGATCGCCCTGTCGCGGATGGAGATCGAGCAGGCCCGGCTACTGGTTCTGAAGACTGCATGGCTCATCGACACGGTGGGAGCCAAGGGGGCGCGATCGGAGATCGCCGCGATCAAGGTGGTGGCTCCGCAGGTGGCGCTGGCCGTCGTCGACCGGGCCATCCAGGTCCACGGCGGCGCTGGGGTGAGCGAGGACTACCCGCTGGCCGCGATGTGGGCAGGCCTGCGGACCCTGCGGATCGCCGACGGCCCCGACGAGGTGCACATCCGGTCGGTAGCCCGGGCGGAGTTGCGCCGTTACTGAGCCACCGGAGACCACGCGGCGGCTCGCCGCCGGCCCCGCCGGATGCTCGGCGGGCTCACCCCGGCCACCCCAGCGGCCAACTGGGTCAGCGCCCGCCGCAGCGGTGCAGCGGCGGCGACATCGGCGAGGGATCTACCCACCCCGATGGCCCGGTCGAGTGCTACCCGGTCGTAGGGCAGGAGCACCGGATCGTCGGCGTTGGCATGCCGGCGCAGGGCTGAGATGAGCTCGGTCGCCGGGTCACCCGGTGTGACGCCCCGGCGCACCTTGTTGAGCACGACGCGTGGCGCGCCTGCTAGCCCCAGCTCGCGCAACTCGGCGAGACCGCGGATCAGCCGGTGCATCCCGACCGGGTCCGCCGCACCGACGACGAGGATCGTGTCGGCGGCGGCGAGCGCCGCCAGCGTCGCCGCGTTGCGCCGCGGCGCAGCGGTGTCGTAGACGATCTCCTCGTCCTGCTCGAGGGAGAAGCCGCAGTCGACGACAACGAGCATGGCGAGGCGGCGGCACAGGTCCAGTACCACCTCCACGGCGTCGCCGGGGAGCTCGGGCCAGCGATCGGCCCGGGCAATGCCGGTGAGCACCCGCAGCCAGGGGTCGGTGCCCCTTGCCAGCCCGGCCAGGGCCGGCAGGTCGAGCCGGCCGTTGGCTGCCAGTCGGGCGGCAGCGGCCAGCCCTGGCGACTCGTCCAGGAAACCCAGTACCTGCCCGATGCTGCCGCCGTAGGTGTCGCCGTCGACGAGCATCGCCGACACGCCCATCCGGGACGCCTCGTCGGCCAGGCCGACGGCGACCGTCGTGCGCCCCGGCGCTCCGGCCGGCCCCCACACCGCCACGATCCGACCCCCGCCGCGTGGCACCTGCGGCCCGCGCGGTGTCTCGCCCAGGCGCCGCAGTGCCTGCAGCGGATCGGCCAGCGAACCGGCCACGGCGCCGTCCCGCGCCGACGCGACAGCCGACTGCAGCGCGCCGGCGATAGCAGCCGGGCCGGCATCCGTGGGCAGCACCGTCGGCACCCCGAGCTGGAGCAGCCGACGCTGGGCTGCGTCGTCGCCAGGCTCGACGAGAGCGACGACGGCGAGCCCGGCCGAGGCGAGCTGAGCCAGGGCGGCTCGGTCCAGGCGCCGGAGGTCGGCCGACAGGACAACCGCCTCGGCCGTACGTGCCGCAGCGGCGGCAAGCAGGTCGGCCACGTCGACGCACCGGCGCACGACCGTCACCCCGAGGTCGGAGCCGTCGAGCCCGGCCACCAGGTCGGCCTCCCACGAGGCATCGGTGACGGCCGTGAGGATGGACAGTGTCATGCGCTCATCGCGGCGCCGGTGATGTGGTCGGGGCGCCCGCCGTCTCGTCGCCGGCCAGCACCGTGACGTCGATGACGGCGGTACGGACGGCGGCGATCACCCCCGCCACGTCGTCTGACGCAACGAGGACGAGCACCGCGTAGTCGGCGCCGCCGCCGCTGAGGCCGGCGTGCGGTGTGCGCACCGTCTGGACCGCGACGCCGGCCAGGATCCGGTCCGTGCGGCCAGCGGTGGCCGATCCGGTGGCCTTGGTCGTGGCGTAGACGTCGATCCGCTGGCCTCGGCGCAGCGTGTCAGGGAGGTGCCCGGCCGGCACCGGCAGGCTCACCAGCCGCCCCGGTGCCTGGGTGGTCAGCGCCGCCCTGGGCAGCAGCTCGCCTGCCCCGACGGAATGCGACAACGTGCGTCCGGCGGGTGAAGACGTGGCGGCAAGGTAGCGGCCGGCATCGTCGAACAACCGGACCCGGACCACCTGCACGTCGCCATTGGTGAGTGTGGTGCCGGCGGCCAGGTCGCCCCGGACCGCCCACACCCGGGTCGAGGAATCCGCTGCTGCGACGATCCGGCCACCCAGGACGACCGCGATGAGCACCAGCAGCACACCGAGGACCAGCCGCACGTCGAGCCAAGAAGGCTGGCGCAGCCGCCGGGCGGGCGGCGAAGCCAGCGGGTCGACGCCCGGCGCCGAGCCCGACCCGGGTTTGCCCGCGATCAACGTGCGCTCGGCCACGCCTGCTCCCTCACCGCCAGATGGTGCGACCTGTGCCGCCGTATCGTGCCCTATCGGGCGCCGGGAGGGAACCGGCTGTCCACAGGCGATCGGTCCCAAGGAACATGAGCACCGGCCCGGATGCCTTCCGTGGCAGACTGGGTTCAACACACGTCACCCGAGGAGAGCGACCGCAAAGATGTCCGATCGGCGATTCCTGCAGTTGGCCGACGTTTCCGAGGTGCTCAACATCACCTCGGCCCAGACCTATTCACTCGTGCGCAGCGGCGACCTACCCGCTGTCAAGATCGGCGGCCGGGGTCACTGGCGCGTCGAGCAGAGCAAGCTCGAGGAGTACATCGCCAGGCTCTACGACCAGACTCGGGAGTTCGTCGACACCCATCCGCTGGGGCGCGGCGAACCCGGCCCGCCGGAGGACTAGGGCGCCGCGTCAGCCTGAGCGCACGCAGCTCACCGCAGTGATGGGCATCGCCCGGACCTGACGCACCGCACCGGCCCGTCGCGGCTCGCCGGCGGTGTGTTCGGCGATCTCCACGAAGTCCGCGCCCACACGGTCCAGCGTGCCGGTCACCGCGCCCCCGTCGACAGTGCTCACCACCACCTCCGCGCGGTCACGAACCAGCCTGCGCAGGGCGTGCCGCAGGTCTAGGGCAGCGCCCACGCGGCCTTCGCTGCCGGGCACGGCCGACCGCGAACTCAGTCCGGTCACCCACGCGATCTGGCTCAGCGGAACGAGCACCGCCGCGCGCGCCTCGGCGACGAGCAGCCAATCGGCACCTACGTCGGTGAGCCGGCCGCTCACCAGGTCGCCGGCCGCCAGCCGGACCTGCACCGGGTGACCGAGCACCGGCCGCAGCCGATCCACGAGGCGCAGCGTGGCGTACTCCCTGCGAGTGCGGTCGGCGACCTCCGAGCGGAGTTCGCCTGCGCCGGAGGCGGCGAGCTCTGCTTCCAGGTCGCCGAACAGCGCCTCCCACCGATCGCCTGCCGCGGGCCCACCGTCCATCCCCACAGCCTGCCGCATCTGCCGGGCAGACCCTTGCAGGGCGTCCACAAGGTTAGGCCGTCGTGGTTGACCCACGATAGACGACACTGTATGAAGGCAATCACAAGCAAACGGAGGATACCGAGGATCAGCATGTCGAATCGCGCCGTACGTCCCCTCCTCGCCGGGGCCGGCCTGGCCGCCCTCTGGGCAGTGCTGGCTCTCGCGGCGCCGGTCCCCGCCATGCTGAAGGTCCTCAGCGATCTCCCGGCTGCAGCGCAGAGTGCCGGACCGGACGCACTGGCGTCGGAGGTCGCCGCCGCAGCCTGCTGGGCGGCGTTGGCCTGGCTCACCGTGGCGCTCGGCGCCACCGTCTTCGGTGCCAGGGCGTGCCGTGGCGCACGACTGGCCCGCGGCCTGGCGGCCCTTACGATGCCGGCGAGCATGCGTCGGGTGCTTGCCGTCGCCATCGGTCTCACCGTAGTCACCGGCGCAGCCACCCCGGCCCTCGCCGCGGGCGCCGGTAGTCGCCCGCCGGGCGTGGTCACCGCGGTGTCGAGCAATCTCGACCTCGACTGGCCGGTCACCCTGCGGCAGCCGGCCCAGCGGCCGACACCTCCGGCCCCGGTCGTCGTGGTGAGCGGGGACACCCTCTGGGCGCTCGCCCGCCACCAGCTGCCAGCCGGTGCCACCGACTCGGCAGTCGCAGTCGCCTGGCCGCGATGGTACGCCGCGAACCGGTCTGTCATCGGCCCGGACCCCGACCTACTCCTGCCCGGCCAGCGCCTCTTCCCGCCCATCCCACCAACCGGAGAAATGCCATGACCGTCGCCGCCGCCGAGTACCCCTCCGCCCAGGTCCGGCTCCGTCCCGTTCCGTCGTACGAGCCGCCGTTCGACGACGAGCCGGCTCTCCGGCTGCGTCTGGTCACGCCGCTCGAGGACCCGCTGCCCTTCGACGTACCGGGGACGCCGCCGTGCGACGACCGGTTCGGCCGGCTGCCCACACCCCGCTCGGAGCTGCCCGACCCCCGGCCTTGGGCGGCCCGTCTCGTCGTGGCGACCCTGGAGGCGCTCTCCGGCCGGCGACCGGTGCAGCAGCTGATGCCCTGGACCGACGACACGGTCTACGCCCAGCTCGCCCGCACGGTCCGCTCGCGGCGCACCGCGGGAGGCCCCGGTGTGCTTCGTTCGCTCCGGCTGAGCGAGCCGGCCGACGGTGTCGTGGAGATCTGCGCAGTGATCTGCGGCACCGACCGTTCGCGTGCCGTGGCCGCCCGGCTCGAGGGCAGCGACGGGCGCTGGCGCTGCACCGCCCTGCGGGTGGGCTGAGCAGGACGACCTACGTCGCGCCGGGGGCCCCGTGGCAGCGCTTGTACTTGCGGCCCGAGCCGCACGGGCATTGAGCGTTGCGCGAGGGCTCGCTGCCCACGACCTGTCCGGGTGCGATCTGGCGCTCGCCGGCGGCCAGCGCCGAGCGTGGCCCGGCCGAGCGGGCCCCCCCGTCGATGCTGCGGGTGACCGCGGCGGAGGGGTCACCGTCGATCGAGGGAGCGGTGTACTGCAGGGCGGCCGGGCGGCTCGGCGTCACGAGCCCACCGATGTGCAACTCCGGCACCGCAGGAGCCGACAGCGGGTCGGGCGCCTCCTGCCGGGCGGGGGCCGGCGCTGCACCGCTGCCGTTGCTCGGCAGGGCCGCTCGGGGGTCCGGCTCCTCCTCGACCGGGTCGTCCACCCGGACGTCGGCGTGGAACAGGTCGCGGACCGACTCCTCCTTGATCCCCTCCATCATGGCGGTGAACATGTCGAAGCTCTCGCGCTTGTACTCCACCACCGGGTCGCGCTGCGCGTAGGCACGCAGGCCGATCCCCTCCTGCAGGTAGTCCATCTCGTAGAGGTGCTCACGCCACTTGCGGTCGACGACGGAGAGCACGATCCGGCGCTCCAGCTCACGCATCAGCTCCGAGCTCAACTCCTGCTCGCGGCGGTCGTAGGCGGCGTGTGCGTCGGCACGGAGTTGCTCGACCAGGAATTCCTGGGCCAGCGACGTCCGATCGCCGCCCGCCTCGTTCTCCAGCTGCTCGACCGTCACACCGACCGGATAGAGCCGGCCGAGCTCGGTCCACAACTGGTCGAGGTCCCAGTCCTCGGCGTAGCCCTCGGAGGTGGCCGCGACGATGTAGGTCTCGATGACGTCGTCAACCATGTTGCCCACCTGCTCGTGCAGGTCCTCGCCGGCCAGGACACGGCGGCGCTCCTCGTAGATCACGGTGCGCTGCAGGTTGAGGACCTCGTCGTATTTCAGGACGTTCTTGCGGATCTCGGCGTTCTGCTGCTCGACCTGGGTCTGGGCGGAGCGGATCGACCGGGTGACCATCTTGGACTCGATGGGGATGTCATCGGGAATGTTCAGCCGGTCCATGATGGACTCGACGGCGGTGGCGTTGAACCGCTGCATCAGGTCGTCACCGAGGGAGAGGTAGAAGCGCGACTCGCCGGGGTCGCCCTGCCGACCCGAGCGGCCGCGCAGCTGGTTGTCGATGCGGCGCGACTCGTGCCGCTCGGTGCCCAGGACGTACAGACCGCCGGCGTCAGTGACCTCGAGACCCTCGGACTCCACCGCCGTCTCGGCCTTCTCCAGCGCGGCCGGCCAGGCGGCTTCGTAGCCCTCGGAGTCATCGACCGGGGACAGCCCGCGGGCCCGTAGCTCGGCGGAGGCCAGGAACTCCGCATTGCCGCCGAGCACGATGTCGGTCCCCCGGCCGGCCATGTTGGTGGCTACCGTGACCGCACCCTTGCGGCCGGCCTGGGCGACGATCGCCGCCTCCTTCTCGTGCTGCTTGGCGTTGAGCACCTCGTGCGGTACGCCACGCCGCAGCAGCATGCCGGAGAGGACCTCGGACTTCTCGACGCTCACCGTGCCCACGAGCACCGGCTGGCCTGCGGTCACCCGCTCGGAGATGTCGTCGACCACCGCCTCGAACTTCGCCTTCTCTGTCTTGTAGACAACGTCGGGCTTGTCCAGCCGGATCATGTTGCGGTGCGTCGGGATCGGCACGACGCCCACGTTGTAGGTCTTCTGGAACTCCGAGGCCTCCGTCATCGCCGTGCCGGTCATCCCGGCGAGCTTGTCGTAGAGCCGGAAGTAGTTCTGCAGTGTGATCGTGGCCAGGGTCTGGTTCTCGTCCTTGATCAGGACGCCTTCCTTGGCCTCGATGGCCTGGTGCATCCCCTCGTTATAACGGCGGCCGTGCAGCACCCGACCGGTGAACTCGTCGACGATGAGCACCTCGTTGTCGACGATGATGTAGTCGCGGTCCTTCTTATAGAGCTCCTTGGCCTTCAGCGCGTTGTTGATGAAGCCGACCAGCGGGGTGTTTCCCGACTCGTACAGGTTCGTGATCCCGAGCTCGTCCTCGATGCGCTTGACCCCCTTGTCGGTGAACTCCACAGTGCGCTTCTTCTGATCTATCTCGTGGTCGTACTCGGTGTTGATGGCGTCGAGCTGCTGGGTGCGCTCCTGCGGGGTGAACTTTGTGGTGTCGATCCCCTTCATGCTCCTGGTGATGCGGGCCAGCTCCTTGTACCAGTACTCGATCGGCACGTTGTTGAACTGCTGCGCGTCGGTCGGGCCGCTGATGATCAGCGGGGTGCGGGCCTCGTCGATGAGGATGGAGTCGACCTCGTCGACGATGGCGAAGAAGTGTCCACGCTGGACGAGCTCCTCGTGGCTCCAGGCCATGTTGTCGCGCAGGTAGTCGAACCCGAACTCGTTGTTGGTGCC
>JBDUBV010000109.1:0-9401 GCA_040003795.1 Pseudonocardiales bacterium | reverse complement strand
AGGAGATCGCCGCGGAGATCTTCGCCTCGGTCGCCCACCTGCTCAACCTGGATCTGGACGTCGTCTTCGTGGATTCTCCGGCTAATCGCCCTGCTGGGTAGGCGTTAGCCGCGTAGGCGCGTTCCGTTTGAGGGCGCGGAGTTCTTCCTCCTGCCGCCGTACTTTGGCGGCCACGGCCTCGAGGCTGACGGTGAGTTGGTCGACGCGGTCGGCGAGGCCGGTGAGGGTGAGCAGCTCACCGTCGCGGGCCCGGTAGCTATCGATGACGGCTCGCAGGTCGCGGTCGCGATAGCACGTGGCGCGGCTGATGCCGCTGGTCTGGGCGACGGCGGTGAAGGTGACGTCCCGGCCGGCGGCGAGGAGCTGCTCGCAGGCGGCGCGGATGCGCTCGGCTCCGGGGGCGGTCATGGGCTGTCGTTGCTGGTCTGGGTGATCAGCAGGTCGAGCCGGTCGGCGAGTTGGCGGTGCCGGTCGGCTTCGGCGTCCCAGCCGCGCGCGTCGGCGTCGGCGGCCAGGGCGAGGGTGTCGGCGCGCTGCGCGCCGAGAACGGCGAGGTAGCCGTTGTCGGTGCGGAAGTTCGGGCAGTGCTCGCAGACGTTGACATAGGCGCAGGATCCCTGAGCCGGCGCGCGCATGCAGAACCCGCCGGACAGCCGGGACTTGATCGTCGCGGTGTCTTTCCAGTCCGCGCCCCCGGTGACCTGCACCAGCGGCAGCGGTGTTCCGACGCCGACGGGTCCGACGACTGTTGCTGGGAGAGCTGCGAGCAGGGCCTTGGTTTGGGTGAGAGCGCGTTCGTACTCTTCGCGGACGGTGGTGTCGAACAGCCGCCCGTAGCGCAGGCTCATGGCCGCGGAGACGTGACCGAGTAGTTGCATCAGTGCCTGCAACGACACCCCGGCGTTGACCAGGCCGGTGGCGAACGTGTGCCGGAGCGCATGCGGTGTGGCCTTGGGGAGGCCAGCGGTCTCACAGGCCCGGGCGAGCTCCTCACGCAAGGCTTGCGCGGAGGTCCGACGGCCTTGGTGGATGAGCAGGAACGCGACCGGCCGGCCGGTGCGTGGGTGCGGGCAGCGGACGTCCGGGGGTGCGACGGGCGGCGATACGGTCGATGACGGTGATGGTCTCCTCATCGACGGGGACCATCCGTTCGGTGCCGAGCTTGCCCAGCGGAACTTTCAGCCACGCGCCGTGTCCGTCGATCTCGTGCAGGCAGTCCAGCCCGAGGTCGCGCAGCTCACCGATCCGCACTCCGGTGGCGCGGGCCAGCAGCAACGCGTCCGCGTGCAGCCGGGCCAGCGGACTCGAGCCGGTCTCGGACCGCTGCTGCAGGATCGAGATGTCGTACCGGTACCCGTCGGCCCGGTCCGCGGGTGTGAACGGGTGCGAAAGGATCGCGGGCCATTTACGCAGCAGCACCTCGATCTGCTCGGCTCCGAGCCGGTCACAGATTTCCTGCAGCGCGCCCGGGTCATCGACCGCGGCGAACGCGTTGTCCATCGGGGTGAACCCGAGCCCGGCCTTCGCCGCTTGGCGCTGGGCCCAGTGGTTGCCGTTGACGCACAACCGGGCGTTGTACGGGAAGTAGGAGCAGAACTTCAGGAAGAACGGGCCGAAGTCCTCATCGAGACAGTAGAAGTAGAAGTGGTTGACCATCCCGGTGCCGCGCACGATCCACGGGTAGGGCCGGCCGTCGGCGTTGTGGCGTTTCTCGGTGCGAAAGACGGTGGTCTTTTCCTGCGCCCGGCCGATGAAGACCACGCCCTCGCCGCGGCCGGTGGCCTCGAACCGGGCCAGCTGCTCGTGCAGCACGTCGTCCTTGCGTTGCCCCTTAACGAAGTCAACCCACGGGATGGCCAGATCGCGGGCGTAGCGGTGGACCGCAGCCGCGAACCGGTCGGTGATCCTGGCCAGCGGCGCGGTCGAGGCGATCGGCAGGCCGAGCTGGCGGTGGACGTAGCCGACCAGCCCCGCCGGGAACTGCAGCCCGGGCACGTACACGTTCAGGTACATCCGGTCGATGCAGTCCACCTCGAAGGTGACGTGCTCGGCCACAACATCGCGGACACTGGAGGGTAACGTCATGATTGGGCTCCGGTCAGGCGGGCGGCTCACACCAGCCAACCACCGCCCTCGCGCGGTTACCACACGGCGCCGTCAGCGGCGACCGTCATCCCACCGGCCGGAGCCCGCTCACCGCGCCAGGGCACCCACCCGGCACGACTCGTGGGGCTGGGGCGGAGCCCCCGTTAGCTATCAGGCTGCGCTCCTCAGGCCCCCAATGGAGCGTTATCGTAGGCGGGATCGCGGCTGGCCACCTTGCGTGCTCCGACAAGATGCCCGCCCAGGTACGCGCCGACGCTCGAGATCGCAGCTCCGGTAAGAGCAAGCCCGGCCCCCGCGCCGTGCCGTCCCCGCCTGCGGGCAATCCATGACGCCGTGTAAACGCTGAGCGCGACGCCGTTGGTGACGGCGTGAACGATGCCCACCCGTTTGTCGCGCGTCCCCGCAGCCGACCACTCTGCCCATCCGGTCCAGAACGTCGGTCCGGCGGCGAGCAGTCCGACGCCGATAAGCCTCTGGGCCGAGGCGGAGGAGTCGCGGCCTCCCACCAGGTCGAGCAGAGTGGCGGAGGTCCAGGTGCCGAGCACGACGTCGGTGAGCACCGGGTGTACTGCGTGGCCGAGCCATTGGCCGCGCAGCACCGAAGAACGCGCCCCGGTGCCGAACAGGGTCTGAATCGTGGGGTCCAATGCCTGCACCGGCCGATCGAGAGCGGTCGCCTGCTCCAGCCGCAGGGTCCAGCGCACGATCCTCGAGGCCCGTTCGGTGGCGTTCATTCGCTCTCCTCGCCCGCGTGTACGTCGTGACATTTCCTGGCGCCTTCGAACTGACCTTGCTCCCTGACATGCACGAGGTCAAGGATTCCGAGGTATCGCATCAAGTCTGTCCCGGATCCGCAGGTAGCGGTTGGGTGATCGGCGTGTGAGATGACGAAGGTGTCTGTCCTGCTTGGAGAATCGAGGTTGCGAAGCCTTCGAGCATCCACACGGGAGAGGCACCTTGTCGGTGAAGAGAGTACGTCGTTCACGGCGGGTCCGGAAGCGGGTCCGGTTCGGCGCGCCGGACCCGTCGTTGACGGCAGCTTCGGGGGTCGCCGCGCTCGCGGAGTTCATCGAGAGGCTGGATGTGATCGGCACCATCGATCGCGGTATCGGCGTCATTCCGTAGGCGAACTGGGGGCGTGGCCGCGCCAGGCCCCCAGTCAGAAGGCACCCAACGGTCGACCCTGGGAAGCACTGCGGTCCCTGGAAGGCCGAAACCGTGCTCGAGGGGGTGCCCCGTTGAGCAGGCCCGAGTCAGCGCCGAACGTCGTCGTCGTCGTTCACGGTCCCTTCGAGGCCCTCCGTCTCGATCCGCTCCTTGCGGACCTCCTCGTCAACCTGGACCTCGTCGGTAACCGTGTCCTTGCCGAGCCGCACGCGCTCAACGGGGACCGCTTCCTTCTGCACGACCGGGCGCTCCTCGTGCAGCGTCACCTCGTGCTCGTCCTCGGTAATGTCCGGCCCGCCCATCGCCTCGTCCCGGTTGGCCTCGGTGATCGGCTCGCGCTCGAGGCGCACCTCCTCGCGCTGCACCGGGACGGACACCTGCTCCTGCTCGGTCACGACGTATTTGCGCAGCCGGGCTTTGCCCGCCTCGCGCCGCTCCGTGCCGACGTGGAGCTGCTCCTCCGAACGGGTCATGGCGTCCGTGCTCCGCCCGGTGGTCTCGCGTCCCACCGTGCCTTGGGCGGCCCGGGAGTCAGCCCGTGACTCTCCGTAAGCCAGGCCGTAGTAGCGGTAGAGGTCGTCCTCCTCCTGCTCGGAGATGTGGCCCTCGTCGGCATCGACCCGCGGCGCGTCCTTGACCTTGGCCTTGCCGTAGGGCACCTGCAGGTCGTCACCTGAGAGGTTCGCCTCGGCGATGGGGACGAACGACTCCTTCTTGCCGAACAATCCGGTCACCACGGTGACCCACTCCGGCCTGCCCGTCTGGTCGTCGAGGTAGACCTGGCCCACCGTGCCGATCTTCTGGCCGTCGGATCCGGTCACGTTCCGACCGGACAATGTCTTCAGCTGGTTCTGGTCAATGGTCGACACTTCCTTCTCTCCGTTGTGGTTCTTCCCCGGGAAAGACGTCGTATGCCGCGCGGATGTCGTCACAACCCACGAACCCACAGCCCACCTTACACCGTAAGGCCGCCCCGCGAGCCGCTGCGGCTGCGCCCCCTGTGCGGGAGCCCTCACGCGCCCTTATCCCGTAAGCACTGAGGCTTACCCCGTAAGCCCCCGCTCTAACCCTCCCGGAGGCGTCACCGCAGGGCACGGCGTCGGACGGTGCGCGATAATGCAGGCCACCCGACAGTCTCGCCCGGAGGTGCTGATGACCGGCGAACCGATGAAGCACTCGTCGTTGGCCGACGCGGGCTCTCGGCGTCCTCTCAGCCGGGACCTCATCATCACGACGGCCATCGACCTCGCGGACGAGGCGGGGGTCACTGCGTTGACGATGCGCCGACTCGCCCAGCAGCTCGGCGTGGAAGCCATGTCGTTGTACCGCTACGTCAACGGCCGCGAGGACCTCCTCGAGGGCATTGTGGCGCGCCTGGTGGAGGGCGTCTCCACCGATCCCGGCGAACGCATGGCGCCCTCGGACGGCTGGCAGGCATACCTGCAGTGGTTCGCCCACTCGGTGCGCGACCTCGCGCTGGCGCACCCGCTGCTGTTCCCGCTCATCGCCACCCGGCACCCGAGTGCCACCTGGCTGCGGCCGCCACTGCGCAGCGTCGCCATCGTCGAGGACTTCCTCATGGCGCTCATCGTCCGCGGCCTTCCGGAGACCCAGGCGGTCGCCATCTACCGCTCCTTCACCGGCTTCCTGCTCGGGTACCTGCTCCTGGAGACCGTGACGCTCGGCGCGGCGGCCTCACCGGCGGAGGAGCCGCTCGACGAGGGAAGCGCCAACGCCCCGACGCGCGACCAGAACATCGACCTCGACAGGTACCCCACGGTGCAGCGCCTGCAGTCGAAGCTGTCCGAGGACCACACCACCGCCGAGTTCGAGCAGGGACTCGAGGCGCTCCTGGACCGGATGGACCTCCGGCTCAGCCAGTGACGCCTTCTGGCTGAGCCGAGCGAGCCGTTTGGCCGCCCCCGGCCACGGGTAGGCGAGCGGTCTAGGCCGCACGGTGCGCCGACAACCCACCTGAGGTGAGCTTCGATGACAGCTTTGACGAGCAGGCAAGTGCGATGTACGGGCCGAAGACGTCCCTGAACCGGTGATCCAGGAGCCAACGGACGCCGTCGTGCGCGTCACCACGACCGCGATCTGCGGGTCGGACCTGCATCTCTATGAGGTGGTCGGACCGTTCCTGAGCCCCGACGACGTGCTGGGCCACGAGACCATGGGCGTCGTCGAGGAGGTCGGCGCCGATGTGACCCAGATAAAGGCCGGCGACCGCGTGGTGATTCCTGTCAACATCTGCTGCGATCCTGCTGGATGTGCGAGCGGGGCCTCTTCGCACAGTGCGAGACCACCCAGGTGCGCAGCCAGGGCAAAGGCGCCGCGCTCTTCGGGTACACCTTCCTGTACGGGTCGGTCCCTGGGCCAGGCCGAGTACCTGCGGATGCCCAGGTCCACTGCGGCCCGATCAAGGTGCCGGACCAGGGCCCTGACACTAGGTTCGTCGACCTGTCCGACATCCTGCCGACGGCATGGTAGGCCGCGGTGTATGCCGGCGTGCCCGAGGGCGAGGCGGTGCTCGGGCTGGGGCCGGTTGGGCAGCTCGCCACCCGGGCTGCCCTCAACCGCGGCGTCGAGCGGGTCATCGGGGGGGACCTGCTGCCGGAACGCCTGGCGCTCGCCCAGCGACATGGCGTCGAGGTGCTCGACGCTCGACAGGTCGACGACGTCGCGCAGGCTCTCTTCAGCCTGACCGATGGACGAGGGCCGGACGCGAGGATCGACGCCGTCGGCATGGAGGCCCACGGGTCTCTTGGGGCGAAGGCGGCGCAGACGGCGGTCGGGCTGCTGCCCGACGTCGTAGCGGGGCCGCTGACCGACCGGTTCGCCGTGGACCGCCTCGACGCACTGCATACCGCCATCAAGGCCACCCGCCGAGGCGGGACTGTCTCCGTGTCCGGTATCTACGGCGCGAGACCGACCCGATGCCGATGATGGAGCTGTTCGACCGAGGCCTCCAGGTGCGGATGGGCCAGTGCCTCGTCAAGCGGTGAGTCGACAACATCATGCCGTTGGTCCTGGACGACGCGGACCCGCTGGGCACCAGCGACCTCGCCACGCACCTGCTGCCCCTGGGGGACGCACCGCACGGGTACGAGATTTTCCAGGAGAAGAAGGACGACTGCATCAAGCGCCAGCAGCGACGGGACGCCAGCGTCGCTGCGCTAGCAACATGCCGGGGGGCGAGCGGACGCCGGCCCGCGCGCCCCGGACCGCCTGCGTCAGGAGTCGGCCTGCTGCTTCACCTCTTCCACCGCGTCCTGCGACGCCGACTTCACGTCTGAGGCGCCGGACTTCGCCTCCTCTTTGACGTTCTGTGCGGCGTCGGACGCGCTGGACTTCACCTGCTCGACCGCCTGCTGAGCGGGCTCCTGCAGCGAGCCCGCCACGTCCTTGGCGGCCTGCGTCATCTGGTCGGTCACCGGTGCCGCCTTCTCTTTCAGGGTCGTGGCGGCCTGCTGCTCGGCGGACGAGGCGGGCAGGAGCGAGCCGAGCAGCCAGCCGCCGCCGAACGCGATGAGACCGGCCGCCAACGGGTTGCCCCGTGTCTGCTGCCGGGCCTTCGACGGAGCCGACACGGCGGCGCTCTTGGCCGTGTCGACGGCACCCGACACGGACGCGGCAGCCGAGGAGCTGGCGTCGTCGGCTGAGCCCATCACCTTGTCCTTCAACCCGGCGACGGCACCCGTCACCTTCTCGGCCTGCCGCTTGGCCACGCTGCTGGGGCGCACGCTGTCGGCCAGCGAGTTGACGTTCGCGCTGAGGTCGCTGCGCGTTGACTCGATGCCGTCGCGGATCTGGTCTGGGTCGTTGCTCATCGGGTCTCCTCGTTTCCGGCAAGGGCGGTGGGTATCTGCTTGGCGGTCTCGGTGGTGCGGGGCACACCTTCGACCTGCTTGAGCTTGTTGCGGCCGACCGAGTAGAAGATCGCCGCGATGATGGCCCAGATGATGGCGATGACCAGCCCCGACCAGGCCTGACCGATGAACTGGGCGATGCCCCACCATGCTGAGATCGACAGGAAGAGCAGCACCATGTGGACGGCCACACCGGCTCCGCCGAGCATCCCCACCCCTGCGCCGGCGTTGACCGCCGACTGGCGCACCTCCGCCCTCGCGAGGGCGACCTCCTGACGGATCAGCGTCGAGAGGTCTTGGCTGACGGCGCTGAACAGCTCACCGATCGAGGGGTCGTTCGTGGCCCCGGTCCCGTCGCCGGGCCGGCCGGGCGTCGGCTCGTTGACGTACGCGGAGCTCATCGCAGCTCCTGGCCCGTCGCCCGCGGCTGCCCCGGGTACCCAGGCGTGCCCTCCTCCTCCAGGGGCCACTGCTCCTCGCCAACAGCCGGCGTGCCCGCCCACTCGTCGCCCGCCACCGGAGCCGCGTACGAGCTGGCCGGGGCGGCGTACGAGGTAGTCGGAGCTGCGTAGGAACTCGTCCGGGGGGCGTATGAGCTGGTCACCGTGCGCACGTCGCCGGTCGTGCCGCCCTCCTGGCCGGAGGACTCACCGGAGCCGGCCGTCAGCCCACGGGTGAGCCGGCCCGCGACCAGGCCGCCGAGCGCCGCCAGGGCCAGGAACGCGCCCGGCCGGCGGCGGGCGAACCGGGAGACCTCGTCCAGCAGGTCGGACGGCTCGTGGTTCTCGAGCCAGTCAGCCGCGGAATGGACCCGCTGCGAGGCCTGGTGCACGAGGTTGGTGGCAGCCCCCTGCTCGGTGCCCTGCTCCCCACCGGCGGAGCTGGAGCGGTCGAGCATGCCCTTGAGCTCCTCGGCGATGGACCGGACCCAGCCGGCGAGGTTCTGCTGCTGGGTCGAGGCCTGTGAACCCAGCTGTGACTTGGCTTCGTCGACGAGGTTTCCCACCTGCGATCGGGCTTCGGAGGCCACCGACTTGGCCTGGTCTGCCGCTACCCCAGCCACCTGCTTGCCACTCTCGGCAGCCCCTTGGGCGACCTGCTTGCCTTGGTCCTTGACCGTGTCGGTCGTCGAGCCGCTAGCACCGCTCACCGCCGGCGGTGCGTCAACGCCCGCGTTTGCGGGGGCCAGGTCGTCGGAGTCGTCGGTGTACGCACCCACCGGCACCTGGGTGCCGGACACGCCCGTCGGGTCGGGGTCACCGGTGGTGCTCGGCCTGCTTTGTTCACGCTCGAATGACATGTCCTCTTCCTCCGGTTTGTTGCTGCCCCACTCCTGCGAAGAGGGACGGCGGCGATACGGTATTGAGGACGTACCCCCCGAACGCCTGGACAAACGGGGGTCAACCGGCATTTGAGTGGGTAGACGCTGCAGTGGGTAGTGCTAGTGGGTACACGTTGTGGAGGAATAGTCAAGACCTGTGGATCGGCGTGTCATGCGACTTGTTGATCACCTCTTGATTCCTTGTCGGGTCGTTCGACCAGGACGCCTTTGTCGAACCGGGCGCCGGCGCGGACGAGTGGGACGAGGTGGGGTGCGTTGACCGCCCGCCACCGAGCCTGGGCGGACTGGATGAGCTTGAAGGCCATCGCGATCCCGGCAGCCCGGGAGCCGGGTCCCTTGGTGACCCGCTGCCGCAGCCGCACGGTGGCGAAGGTGGACTCGATCGGGTTGGTGGTGCGCAGGTGGATCCAGTGCTCGGCGGGGTAGTCGTAGAACGCCAGCAGCACGTCGAGGTCGTCGGCGATCTTGGCGACCGCCTTAGGCCACTTGGCGCCGTAGTCGGCCGCGAACGCCTTCGCGGCCTTGCGCGCATGGTCCTTGTCCTCGGCGTTCCAGATCTCGGCGAGCGCGGCCTTCGCGCCGGGCTGGGCGGACTTGGGCAGTGCGTTGAGCACGTTGGCGATCTTGTGGAACCAGCAGCGCTGCTCCGCGGTGTCGGGGAACACCTGCCGCAGCGCACCCCAGAATCCCAACGCCCCGTCACCGACCGCGAGCACCGGGGCGCGCATCCCGCGCCGCTTGCACGAACGCAGCAGGTCGGCCCACGACTCGGTGGACTCCCGGTGCCCGTCGTCGAGGGCGACCAGCTCCTTGGTGCCGTCCGCGCGGACCCCGATCATCACCAGCAGGCACACCTTGTCCCGCTCCAGGCGGACCTTCAGGTGGATCCCATCGACCCACACGTACACGTAGTCGGT
>JBDUBV010000108.1:0-9468 GCA_040003795.1 Pseudonocardiales bacterium | reverse complement strand
TGTTGGTGTAGAGGCTGGTGAACTCCACCCGGTAGGCGCCGGGCTTGTACGGCCCCAGCAGTTGGGTAGCGGTGATGATCGGCACGATGATCCCGTACGGGGTGTACGCACCGTTGTCGTGCAGGATCTCCACGTCCAGGCCGTGCAACCGCCCGTCATCACCGAAGCCCACCTTGATCGTGTGCAGCTGGCCGCGCTCGTGCGCCGAGGAGACGAAGTGCTCGCGGCGGTCCTCCGTCCACTTGACTTCACGGCCGAGCAGCCGCGCAGCCCACGGGACCAGCACCTCCTCGGGCCAGGGATGCATGATCTTGACCCCGAAGCCACCGCCGACGTCGGGTGCGACGACCTCGACCTTGCCGACCGGCAGGCCGAGGCGCACGGCGAGGGCGGCGCGCACCGATGTCGAGGTCTGGGTGGAGGTGTAGACCCGCATGCTGCCGTCGTCGGCGTCCCAGCGGGCGTAGACGCCCTTGCCCTCGAGCGGGGTCGACGCGCTGCGCTCGACCGCGAGGTCCAGCACGAGTTGATGCGGCGCGGCGGCGATCGCCGCCGGTGCGTCGCCCACCGTCTGGACCAGGTGCGCGGCGACGTTGCCGGGGACGTCGGTGTGGACGAGATCGGCTCCCAGGTGCGCCGCTTCGAGCCCGACCACCGGCGGCAGCACGGCATAGGTGACCTGGATCCGGTCGCAGACGTCCTCGGCGACGTAGCGGTCGCGGGCAATGACCATCACGACGGCCTCACCGACGTGGTTGACGGTGTCGCGGGCCAGCGCGTAGCCGGTCCGCGGGTGGGTGAGCGCCGGATGCGGGATCAGCATCGGCAGCGGCTCGGCCACCGGGCCGGGCAGGTCGTCCCAGGTGTAGATCGCGATCAGCCCGTCGACGTCCAGAGCGTCTGCCACGTCGATGTCCTCGATGTGGGCGTGGGCATGCGGGCTGCGCACGAAGGCTGCGGCCGGGGCGCCGTGGCCGAGGTCGTCGAGGTAGGCACCATGCCCGGCGAGCAGTCGCGGGTCTTCGGTGCGCTGCACCGCCGTACCGAACAGCAGGCTGCTCACTGCTGCTGCGTCCGCAGCGTCTCGGCCGCCCTCAGGGTCGCCTTGACGATGTTCTGATAGCCGGTGCACCGGCACAGGTTGCCGGAGATCGCCTCGACGGCCTCGGCCTCAGTCGGATCGGGGTGCTCGCCCAGGAACGCGGTGATCGTGGTGAGGAAGCCCGGCGTGCAGAAGCCGCACTGCAGCGCATGGCACTCGGCAAATGCCCGCTGCACCGGGCTCAGGGTGCCGTCTGGCGCGGCCAGCCCCTCGACGGTGGTGATGTCATGGCCGCGTACGGAGACCGCGAACACCAGGCACGAGCGCACCGGCCGCGCGTCGAGCAGCACCGTGCAGCAGCCGCAGACGCCGTGCTCACAGCCCACGTGGGTGCCGGTCAACTCAAGGTCGTGGCGCAGGAAGTCCGACAGCAGCCGGCGGGCCGGCACGGTCGCGCTGCGGGGGCCGCCGTTGACGACGACGGAGACGTCGAACTCCGGCTCGGGCTCGGGCTCACTCATGAAGCCGCCCGCAACGCGCGAGCCGTCAGCACGCCGGCCAGGTGGCGCCGGTAGCCGGCCGTGGCATGGATGTCGTCGTCGGGGCTGACGCTGGCCGCAGCCAGCCGGGCGGCCGCGAATACCCGGTCGCCGGCGGCCTCGCCGGTGACCAGCGCATCGGTCAGGTCGAGCACCAGCGGGGTGTCGGACACGCTCACGTAAGCAGCCCGTGCACCGGTGATCGCACCGTCGGGATCGCGGGTGACGGCCACGGCGACTCCGCACACCGCATAATCCCCATGCCGGCGGGTCACCTCGAGGAAGGCAGTGGTGGTCCGCTCGGGAAGGGCGGGGAACCACGCCGAGACGATCAACTCGCCGGGGCGCAGGCAGGTCTCCATCGGCCCGGCGAAGAGGTCGGCGGCGGCGACAATGCGCTCGCTGCCGGCCGAGGCCACCTGCACCGAGCCGCCGACCAGGCACAGAACGGCCGGCAGCTCGGCCGAGGGGTCCGCGTGCGCCAGGCTGCCGACCACGGTGCCGCGGTTGCGGATCACCGGGTGAGCCACCTGGGTCAGCGCTTGGCGCAGCAGGGGCAGGACTCCGACCGCCGGGGCCGACGCCTCCACCGCGCTGTGCCGGGCCAGCGCCCCGACGCGGACCCCGGCGTCGGTGACCTCGACGGCGCCGAGCTCAGCCTCCAGGCCGTTGATGTCGACCAGGTGCGCCGGGGCGGCCAGCCGCATGTTGAGCAGTGGCACCAGGCTCTGGCCGCCGGCCAGCACCTTGCCGTCGGGCCCGAGCGCGGCGAGCAGGGCCAGTGCGTCGGTGACCGTGCCCGGTGCCGAGTAGGCGAACGGCGGCGGCTTCACTCCCCGAGTCTCCTCTTGCTGGGCTATTTCCGCCGCGTTGTGGTGCCCCTGGGGTTGCCCGGCCGGTTGCCGCCACCCGCCTTCGCCGGCCGGTTGCTCCCGCCCTTCACCGGACGGTTACCGCCCTTGCCCGCCCGCGGGTCGCCGGCGCCGGCGTCGAAGCCGGCCTCGCCCAGGGACACCGCGTAGGCATCCCGCATGTACTTCGGGGCCGCCACCCGCACCAGGTGGTAGCCGACGACCGTGACCAGGGTGCCGAAGGCGATGCCGGCCAGCGAGAAGTTCTTGGTGATCTGCAGGCTGGTGTTGCCGATGGCGATGATGATGCCCGCGGCGACCGGGACCAGGTTGATCGGGTTGGCGAAGTCGACGCGGTTCTCGATCCAGATCTTGGCACCGAGCAGCCCGATCATGCCGTACAGCACGACGGTGATCCCGCCGAGCACACCGCCTGGCGTGGCTGCGATCAGCGCGCCGAACTTGGGACACAGGCCGAACAGGATCGCCACGATCGCGGCGACGTAGTAGGCCGCCGTGCTGTAGACCCGGGTCGCGGCCATCACCCCGATGTTCTCGGCATACGTCGTCGTCGGCGAGCCGCCGACTGCTGAGGACAGCGCCGTGCCGACACCATCGCCGATCAGCGCCCGGCCGAGCACCCGGTCGAGGTCGGCACCGGTCATCGCCGAGACCGCCTTGACGTGGCCGGTGTTCTCCGCGATCAGTGCGATGACCGCAGGCAGCGTGAGCAGGATCGCCGAGGTCTTGAAGTCGGGGGCGTGGAAGCTCGGCAGACCGATCCAGTCGGCGCCCTTGAGGCCGCCCAGGTCCACGCGGAAGTGGTCGGTGGCCTTGCCGGCAGCCGGGGAGAAGGAGTGGATCTTGCCGAAGATCCGGTCGGCCAGCCAGGAGACGGCGAAACCGAAGACCAGGCCCAGGAAGATGGCGATCCGGGCGAGGAAGCCGCGCAGCATGACGGTCGCGAGCACGACGAAGGCCAACGTCAGCAGGGCGACCCACTGATCCTGCGGCCAGTAGACGTTGGCCACCACGGGGGCCAGGTTGAAGCCGATGAGCATGACCACGGCGCCGGTGACCACCGGCGGGAGAATCTTGTGGATGACCTCCGCGCCGAGGAAGTGGATCACCGCACCGACGAGGCCAAGGACCACCCCCGCGACCAGGATCGCCCCGGTGACCGTGGCGCTGTCGCCGCCGGCCGCCCGGATCGCAGCGACCCCGCCGACGAAGGAAGCACTCGTGCCGAGATAGCTCGGCACCTGGCCGCCCACGATGACCAGGAACAGGATCGTCGCGATCCCCGACATCATGATCGCGAGGTTCGGGTCGAGACCCATGATGATCGGGAAGATGAACGTCGCCCCGAACATGGCGACGACGTGTTGTGCGCCGAGGCCGACCGTACGGCCCCACGACAGTCGCTCGTCGGGGCGGACGACCTCCCCGGGGGGCGGGGTCTTGCCGTCGCCGTGCAGCTTCCAGCCGATGCCAATCGCCATCTCCACCCCTTCGCCGGGATCGCAGATCGCCGAGTGTGGCACCAACCGGGCTCCGTCGACTAGGGCCGACAGCTCGCCGGTCGCGATGCATCGGTGCAGTCGCAGCCGAGCACCCTCCCCGTCGTCGGCAGGTCGATTAGGTACCTCGCGCCAGAGGGCGTCTACGACACCGAGGGGTGGCCAGGTCAGCTCGGCGAGCTGTTCGCGCCTCTCCTTTAGTGCGGCCTGGGCTCTCGTCCCTGGCTGGAACGGGAGTCACGCTCTTCCGGGCAGCCGTACGAGAGGCCGCACCAAGCCGCGCGTGGCTGGGTAGCCAGTGCGGTGTCGGACCGTTAGCGTGCGCAGAAGCCTGCAGGAGGTGGACCGCCCCGCGTGACCGCTCTCGAGAACCCGCCCTTCCCGGGCGGCTGCCCCGGCCCGGCAGTCGCCACTACCGTCGCAGGGGCGGCCAGCAGGCGGCTCAAGGACGTCATCGACGGCCCCGTACGCGGCGCGACGGTGCGGGCGGCGTTCCCCTCCGCGGTCTACCTCGACACCGGCAGCGGCGTTGTCGCGGTGGTCGCCCGCGACGGATTGCGCCTGCCGATCTCCGTGCTGGTGACCGCCACGAGCAACAGGTCACCCTTCGCCGCCGTGCGGGCGGGTGATCCCGCGACCGTCGGCGGTGGCCGGCTGTGCGCCCGGGAGCTTGAGGTCACGGTCGGCCGCTGGTGGAACCCGCCACGGCCGCCGGCCCTCGTGCGGCCCGAGCACCTGCCGGCCCGGGCGGCCCGGCTGGCCCGCCTCCTCTCGGCCCGCCGCCGCACCCTGTGCTACCCGGTCGCGATGCGGCTGAACAGGCTGGGTGGCGCCCTGCGGGGCCGGCACAACACCGAGGACGCCCCTGCTGCGCTGGTCGGCCTGGGCGAGGGATTGACCCCCGCCGGCGACGACGTCCTGGCCGGCGTTCTGCTCGCCCTCCGCCACCTCGGCCGGCCAGAGTGCGCCGACCTGCTCTGGGCGTCGATCTCCGACGAGGTCCCGCGCCGCACGACTGCCCTGTCGGCCGCGCTGCTCGCGGCGGCCGCCGCAGGTGATGCCCTGCCCCAGGTCGTCGACCTGCTTGCCGCCCTGGCCGGGCACCGGCCGGTCGAGCCCGCGCTGGACCGCCTGCTCGCCGTGGGCTCCACCTCCGGCTCTGACATCGCCCACGGCCTGCTGGCGGGCGCGACCGGCCCGTGACCGACAGCGTCGAAGTCCGCCGCGGTGCCTACCACGACTCGGTGAGCCTGATGCAGGCCAGCCGCACCGTCGCCCAGGTGCCCGGCGTGGGTGCCGCACTGGTGGCGATGGCCACCGGCCTCAACATCGAGTTGCTCACCGGTATGGGGTTCGCCACCCCCGAAGATGCGGGGCCCAACGACCTTCTGGTCGCGGTGCGGGCCGAGGACGATGCGGCTCACCAGTCCGCGCTGGCCGCGCTCGCAGCCGCCCTGCTCCCCCGGCCGGCTGCGCCCGGCGCCCTGGCGGAGCAGCCGGCGCGCACCGCAGGGTCGGCCGCGGCTCGCCGCCCCGCCACGCTGGCCATGGTGTCGGTCCCGGGCCGCTATGCCTTCGCCGAGGCGATGGATGCATTGGAGGCCGGGTTGTCTGTGCTGGTCTTCAGCGACGGCGTGCCCGTCGCTCACGAGGTGCTGCTGAAGGATGCGGCCGCCCGCCGGGACCTGCTCGTGATGGGCCCGGACTGCGGTACCGCCATCGTGGCCGGGGCAGGCCTCGGCTTCGCCAACGTCGTGGTCCCCGGGCCGATCGGCATCGTCGCCGCATCCGGGACAGGGGCGCAACAGGTGTGCTGCCTGCTCGACGCGGCCGGCGTCGGGGTGAGCCACGTCCTCGGCGTGGGCGGCCGGGACCTGTCCATCGAGGTGGCCGCGCGCTCGACGCTGCAAGCCCTGGCAGCGCTGGATGCCGACCCGGCGACCGAGGTGATCGTCGTGGTCTCCAAACCACCTGCTCCCGAGGTCGCCGACCGCGTGCGGGCGGCGGCCGGTGCGCTGGGCAAGCCCGTGGTGCTCTGCCTGCTCGGGCCGGGCCTTCCGGACCTGTCGGCCGCCGTGGCCGAGGTCCTGCGCGCCGCCGGGCGCGAGGCTCCTGCCTGGCCTCGCTGGGCACCCCCGTCGCCGCACGAGCCGCGCACCGGCTCGCTGCGCGGCCTGTTCTGCGGGGGCACGTTGTGCGACGAGGCCATGATCATCGCCGCGGACGCCCTCGGCCCGGTCGCCTCCAACATCCCCCTGCGCCCGGAATGGGCACTCGACGCCTCGCTGAGGGCGCCGGGTCACCTGATGATCGACTTCGGCGAAGACACCCTGACCGCCGGGCGCCCGCACCCGATGATCGACCCGTCTTTACGCACCGAACGGCTGCTGGCCGAGGGCGACGAGCCGGGCAGCGCAGTGGTGCTGCTCGACGTGGTGCTCGGCTACGGCGCGGCTGCCGACCCGGCCGGTGACCTCGCACCGGCCATCACCGCGGCCCGCGCGACAGCGACCGCGGCCGACCGAGACCTCGCCGTCGTGGTGTCGTTGTGCGGCACCGAGGCCGACCCACAGGGCCGGGACCGGCAGGCCACCGCCCTCGCCGCCGCCGGTGCTGCCGTGTTCGGCTCGAACGCCGAGGCCGCCCGGCATGCAGTCTCCCTGGTGCGCCGACGGTGACCGCTCCCCTACACGGCCTGCTGGCCAGCGAGCCGGCCGTCGCCGCGGCCGGCATCGACCTGTTGGCCGACGCCCTCGACGCGCAGGCCGTACCGGTGGAGAGGGTCGACTGGCGACCGCCGCTGGCAGGTAGCGAGGCGGCCCTCGACCGGGTGATGGCCGACCCTCGCCGCGCCGCCGGCAACCGGACCGCACTCGACAGAGTCCTGGCCGTGTCACCGTGCCTGGTCGACGTTCGCCCGGCCACCGACGTGCTCGGCCTGCAGCCTGGCCACTTCCTGCACGCCGGACCGCCGATCAACTGGGCGCGGGCCTCCGGGCCCTTGCGCGGTGCGCTGATCGGAGCGGCCCTCCTTGAGGGGCTGGCCGGCTCCCCGGAGGAGGCCACGGCGCTGATGGAGTCGGGCGAGGGCATCACCCTGGAGCCCTGCCACGCCCACCGGACCGTCGGGCCGATGGCCGGGGTGGTCAGCCCGTCGATGTGGATGTTCGAGGTAGCCGACGCCGACGGCGGGCCGGACGGCGCGCGGTCCTTCTGCTCGTTGAACGAGGGCCTGGGCAAGGTGCTGCGGTACGGCGCCTTCGGGCCGGAGGTCCTCGAGCGGCTGCGCTGGCTGTCGCAGGTGCTCGGGCCGCTGCTGCAGACCTGCGTCCGCAGTCACGGCCCGGTCGATCTGGGCGCGATCATCGCCCAGATGCTGCAGATGGGCGACGAGGGGCACAACCGCAATCGCGCGGGCACGCTGCTGTGGCTGCGCGAGGTGCTCCCCGACCTGATCGACAGCGGCGCACCGCCGGCCGACGTCGCCGCCGCGGTCGGCTTCATCGCCGGCAACGACCACTTCTTCCTCAACCTGGGAATGCCGGCCTGCAAGCTCGCCCTCGACGCCGGCCGGGACGTGCCCGGCTCGACCCTGGTCGTCGCGATGGCCCGCAACGGCACCGACTTCGGCATCCAGGTCTCGGGCACCGGCGACGCGTGGTTCACCGGCCCGGCCCAGGTGCCCGAGGGGTTGTTCCTGGGCGGGTTCGGGCCCGACGACGCCAACCCCGACATCGGTGACTCCGCGATCACCGAGACGGCCGGCATCGGCGGCTTCGCGATGGCGGCGGCCCCGGCGATCGTGCGCTTCGTCGGCGGCGAGGTCGCCGACGCGCTGGCCGCAACGCGGTCGATGTATGAGATCACCCTGGCCGAGCACCCCTCCTACCAGGTGCCCATCATGTCCTTCCGCGGGACGCCCACGGGCGTCGACGTCACGAAGGTGATTCGCACCGGCATCCTCCCCCAGATCAACACCGGCATGGCGGGCAAGGTGGCCGGGACCGGCCAGGTCGGTGCCGGGCTGGTCAACCCGCCGGTCGAGTGCTTCACCGCCGCGCTTGCCGCACTGGCAGCTGCAGCACCGCCGCTAGCAGGCTCCTGAACGCGTCTCGGTGGTCATGTGCCCTGCGACAGCAGCCAGACGAGGGCCACAGCGTTGACCAAGGAGGTCACTGCCGGCCCGAGGGTCTTGAGCCGGTCGTGAATCACCGCGCCGATGACCGCATCGGCAGCCTGCACGATGATCATCGTCACTGCGACCGCCTCGAGCCAGGAACTGGAGCGCGCCGACAACGCCAGGGTGGCGGCCACCGCCAGCGCCAGGCTCCTCGCCATCGCATACATCGCACTCCTGCGACCGGGCGGGTCGGATCCCGCGAGTGCCGATACCGAGAACCCGAGACTGACGAAGGCACTGATCGCGGTCACCGTGGCGCAACCCCAGAACGCAGCAGACACGGCCCGGACCTTAGCCTGGCGGCCCCGGAGTGACCGGTTGGGCGGCGCTCAGCGCCGGCGGGCGACCGTCAGGCCGTCGGCGATCGGCAGCATCGCCAGGGTGATCCGCTCATCGGCGGCGAGCATGTCGTTGATCTCGCGGATGGCGCGGGTGTCCGGGTCATCGGCATCGGGGTTGACCACCTCGCCGCTCCAGAGCACGTTGTCCCACAGCATCACCCCGCCGGGCCGGACCAGGCGCATGAGCCGGTCGTGGTAGGCGGGGTAGTTGACCTTGTCGGCGTCGACGAAGGCGAAGTCGAAGCTGTCCTGCGCCCCGTCGGCGAGCAGGCCGTCGAGCGTCTCCAGCGCCGGTGCCAGCCGGAGCTCGATGCGGTCGGCCACTCCGGCCTCGGCCCAGAACCGCTTTGCGATCGAGGTCCACTCCTCGCTGACGTCACAGCACAGGATGCTGCCGTCGGGGGGAAGCACCAGTGCCACGGCCAGCGCGCTGTAGCCGGTGAACGTGCCCAGCTCCAGGCAGCGCCGGGCGCCGGTCAGCTCCGCAAGCACCGCCATGAAAGCGCCCTGCTCGGGTGCGATCTGCATGTTGTGCTGCGGTATCGCCTGCGTGTGCTCGCGCAGGCGGCGCAGGACCTCCGGCTCGCGCCCCCCGACCCGTACGAGGTAGTCGTGCACCTCATCGGTCAGGCCGATCGATTTTCCACTCATGCCGGTGAACGTATCGCGCGCGTAGAGTCGGCCGGGTCGTTGGTACGGGGATGCAGCCGGAGGTGCCGGATGACGCAGGACACCCGGGAGCGCCTGACGGCCCGCCGTGCCGAGTTGGCGGCCAAGTACCTGCGGCCGGCCGGCGATCGCCCCCGCAGCAACGGCCGGGGCATCCACCACGCGGCCCTGATCTGCTCCGACGTCGAGCAGACCATCGACTTCTACCAGGGGTTGCTCGGCTTCCCTCTCGTCGAGCTGGTCGAGAACCGCGACTATCCCGGCTCGTCGCACTTCTTCTTCGACCTCGGCAACCGCACCCTGCTCGGCTTCTTCGACTTCCCCGG
>JBDUBV010000248.1:0-2826 GCA_040003795.1 Pseudonocardiales bacterium | reverse complement strand
CCAGAGCGGTGTAGAGCTTCTTCATCAGGTAGTTCTCTTCGTTGTCCAGCGTCGCGCCGCCCAGGCTCGCGATGCCCATCGTCCGGCACAGCGAGTTGCCCTTGTCGTCGCGGTCCTGCCAGGTGCGGGCGCGGGTCTCGAGCACCCGGTCGGCTACCATCTCCATCGCCTTCGGCAGCTCGATCTCCTCCCAGTCGGTGGCGTACGGGCGCCGGTAGAGCACCTTGGTGGCCCGGCTCGAGCTGTTCACGAGCTGCTCGCTGGCCGAACCCTTGGGGCACAGCCGGCCGCGGGAGACCGGGGAGTTGGGGTCGCCCTCGATCTGTACGACCTTGTCGTCCTTGACATAGACCTTCTGGCCGCAACCGACCGCGCAGTAAGGGCAGATGCTGTCGACCACCCGGTCGGCGGTCTTGGTACGCGGCTCGATCCGCTGCGTTTGTGCCGACTGAGCAGCCGAGCCCCGGCCGAGGGAATCGGTGCCGGTGACCTGGCGGACTACGGGCCAGCTCAGGAAGATCTTGCGCATGTCCATCCGGGCACCTCCGCCGCCTATCTCACACCTCGGCCGGTCTTACCGCCACTACAGCCGCTTCAACCTCGTGATCTGCCTCCGGCTGTACGGTCCGCAGGTCGAGCAGGCACCGTCCATGCTCCAGCCGGCCGACGACGGGCAGCCGGCCCAGCCGCAGGGGTCTTGCGCACGCCTCGGGAAGGCTGACGGCCGCACTGGGCAGTTGCACTCCGGGGGCACCCCCACCGCCGACGGCAGCCGTGGAGTCGACGGCGAGGGCGTCGACGCCGGCTGCTCGGAGTCGCCCGGCCAGGTGTTCGGCACGCCGCCGGATGGCGCTGAGGGCGAGGTCGAGGGCGGTCGCGGTGGGGGTCTGCGGGCCGGCCAGGCTTGCCTCCAGGGCGGCGAGGGTGAGCTTGTCGACCCGCAGCGCCCTCGCGAGCGGGTGCCGCCGCAGCCGGTCGATGATCGCGTTGGTGCCGAGCATGAGGCCGGCCTGGGGACCGCCGAGGAGCTTGTCGCCGCTGGCGGTGACCAGGGTCGCCCCCGCTTTGAGCGCGGTGGCCGCGTCGGGCTCGTCGGGCAACAAGGGATGCGGCGCGAGGAGCCCCGAGCCGATGTCGGCCACGACGGGGACGCCCAGCGTCGCGAGCTCGCCGATTTCCACTCCCGACGTGAAGCCGGTGACCAGGAAGTTCGACGTGTGCACCTTGAGCACGAAGCCGGTGCTGTCGCCGATCGCCTCCGCATAGTCGGCCAGGGCGGTCCGGTTGGTGGTGCCCACCTCGCGGAGCCGGGCGCCGGTGCAGACGAGCAGGTCGGGGATCCGAAAGCCGGCGCCGATCTCCACCATCTCCCCCCGGGACACGACGATCTCGCGGCCGGCGGCCAGCGCAGTGGCCACCAGGACGAGCGCCGCCGCACCGTTGTTGACCACGTGCACCGCCTCGGCGTCCGGCACCGCAGCGGCCAGCGCCTTGACCGCCGAACGCCCGCGGGCCGCCCGCTCGCCGGTGTCCAGGTCGTACTCGACATCGGTCGTGCCCGATGCCGCGATCAGGGCCTCGACCGCTGCCGCCGACAGCGGCGCCCGGCCGAGGTTGGTGTGCAGGAGCACGCCGGTCGCGTTGATCACCCGCCGCAGGCCGCTCGCGCTCTCCGGCAGGCCGGCCAGCACCGCGTTCAGCACGTCGTCGGGGACCAAGTCTCCGGCACGGACCTGTTGCTGCGCCTGCCGTACCGCCGCCTTCACCACGTCGCGACCCAACCGGCGCTGCGCATCGGCTAGCCGTGGCTCGGCCAGCACAGCGTCGGTCCGCGGCACGATGCGCCGCACGTCGTCGGTCACCCCTGGAGGCTAGAGGGCTCAGTCCGGTTGGAGCACGGACAGGATGTTGCCGGCCGGATCGGTGAACCATGCGATGAGCGGGCCGCCCCTGCGGTTGATGCCCTTCTCGTCAACCCAGTCGCTCTTGTCGAACTGCACGCCCCGGGCGGTCAGTTCCTCCACTGCGGCGTCGATGTCGTCGACCGGGAAGTTGAGGATCGTGAATGTGGCCGGGGCGTGGTCCGGCTTGGGGTAGATCAGCGCTTCCCGGTCGCCGGCGATGTGCAGGCTGAGCATGCCGTTTGCCTCGGAGACGTCGAGGCCAAGTGTCTCGCCGTAAAACTGCTTGGCCGCGGGGATGTCGTCCACGGAGAATCCGCTGAATGCCTTGCTGTGCTCGAGCACGGGGGCTCCCTTTCGTCGGGGCCGGAACGCTGGCCGATTCGGACCGTACCGAGTGCAGACCGGGCGCGACCGCCAAATTCATCGCGGAACGGACCGGATGACCGTACGGATCAGACGCATCACCTTCGACTGCGCCGCCCCTTCGCCTTGGCCGGATTCTGGCCGGAGTTGACCGGATTCGGCGAGGACCCCCGACAACGGCAACGAGCCGTCCGATCCGGAGGCCTTGCTGATCGCGCCGGACGGGTCGCTGGGCCTGCTATTCATCAGCGTGCCGGAAGGCAAGGCGGTCAAGAATCGGATCCACCTCGATCTCGTGTCGGCAGACCTGACCAGGGACGCGAGGTCGACCGTCTTCGCGGGCTCGGCGCTGCCCTGGTGAGCGACCAGCGCCGGCCGGACGGCCATGGGTGGGTGGTGTTCGCCGACCCGGAGGGCAACGAGTTCTGCATCGAACGCAGCGACGCCGAGCGCGGCACCTGTTGGCGGAGGCGGACGGGAATCGAACCCGCCAGACCGAGATCCTCGGCCTCGTCGGTTTTGAAGACCGCGGGGGCCACCAGGCGCCCTCACGCCTCCG
>JBDUBV010000107.1:0-9519 GCA_040003795.1 Pseudonocardiales bacterium | reverse complement strand
ACCCCCACACCGACACCACGGGCTTCGATCTCTGTGCCATACCGGATGGACGCCGGCAACCCCGCGGGCTACACCTCGTCAGCTGGTGTCGTCTGGCAGGCCGATCAGTATTACGACGCCGGCAGCGGTGCCAGTGGCTTTACCACCGTGGCCCCCGAGAACGCCAGCAACCCCGTGATCTACATGACGGAGCGGTGGTGCGCCAACGGCTACCATCTACCGATCGCCAACGGCTCGTACCGGCTGCGGCTGTTCTTCGACGAGATCAACCCGGCGAGCGGCACGCGAGTGTTCGACGTCGCCGCCGAGAACCTCACAATATTGAGTGGATTAAACATCACCGTGTCAGCTGGTGGAATCAATCGGGCTATGTCCCGGACCTTCGCGGTGACGGTCAAGGACCGATCGCTGGACATCACCTTCACTCGGCACCAGAACTGCCCGTCGATCTCGGCCATTGCGGTACTGCCAGCCGCGTGAGGTGCGCCGATCAGTCCAATGAGGCGGAGCTCATCGCCCCGCGCCGCGGACGACCTGCCCTACGGTACGCAGCATGATCTTGACGTCCTGCCACAGCGACCAGTTCTCGATGGCGTAGTTGTCGAAACGGGCGCGGTCCGCAATCGATGTGTCACCGCGCAAACCATGCACCTGCGCCCAGCCCGTCATACCGGCGGGCACCCGGTGCCGCGCCATATAGCGAGGGAACCGCTCCGTGAACTGGGAAACGAAGAATGGCCGTTCCGGTCGCGGCCCGACCAAGCTCATGTCTCCTCGCACGACGTTCCACAGCTGGGGCAGCTCGTCCAGTGACGAGCGCCGGAGGAAGCGGCTAACGCGCGTGAGCCGGGTCTCGTCCGTGACGTTCCAGCTCGTCAGGGTCTCTGTGTCGTCGAGCGGGCGAAGCGTCCGGAACTTCAGCACTGAGAACGATCGGCCGTCGAGCCCGACCCGCTCCTGTCGAAAGAGGAATCCTGGGCCGCCTTGCAGCCGTACCAGCGCAGCGAGTACCCCCAAGAGCGGGGCAAGTGCGACCAGCGCGACAGATGCGAGTAGGGCGTCCATTGCGCGCTTCAAGCGCCACGCGAAAGTCCGAAATGGTGCTCGTCGCAGTCGCACAAGCGGAATACCCCAAACCAAGTCCATGTCCCCGCTCACCGTGTGAAGCTCGTACAGGCGCGGTACGAAGAAGATCTCGCATTTCATGCGATCGCAGGTACGCAGAATACCGACGACGGCGGACTCGGGCATGGCTCCGAAGGCGACGACGACGACGCGCACATTTCGCGCCCGTATGGTGTTTGCGAGCTCGGAGAGGTCACCAAGCACAGGGACCGGTAGTTGTTCCGGCTCCAACAGTGGGTCGTTGTCGAGGAATCCGACCGGCGTTAAGCCGTATTCAGAGTGATCTCGGAGTGTGTGCGCCAAGAGACCGCCCACCTCGCCGGCTCCCAAGATGAGCACGTCGTGCCGCACAAAGCCGGAGCTTCGGGCTCGCCGGATCACGGCGTAGGCGACCGCTCGCGTGCCGAGGGCGAGCCCACCGAAGACGACGCTAGTGATGAGCGCTGTAGCCCCGATCTTAACCTGAGTGAGTTGGCCGAAGGCAGTAACAATGGTTCCCGCTACTGGAGCCCGACCAAGCAGCGAAGGAAGATCATCCAAGATTGACATCGTCAAGCGCGACCGGTAGAGGCCTGCTGAGGCAAACAGCGCGAGTGTCAGAACGAGCAAGGCAAGCAGCGCCGGCGGCTGCTGGCCCACAACCAGCGTTGCCGCCGCGAAAGTCATGCAATCAAGCGCCACGAGTGGGAAGGTGACGCCTTTCGACAGCAAGCGCCACAACCAAGGCCGAGGGGATGGTTGCGGCTCACTCGGTGCGGTGCCGGCAGCCACGCCCGCCACTGAAATGGGCATGACTTCATCACTGGAGCCCGCATCTAAACCCGCCACCGTCATCGCTCACCTCACCTCAGCTGGGCGACGGGTGCCAGGTCTTGACGCCGCCACGCTTCAGCCATGCGTCGGCATCATCCAACACATGTAGTCACCGGCGAGGTCGAATTCACATAACTTGCGCAGCGCACTCAGATGGTCGCTTAACGTGGCGGAACATTGCAGCACCACTAACCTGGGTTCGCCGAAAATGGGTTGGAGATCAGGCTGGCGCGCCCTGCCGACCTGCTGCGGTGTCGCTGCGATCTTGCGGGTGTGGGTCTCCCCGCGTGTCGGCGGGCGGGCATCACTGCGACCTGACGGATGGGATCCGATGGCTTCCGTCGCGATCGTGGACGCCCCGTCGGTCACCGGCGCCGACACGGTCGGCCGACCCCCGTTGACCTACACTTCCATCTGACACGTCCGACCGAGGCATTGAGGCAAAGGGCAACGCATGGGCGATCCATCGCAGCCAAGCGGGCAGGCTTCCCCCTCTGCCGGCGTCGATCCCGCCGAGTTGGTTACGGTGGTTGTGCCGGCCCGCAATGAGCAGGATCGGCTTGCTGCCTGCCTCACCTCCATCCGCAACCAGACCTGGCCCTACTTGCAGATCGTCGTGGTGGATGGGGCCTCGAGTGACGGGACCGTGGAGGTGGCGCTGGCTTGCCAGGAGGACGATCCGCGGGTGGAGCTGCTGCACAATCCACGGGCGATCATTCCGATCTCACTAAACGTCGCGCTTGCGGCTGCCCGTGGGCGGTGGCTCGTCCGGGTCGACGCCCATTCCACGATCCCGGCAAACTACGTCGCCACTGCCCTCCGCCACCTTCGAACCGGCGACTGGGGTGGTGTAGGTGGGCGAAAAGACGGTGTGGGCGAGACGGCGGCCGGGCGGGCGATCGCCGCAGTGATGGGCTCCCGCTTCGGCGTCGGAAACTCCACCTATCACTACGGCGAGCGTCCGCAGTCTGTCGAACATATTCCTTTCGGCTGCTATCCGGTCGAGTTGCTCCGCACCGTTGGAGGTTGGGACGAGGCGTTGCGCGTCAACCAGGATTTCGAGCTTGACTATCGCCTACGAAAGCTTGGCAGGACGTTGCTCTTCGATCCGGCGCTCGTTATTCATTGGAGGTGCCAGCAACGCGTGCCGGGCCTTTTCGGGCAGTACCGCCGGTACGGAGCCGGCAAGGTTCGGGTAGCGGTCAGGCACCCTCGCTCATTGCGACTGAGACATCTTGCCGCGCCGGCCCTCCTGGCGACCCTTGCCGCCGCGGCCTTGGCCGCCCCCCGTCGGCCAGGGCTGGCCGGAGCCCTTGTCCTGCCGTACGCCGCAGGGCTCGCCGTGGCGAGCGCTTCGACGGCCTCGAAGCTGCCCGATCAGCGGAGCAAGCGTTGGGTCGCGCCGGCGTTTGTTGCCATGCATGTGGGCTGGGGTCTCGGATTTTGGTCGGCAGCAGCCGAAGAGCTTGGCAGCATTGTTCGGTGCGGTGTACATGGCCGGGTGTCGAAGCGGCGGGCCGGCTAGTCCGCGACCAGCGCCACCCAAAGAATGGTAGGCCAGACGACGTGCGCTCGGTGATGGTCACGAAGTTCTTGCCGTTGCCGGCCGACTCCGGTGGCAAGCAGCGCTCTCTGGCAGTGCTGACCCGGCTTGCCTCTCTGGGCGAAGTGATCCTCTGCGCATTTGAGGAGGGAAACGCCGACCTGGCAGGGCTGGCCAAGATGGGGGTGGACGTGCGCTCCGTGCCTTGGCGTCCGACGGTTCCCCGCATCGCGCGCGGGGTTCTGCATGCCTGGAGTGGTTCGGCGGCGCGATTCTGGGACGCAGACCTCGCCGAACTCGTCCGTACCGCAACAGCGGAGGCGCCAACCGATGTGCTGCAGGTCGAATACGCCACGTTAGCGCCGTATCTCACTGGTGCGAAGGCGACATTGCGTGTCCTCGACCTGCACAACATCGAGTCGGCGCTCGCGGCCAGCTACGCGCGCGGCCAGTCGGGCCTTAAGTCGCTGCCTGTGTGGCTTGAGACCGCAGCCTTGCGCGGCGTGGAGCGGCGCGGCCTGAGGAAGGTGGACGTCGCCACAGTCGTCAGTGAGAACGACCGAATGCGGCTTCCCCGCTCGCGGACCGAGATACTGCTTTGTCCCAACGGGTGGAACCCCACGGGCCCTCTGCCGCCGGCGACTGGGCCGGTGGTTATCTTTGTCGCGCTGCTGAAGTGGCGCCCAAATTCCGATGCCGCGGTCTGGTTGGTGAATGAGGTGTGGCCGCTGGTGCGTGCGCGGCAGCCCGAGGCTCATCTGCTCCTCGTAGGCCGTTCGCCCGGGCCGCGCGTGCAGCGGCTCGCCGCCGAGGACATCACCGTGACCGGAACCGTTCCTGACGTGCGGCCGTACCTGTCCCGCGCGAGGGTCGCTGTAGCACCGCTGCTGTCAGGCGGTGGGACCAGGCTCAAGGTGCTCGAGGCGCTAGACGTCGGACGTCCGGTAGTGGCGTCGCCAATCGGCGCCGAGGGACTGGACGATCTGGTCGGCCGCGGGGTAACGGTGACGTCGACGGCTGCAGCCATGGCCGAGGTGATCGCGGACCTGTTGGCCGATCCCGAGCGGGCGACCAAGGCTGGCTTGCAGGGAAGCCAGGCAGTGGCCGAGCGGTACGCCTGGGATGTTGTTCTGGCGCCTTGGATGGCCCGCGTGCGGTCGGCCGGATCCACTGGCTGAGGCGAGTCGGCGCCCCGCGTCGGCTCAGCAGCCTCAGAGGCTCAGTGCTAACTTGCCGCAGCGAAAGGCTTCCGCAAAGCGTGTCCGGCACTCTATTCCGCGCAGTCGGGCCAGCCCGCGAAAAGCCTCCTCGTCGAACCACTCCCGGTCACGCTGAGACGCGAAATGCTCCCACAGCAGCTTGACCTTGCGTTCCAGGACCTCCTCACTGATGGGGACGTAGACCGCTGGCTGCCCGAGGTCGCCGTCCCATTTGGGGATCTCGTACCCGAGGACGAGATGGTCACGGAACACAGTGGGGATCAGGTCGGCCAGCACGCGGTGGTCCTGGTGGGCGTCCGATCGCGAGGGTCCGAGCACGACGTCTGGACTGAAGGCCGAGCTGACGGCCTCGAGGATCTCCTTGGCACTGTTCCACTCGGCGGGAAAACGGCCGTCCGCCAGATCGTGCGTCTCGACCGTCACCTTGCAGCCGGTGAGGAAGGCTGCAGCGCTAGCCCGCGCTTCTGCGGCCCGCCGGTCGTCTGCGGAGAGCACGACGATGAGCGCGTCCAGGTCGTGTGACTGCGCGAGGCACAACAATGTGCCGCCCGCACCAATCTCCACGTCGTCTGCGTGGGCGCCCAGCGCAAGCAGGCGCAGAGGAGCGCCCGGCGCACTAGCGCGGAGCGGAAGTGACAGCACGGCGTTACCTCAACTCCTCGTCCCGCGCGGGTGCCCCAGCCTTCCCTCGCCGACGGCGTTCGGGTCCCGCCCAACCACGCTGCGCCTTCGGAGTGGTGTTCCACAAAGCCCACGGCCTGGATCCATCGTGGAACAACGCTTCCAACTGCGCCCGCTCCTTCACCGTGTCGGCAGACGCCCAAAATCCGTCATAGCACCTCGCGATGAGCCGGCCCTCAGAGACCAGACGCCCGAAGGCGTCGTCCACGAGGTCCTCACCTTCATTTAGATAATCGAAGATCTCCCGGCCGAGCACGAAGTAGCCGCCGTTCTCTCGAATGGGAAACGTTGCGACCGCCTTGATGTCGCGAACCTTGTTGCTGCCCGTCTCGACGCCCACCACGTGAAACGATGATTGAGGCGGTACTGCAAGGAGCAGGCCTACGGCCCCGCTTTCCTGCAATTCGGCCACGAGCTCAGGCAACGGTGCATCGGTCAGGACGTCGGCATAGTTGGCCAGGAACGTCTGGTCGTCCTCGACGTACTTGCGCACCCGGAGCAGGCGTTCCCCGATCGTTGCGTTCAGTCCAGTGTCGACGAACGTGATCGTCCAGTCGGCGATGTCGCTCGTGATGAGGTCAACGGTACGGCCGCCGTCCCGCATGATGAAGTCGTTTGAGGACGTCTCCCGGTAGTGCAAGAAATAGTCCTTTACGTACGTCCCTCCGTAGCCCAGGCAAAGGATGAACTCGGTGTGACCGTAGTGCGCGTAATAGCGCATGACGTGCCACAGTAAGGGCCGATCGCCGATCATGGCCATGGGCTTTGGGGCGTTGGTGACACCGTCCCGCATGCGCATGCCATAACCGCCGCAGAAGAGGACGACCTTCATAACTACCTCTCAGACAATCTCGAGCTTCGGTATGGGAAACACCAGGCGACCGCCCCAGTCCCGTATGTAGGACAGCTGATCTGTGATCTCATGGCGCAGGTTCCACGGCAGAACGAGCACGAAGTCGGGCCGATCCTCAGCTATCCGATCGGGCGCGAGGATCGGTATGCGGGTGCCGGGCAGGAAGCGCCCCTGCTTATGCGGACTGCGGTCCACGGTGTAGGGCACGAGGTCACGTCTGATGCCGCAGTGGTTCAGCAGAGTGTTGCCCTTGCCGGGCGCTCCGTAGCCGGCTACCCGCCGCCCATCGCGCGAGGCGTCGATCAGAAATTCCAGCAGGTCCCGCTTGACGTCAAGCACCGCGGTCGCGAAGCCGTCGTGTCCACTCGCCGTGTGCAAGCCGGCAGCCTGTTCGACTTCCAAGAGCGCGGCGACCGCTGGGGCGACCTCGGCGACGCTTTCAGCCCGCCGCGCATGCACCCGTAGAGAGCCGCCGTGCGTCGGGAGTTGCTCGACGTCGGTGACTTTCAAGCCGCCGGTCTCGAGAGCCCGCATTGCGGTGAGAAGCGAAAAGTAGGAGAAGTGTTCATGATAGATCGTGTCGTATTGTCGGCCCTCGATCAGGCGCAGCAAATGTGGAAACTCGAGGGTCAGCAGACCATTGGCGGCGAGAATCGCCCGCAGCCCGCGAACGAAGTCAAGCAGGTCCGGGACGTGGGCGAACACATTGTTAGCGACCACTAGGTCTGCCGGGCGGTGCTCCCGGGCGATTCGGGCCCCCGTGTCGGCGCCAAGGAAGGCCACCTCCGTCCGGATGCCTCGCGCGCGTGCTACCTCAGCGACGTTGCCTGCCGGCTCGATGCCCAAGATCGGAACGCCACGGGCGACGAGGTGCTGGAGGAGATACCCGTCGTTGCTCGCGACCTCCACAACGAAACTTTCGGGCCCCAATGCCAGCTGCTCAGACATCCGGGCCACATAGCCGTGGGCGTGCTTGACCCAAGAGTCAGAATAGGACGAGAAGTAGGCGTAGTCGGAGAAGATGCCGCTCGCGCCCACGCATTCGGGTAACTGAACAAGAAGGCAGTTTGTACAGGTTCGTACATGTAGGGGGTATGTCGTTTCTGGCGCGTCGAGTTGCTCTTCGGTCAGATAGCTCTCACATAACGGCGAGGCGCCGAGATCCACGAACGTGCGGATCAGCGGTGCGCCACAGAGACGGCAATCCATGACAACATCCCGCCCAGGCTCAACTGCCGCAACCATGATGCGGCCAAGCACGGCCGCCACCCTGGAGCAGAGTAACCGCTCGGCCGCCTGCGATGGGGCCGAATACGTGAGGTGCTTCCGCGGCCTCCGGTTATGCCTGTTCGACGCAACTCGAGCGCAGTGAGTAGGCCAGTGCCGTGCGGCCCATGCGTGGCCTCGACTGGATACGGCAGCCACGGGTGGTCGTTACGACCCGCTGGGACGGCCGGCGCCCGTCGCTGAGACGATGCGACGATGAGCCGGACTGTCGATGTCGCTGTGATCGGTGGCGGCATCGTGGGATTGGCCCTGGCCGATGCCCTGCTCGCGGTGCGGCCAGGCAGCAAAGTCGTCGTTCTCGACAAGGAGCAGCACCTCGGCGCACACGCGTCCGGCCGTAACTCTGGCGTGATGCACGCTGGCTTCTACTACAGCCCAGATTCACTCAAGGCGCGGCTGACCCGGCGAGGCAACGTCCTGTTGCACGAGTTCTGCGACGAGCATCACCTGTCGGTCCGCCGGTGCGGGAAGCTCGTCGTCGCGCGGCACGCCGACGAGCTAACAGCGCTGGACGCCCTGCTCACCCGGGCGAAAGCCAACGGCGTACCGGTCGAGCGCGTTGATGAGTCACAGGCGCGTGAACTCGAGCCGCTGGCGCGGACCGCCGGTCTGGCGTTGTGGTCCCCAACGACATCGAGCGCCTCACCGCGGGCGGTACTCGACGCGCTGGCTGATCGGGTCCGCAGACGAGGCGGCGAGATCGTCTTGGCCGCCAAGGTCATTGCCGCGCAGCCGGGAATGGTGTCGACCGGCACCGAGGATCTCTCCGTCGGACATGTCTTGAACGCCGCCGGTCTGCATGCCGACCGGGTCGCGCGCTGGTTCGGAATGTGCGACGACTACGCCGTTTTGCCGTTCAAGGGCCTCTACTGGTACGGGAATTGGGCGCCGGGCCGACTACAACGGCACGTCTACCCTGTCCCAGACCCGCGCAACCCGTTCTTGGGGGTGCACGTCACCGTTACCGTCGATGGTCGCGTGAAAATCGGGCCGACGGCCATCCCGGCGCTCTGGCGGGAAGATTACGGCGGGCTGCACGGCCTGTCGCTCCGGGACATTGCCGAGACGGCGCGGCTCTACCCCCGCTTTTTGCGCAGCCCCCACCACGACGTTCCAGGCCTCGTGCGCTCGGAGCTGCCGAAGTATTGGCGGAGGCACCTGATATCGCAAGCCCGCCGGCTCGTGCCCGACATCCGAACGGAGGATTTCACCACGCGCGGGCGGCCAGGCGTCCGGGCACAGTTGCTGCACCTGCCCACCAGCAGGCTGGAGATGGACTTCGTCGTACGCGGCGACCGGAACTCGACGCACGTCCTCAATGCGGTGTCGCCGGCGTGGACGAGCAGCCTTGCTGTCGCCGAGCACGTCGTCACAGAATTTCTGTCGGGGCTCGACGGCTAGCGGTTCACTCGGGCAGCGTGCGCATGACGGAAACCGTCGCTCCTCGAGAACAACAAGCCCGTCAGCCTCTGCGCGTCTCCGCCGCCCTGACCCGGCTCTCACACGAAGCCGGCATCGGCCCCGTCACGCCCCACCAGCTCCGACACACCCTCGCGACGCAGGCCACCAACCGTGGCATGAGCATCGACGCCTTCGCTGCCCTGCTCGGACACAAGACGCTCGCCATGACCATGATCTACGCCCGGATCGCCGACAAGACCGTCGCGGAAGAGTACTTCAACGTCACCGAAAAGGTCGAAGCCCGCTACGGCCAAAGCCAGCGGTTACCGCACGACGACGAGGGCAGCGAGATGCGCAAGCTCCGAGCCGAGATGCACCCGTCGGATGCTCGGCAACGGCCACTGCGCCCGACCAGTCGACACCGACTGCCACTTCGAATCGATCTGCGAGGGATGCACCTTCTTCGTCACCACCATCGAGTTCAGGCGCACCCTTCAAGCTCAACGCGACGAAGCGCAGAAAGAGGGCCAAGTCGCTCGGAAGAAGATCTTCGACGGCCTACTCCAGCGACTCGACAACGAGGCCACATGATCAGG
>JBDUBV010000247.1:0-2880 GCA_040003795.1 Pseudonocardiales bacterium | reverse complement strand
TCCCGGTCGCGGCAGCCAGCCGCACGACGCCCGGCCGCGCCGGCAGGTAGATCCCCGCGGCTGATGCGGCGGTTGAGCACGTGCCTGGACACAACGGCGAGCAGCTGCCGGTGGTGCAGGCGGCCGAACTGCCTCTGCGCGAGTGCGTCCAGGGGATGCATCCTGGCAGGATCTCGGCGGTGGCTGCTGCCCGCGCCCGTCCACGGCCAATCCGTGAACGCCGCGCTGCCCCGATCGTCGGCCCCGTCACACACCCCCCGTCACACAGCCCCATCGGCGGACTGTGTGCGTGACGCGCGAACGAGTCGGCGTGTCTGCACAGAGAAGCGGGCGGGGGGCGGCGCGGGTGCGGGGCGGCGCGGGGCGGGAGGCGGGGCGCCGTACCCTGGAGCAACCCCCCGGAGATCGACCGTGCGGGGGTGTTCGTGCTGCCGCGGAAGGATTAACCCTGATGACCTTGGCCGGCTTGCTCGACGCCGTCCTGGCCGACCCCGCGCTGATCGGCGCGGTAGCCGCGGCGGGCAGCGAGGCGCTGGACCTGTCGGCACCGCATGCGCTGCAGCCCTTCGCCGTCGCTGCGATTGCAGCAACACGCGACCGCGGCGGCGCCGGCCGGCCGGTGCTGGCAGTCACCGCCACCACCCGGGAGGCAGAGGATCTGGCGGCAGCCCTGCAGTGCCTGCTGCCGCCCGACGAGATCGCGACCTACCCCTCCTGGGAGACCCTCCCGCACGAGCGCCTCTCTCCACGGGCCGACACCGTCGGCCGCCGCCTCGCCGTGCTGAGACGCCTGGCCCACCCCAGCCACGACGACCCCACCAGCGGCCCGCTCAGCGTCGTCGTTGCGCCGGTGCGGTCGGTCCTGCAACCGCAGGTCGCCGGCCTGGGAGACCTCACCCCCGTTACGGTCCGAGCCGGCGGCACCCATGACCTGGACTCGCTGGTCGCCCAGCTTGTCGACATCGCCTACACAAGGGTCGAGCTGGTCGAGAAGCGTGGGGAGATCGCCGTCCGGGGCGGGATCGTCGACATCTTCCCGCCGACCGAGGAGCACCCGCTGCGGCTGGAGTTCTGGGGCGACACGGTCGAGGAGATCCGCTATTTCCGGGTGGCCGACCAGCGTTCGCTGGAGGCTGCCGAGCACGGCCTGTGGGCGCCGCCGTGCCGGGAACTGCTGCTGACCCCGGAGGTGCGCGATCGGGCCAAGAACCTCGCCCAGGCCCACCCGGAGCTGGCCGAGATGCTCGACCGGATCGCCGACGGCACGCCGGTAGAAGGCATGGAGGCGCTGGCGCCGGTCTTGGTCGACGACCTGCGGCTGCTGCTGCACGAGATGCCGGCCGGCACGCACGTCGTCGTCTGCGAGCCGGAGAGGGTCCGGGCAAGGGCGGGCGAGCTGGTCCGCACCAGCCAGGAGTTCTTGGCGGCGTCCTGGGCGACGGCGGCGAGCGGCGGTCGGACCCCGGTGGACTTGGGCGCGGCCGCCTATCGCGAGCTGGCGGAGGTACGGTCGACCGCGGCGGCCCTGTACCTGCCCTGGTGGAGCATCACGCCGTTCACCGCCGACGCCGAGCTCCAGCCGGGTGCCCTCGACATCGCCGCTCGGCCGGCCCCGGCCTACCGCGGCCAGACCGCTGAGACCCTGGACGACATCCGGATCTGGACTCGCGACGGCTGGCGGGTAGTCCTGGTCTTCGAGGGGCATGGGCCCGCGCAGCGGGCGGTTGAGGTGCTCGCCGAGGCCGAGATCGGCGCACGGCTCGACCCCGGCATTGCCACGGCGCCCGACGCCGGCGTCGTCCACGTCACCACCGGCCGCCTGGAGCACGGCTTCGTCCACGACCAGCTGAGGCTGGCAGTCCTCAGTGAGGCCGATCTCACCGGCCAAAGAGGACAGTCGACCAAAGACATGCGCCGCCTCCCATCGAGAAGGCGCAACCAGGTCGACCCGTTGCAGTTGCAGCCCGGCGACCCGGTGGTGCACGAGCAGCACGGCGTCGGCCGCTACGTGGCGATGGTGCGGCGAACGGTCAACGGCGGCGAGCGGGAGTACCTCATCATCGAGTACGCCCCCTCCAAGCGCGGCCAGCCCGGCGACCGGCTCTTCGTACCCACCGACTCCCTGGAGCAGGTCACCCGCTACGTCGGCGGGGAGGCGCCCTCGCTGGACCGGCTCGGCGGCGGCGACTGGGCCAAGCGCAAGGGCCGGGCGCGCAAGGCGGTCAAGGAGATCGCCGCAGAGTTGATCAGGCTCTATTCCGCGCGGATGGCCACCCCGGGCTACGCGTTCGGCCCCGACACGCCGTGGCAGCGCGAGCTCGAGGACGCCTTCCCCTATGTCGAGACGCCGGACCAGGCCGCCGCCATCGACGAGGTGAAGGCTGACATGGAGCAGCCGGTGCCGATGGACCGGGTGATCTGCGGTGACGTCGGCTACGGCAAGACCGAGATCGCCGTACGGGCTGCCTTCAAGGCGGTGCAGGACGGCAAGCAGGTGGCGGTCCTGGTGCCCACGACCCTGCTCGCCCAGCAGCACGTAGGCACCTTCTCCGAGCGGATGGCGCAGTTCCCCGTCAGCATCGCCGTAGTGAGCCGGTTCAACTCGGTCAAGCAGCAGGAGCAGGCGCTGGCAGGTGTCGCCGACGGCTCGGTCGACATCGTCATCGGCACCCACCGGCTGCTGCAGCCGGGCACGAAGTTCCACGACCTCGGGCTGGTGGTCGTCGACGAGGAGCAGCGGTTCGGCGTCGAGCACAAGGAGTACCTCAAAGGCCTGCGTACCGCCGTCGACGTCCTGTCGATGTCGGCCACGCCGATCCCGCGCACCCTGGAGATGTCGCTGACCGGCATCCGCGAGATGTCGACCATCCTGACCCCGCC
>JBDUBV010000246.1:0-2919 GCA_040003795.1 Pseudonocardiales bacterium | reverse complement strand
TCGAGCCGCAACTGGTCGAGGGCAAGGCCATCCAGATCCACCCGCTGGTCTGCACGGCGTTCAACGCCGACTTCGACGGCGACCAGATGGCGGTGCACCTGCCGCTGTCGGCTGAGGCCCAGGCAGAGGCCCGCATCCTCATGCTGTCGAGCAACAACATCCTCTCGCCGGCGTCGGGTCGCCCGATCACCTCGCCGACCCAGGACATGGTGCTGGGCATCTATCACCTCACCGCCCCGCAGGAGGGTGGCCTCGGCGAAGGCCGGATCTTCTCCTCACCGGCCGAGGCGACGATGGCCTACGACAACCACGAGTTGTCGATCCAGGCCCGGATCCGCGTGCGCCTCGACGAGGTGCCCGCCGTCGACAACGGCTCCGGAGCAGCCCCCTGGGTCGCCCCCGAAGGTTGGGAGCCCGGCTCCCCGCTGCTGGTCGAGACCACGCTGGGCCGGGTGCTGTTCAACGAGGCGCTGCCGTTGGACTACCGGTTCGTCAACTACGAGATCCCCAAGCCGCAGCTGTCCGAGATCGTCAACGACCTCGCCGAGCGCTATCCCAAGGTGCAGGTCGCGGCGACCCTCGACGCCTTCAAGGCGGCCGGCTTCTATTGGGCCACTCGGGCCGGGGTCACCATCTCCATCTCCGACGTGGTCACCCCACCGAGCAAGCAGACCATCCTCGACCGCTATGAGAAGGACGCCGACAAGATCGAGAAGCAGTACCAGCGCGGCGTCATCACCGACGAGGAGCGCCGCCAGGAGCTGATCGAGATCTGGACCAAGGCGACCGCCGAGGTGGCCAAGGCCATGGAGGCTAACTTCCCCAAAACGAACCCGGTCTGGATGATGGTCAACTCCGGAGCCCGCGGCAACATGATGCAGATCCGGCAGATCGCCGGCATGCGCGGGCTGGTGGCCAACCCCAAGGGCGAGATCATCCCGCGCCCGATCAAGACCAACTTCCGCGAGGGCCTTACCGTGCTGGAGTACTTCATCTCCACCCACGGGGCCCGCAAGGGGCTGGCTGACACGGCGCTGCGCACCGCCGACTCCGGATACCTCACCCGCCGGCTGGTCGACGTCTCGCAGGACGTCATCATCCGCGAGGAGAACTGCGGCACCGAGCGCGGCGAGCTGATGCCCATCGGCGAGGAGGGGACAGACGCGGACGGCAAGGACACATTGGTCGTGCGTACCTATGCCGACTCGAGCGTCTATGCCCGCACGCTGGCCCGGGAGGTCACCAGCGACGACGGCACCTACACCGTGCCGGCCGGCGCCGACCTCGGTGACGTCCTGATCGGTGAGCTCGTCGCTAACGGGATCAAGGAGGTGCGCCTGCGCTCGGTACTCACCTGCGACTCGCGGGTGGGTGTCTGCGCGGCGTGCTACGGCCGGTCGCTCGCAACCGGCAAGACCGTCGACGTCGGTGAGGCGGTCGGCATCATCGCCGCCCAGTCCATCGGCGAGCCCGGCACGCAGCTGACCATGCGCACCTTCCACACCGGCGGCGTCGCCGGAGAGGACATCACGCACGGGCTGCCCCGCGTCGTCGAGCTGTTCGAGGCCCGGGTCCCCAAGGGCAAGGCGCCGATCTCCGAGGTCTCCGGCCGGGTCGCGATCGAGGACACCGACAAGGGTCGCAAGATCACGGTCACCCCCGACGACGGCACGGAGGCGATCCCGTACGAGAAGATCAGCCGCCGGGCCCGCCTGCGGGTGGCCGACGGTGGCCACGTCGAGGTCGGGCAGCAGTTGACCGACGGGGCGATCGACCCGCACGACGTGTTGCGGGTGCTCGGCCCACGCGAGGTGCAGCGGCATCTCGTCCGCGAGGTCCAGGAGGTCTACCGCAGCCAGGGCGTGTCGATCCACGACAAGCACATCGAGGTGATCATCCGGCAGATGCTCAAGCGGGTGACCATCATCGACTCCGGCTCGACCGACTTCCTGCCCGGTGCTCTCGTCGAGCGCGCGTTGTTCGAGGTGGAGAACCGCCGCGTGGTGGCCGAAGGTGGCGAGCCGGCCTCCGGGCGGCCCGTCCTCATGGGCATCACCAAGGCCTCGCTGGCCACCGAGTCGTGGCTGTCCGCCGCATCGTTCCAGGAGACCACGCGGGTGCTCACTGACGCGGCGATCCAGGCCAAGAGCGACTCGTTGCTGGGGCTGAAGGAGAACGTCATTATCGGCAAGCTCATCCCGGCGGGTACCGGCATCAGCCGCTACCGCAACATCAGGGTGGAGCCCACCGAGGAGGCCCGCGCGCAGGTCTACTCGATGACTGGTTACGACGACCCCGACTACGCCTTCGGCACGGGGACGGGTCAGGCAGTGCCGCTCGACGAGTACGACTACGGCCGCTTCAGCGACCGTTAGTCGACGGGCAATCGGCTACCGGCAAGGTACGCGGACAGGGGCGCACCGCTGCGGCGGGCGCCCCTGTCTTCATCTCCACTTTCCCCGGCAGCGCGGCAACCGCGTCAACGACACGCCGGAGCGAGGTGAACAGGTGGGGTCAGGCATGATGTGCCGGGTGCGTGCAGCAACAACAGGAGAGGGCGTCGATGAGTGAGTCCGGGGACCGTCCCGAGGGGGACGGTCACGTCGACCCCACCGGAGGTGCGTTCGAGCCCGCGCGTGACCCCTGGGCGCGGCCGCCCGACCCGCCGCCGACCCCCCAGCAGGCCGGATCAGCCGCTGAATCACCCGCCGATCCAGCAGCGGCTGCCGACACCGAACCGACGCAGCCCCCGGGTGCGCCAGCCGAGGAACCCCCTGACGAGCACGAAGCGGAGCCACCTACCTACGTCCTGCCCACCTATCCCGACCCCGCCCAGTCGAGTGGGGGTTACGCGGCACCGGCGCCCTCCCACGAGCAGCCCCCTGCATATGGCGGCCAGCCGGGCTACGGCCAACAGGG
>JBDUBV010000245.1:0-2921 GCA_040003795.1 Pseudonocardiales bacterium | reverse complement strand
CACTGGCAGCGTCGTTCGCGCCGCTCCGGGTCCGCGACCTACGGGTTTTCTTCGCCGGTCAGGCGCTGTCACTGATCGGCACCTGGATGCAGGCGACTGGCCTGTCCTGGTTGGTGTGGAAGCTGACCCACTCCACGGCGGCGCTCGGCACGGTGGCGATGTTCACCTTTCTGCCGTTCCTCCTGCTGGCCCCTCAGGCTGGGACGTGGGCAGACCGGTGGGATCGCCGTAAGCTGCTTGTCCGGGTTCAGGTGGTGGCGCTGGCCGTGGCCGTCGCGCTGGCGGAACTCGTGCAGAGTCACACCGTCGAGCTCTGGCAGCTATATCTGGCCGCCAGTGTGCTGGGACTTCTCGCCACCCTGGAGATGGCCAGCCGACCGGTATTCATCGGCGATCTTGCCGGAAGGGCGTTGCTGCGCAGGGCGATCGCGCTCAATTCCTCGATGACTCAGGCCAGCCGGATGGTCGGGCCGGCGTTGGCGGGCGTGATTATCGCCGTCTTCGGGATCTCCGCGGCGTTCTGGATAAACGCCGCCAGCTTCCTGGCGGTGATCGCCAGCCTGCTCGCGGTGCACGGTGCTCAGCAAACCCGCCCGGTCGGGAGCGGCCGGCACGGGTTTGGCGAAGCGGTGAGCTTCCTGCGCGCCACGCCCGGCCTACGCGAGCTAATCCTGTTCAGTACGTTGCTCACCTTCTTCGCGATGTCAGCGAGCAGCGTCTTTCCCGCGATTGCCGACGACGTCCTGGACGGAAACGCAACCACGCTGGGATGGCTGTTGACCGCGTCCGGAGCCGGAGCCCTGCTCGGCGCACTGATAGGCGTACCCCTGCTGCAGAAATTCGAACGAGTCGGCCTGCTCGCAGGCGTCGCCACCATCTGGGCGGGAGTTTTCCTGGTTGGCTTCTCGCTATCCAGGTCGCTCGCACTCTCGCTCGCATGCCTGCTGCTCAGCGGACTGGCCTTTCCCGTCGTGATCACCACCACGGTCGGCATGCTTCAACTCCTGGGCCCACCCCAGATGCGGTCCCGGCTGCAGAGTGCGCTGCTCATGGTCACCTTCGGCATCCAACCCGCCGCCGCGCTGGCGATCGGCTGGACGGCCCGAGTCCTGGGCGCACCAGTCGCCCTGCGGATCAACGCCCTGCTGCTCGTACTCGGCGCCAGCCTGCTGCTCGCCGGGATTCATTCGCTACGCGAATGGCGACCACGCCACGCCAACCAACAGTTCGTCGACACCCTAGGAGAACAACGATGATCAAAGTAGAGACCAGCACCGTGATCAACCGCCCGATAGAGCAAGTCTGGGACTTCGTCACCGATTGCACCAACGAGCCCCAATGGCACACCGACTGCACCGCAGCGAGGAACACGTCGCCCTTGCCGCTGCAAACCGGTTCCACCCAGGCGTGGGCCATGACCTACGCCAAGGGCAAAGAGGCGAATCTGACGGTTACAGCGCTCGAACCAGGCCGACGTGAGCAACTCGAGACCGTGTCCGCACCGATGAACGTCAGACCCGTGCTGACCTATCTTTTCGAGTCCGCCGGTGAGGGCACCCGATTCACCAGGGCCATGGAGTTCCGCCCGACGGGGATGATGCGGCTTATGCAACCCTTCTTCCGCCGGATGATGGGCAAGAACAATGCGGGCTACGTGCAAACCCTCAAGCGCGTACTCGAAAACTGACGAGCCAGCCGAACCTTGGAGTGCAATGCCCACCACCCTTGATGAGCTCATCCGGCCCGATCGGTATCCGCTCTCGTCCAAGTACGACCCCGCCTGGCTGGCCAAGCTGGACATGGGACCCAATCCACTGTGGCTCCTGGAAGACCTCTGCCACGATCTCGAGCTGCGCCCGGGCATGCGGGTGCTCGACCTCGGCTCGGGCAAGGGCGCGACGTCGGTCTTCCTGGCTCGTGAGTTCGGGGTCGACGTGGTGGCCGCCGATCTGTGGGTGTCGCCCGACGATGCGGCGGCGGTGTTCGCCGAGGCAGGGGTGGGTGACCGCGTGCACGCGGTCAAGGCCGAGGCCCATACGCTGCCCTTCGCAGCCAATGACTTCGATGCGATCATCTCCATCGATGCGTTCGAGTATTTCGGGACGGCAGACAATTACCTCGCCTACATAGTGGGATTCCTCAAGCCGGCGGGGCAACTGGCGATGGCCACTCCCGGGTTGAAGCGCGAGATCCGCGAGCTCGGGGAGATTCCCGCCCACATCAAGAGCTGCGTCGGATGGGAGGCCATCGCGTGGCACACCGCCGAGTGGTGGCGATTCCAGTGGGAGATCACCGAACTGGTGTCCGTGCACGCCGCGCGCCTGCAGGACAGCGGGTGGGACGACTGGTTGCGCTGGCACACCGCAACCTCAACGGCGCACGGGCAGGCGCCTGACCCCGATGACACTGTCCGGATCATGCTCGACGCGGACCAGGGCGAGTACTTGTCATTCGCCCTGGTGGCCGCACGAAAACTCGGCTAGCAGCGTGGCGGTCGGCCGGACCTGATGATTGAACCTGAGCACCCCCATGACCGGGACGCGATTCGTGATGTCGTACGCCGCGCGTTCCAGGACCACCTGTCGGTCGCGGAACTGGTCGAGCTCATCCGGGCGTCCCCGCAGTACGTGCCCGAGCTTGCGCTCGTGGCCAGTATCGGCCCGGACGTCGTCGGCTTCGTCATGATCAGCCACGCGGAAGTGGTCGAAGCTAGCGGATGCCGTCACGACGTGCTCACTCTGTCGCCGCTTGCCGTGATCCCGGACCGTCAGCGGCAGGGCATCGGATCCGCGCTGGTGCGGGCGGCTCTCGTCGCGGCGGATGCGACAGGCGCCGGGATCGTGACGCTCGAAGGAAGCCCCACCTACTACCGGCGGTTCGGGTGGAACAACTGCTACGTATACGACTCCGGTAGGCGCGTC
>JBDUBV010000106.1:0-9801 GCA_040003795.1 Pseudonocardiales bacterium | reverse complement strand
CGCCGGGGTCAGACTGGCCCACGGCCAGATCTACGCGGGCTGAGCCTGTTGTTGCCGGCTACCGCGGCGGGCAAGTGAGCCTGCCGGCCGGCACCTCGACGGCGGCGAAGACGCGGTCAGCGGCCTGGTCCGCGAGCTGGCTGAGAGCTGAGGATCGCCGCGGACCCCGAGTCCTGCCGGCTCGCGGTGGTTGTGCACCGGCCGCCCTGAGACTTCCGACGACGTGGAGTACAACGAGTTGTTCTTCACAGTCGAACGATGGCAGGGCATGTCGTCGGCCGGCGAGCCGGCCACGTGCAGCGAGCTGGTCTGGGCCAGGTGCGGCCAGCTGCCCGGTGACCTGGTCGACAACGTCGCGGCCGCGCTGCAGGCCTGGGCCGCTCGAGAGCCGTTCCTGATCACCAACAGGGGGAGGTGATTGGGCAGGATGGGGTCGTGTCACAGGGCCGACTGCGCGGCGCCACCCTACGACCGTTCGCCCACCCTGCCTTCCGAATGCTGTTCGCCGGGAGGTTCGTCTCCTTCGTCGGCAACGCCATGGCGCCGATCGCTCTCGCGTTCGCGGTGCTCGACCTCACCGGCTCCGTCCGGGACCTCGGGCTGGTGCTTGCCTGCCGGTCGGTACCGCAGCTGGTCCTGCTGCTGTTCGGCGGGGTGTTCGCCGACCGCCTGCCCCGCCACCTGGTGATTGTCGCGTCGAACCTGATCAGCGGCACCAGCCAGGCGGTCGTCGCCGTGCTCCTGCTGACCGGCACCGCCGACCTGTGGCAGCTGGCCGCCCTGGAGGCGGTCAACGGGGCGTCGTCGGCCTTCCTGTTCCCCGCCGCCGCGGGGCTGACGCCGCAGACCGTGCCGCCGGCACTGCTGCAGCAGGCCAACTCGTTCCTGCGGCTGGGCCTCAACACCGCCAGCATCGCCGGCGCCGGCGTCGGCGGCATCCTGGTTGCGGCGGCCGGCCCGGGCTGGGCGCTGGCGGTCGATTCCGCGACCTTCTTCGCGGGTGCGGCGTTCCTCGCACTGATCCGCCTCCCGCGCGGCATGCGGCTGCCCGGCGGCAACGTCCTTGCCGAGTTGCGCGGCGGCTGGGACGAGTTCCGGTCCCGGGAGTGGCTGTGGGTGATCGTCTGCGCCTTCGCCTTGATCAACATGGCATGGACGGCCAACATTGCCGTACTCGGCCCCGCCGTCGCCAACCACACGATCGGTCGGGCTGCCTGGGGCCTGGTGGTCGCTGCCTTCACCGCGGGCCTGCTCGGCGGCGGTCTGCTCAGCCTGCGCTTGCGCCCACAGCGCACCTTGCTGGTAGGCACCGTGGCGTCGCTGCTCGTCGTGCCCTTCCTCGTCGTCCTGGGCCTCGAGCCGGCCGCGCTGCCGCTCATCCTCGGCGCCTTCGTCGGCGGCATCGGGTTCGAGCTGTTCGGGATCTACTGGGACCTCTCGCTGCAGCAGCACGTTCCACGCGACAAGCTCAGCCGGGTTTCCTCCTACGACGCGCTGGGATCGTTCCTATTCATCCCGGCCGGGCAGTTGCTGGCCGGCCCCCTCGTCCTGCTGGTCGGCCTGCGACCGGCCATCGCGGTGTCCGTGACGGTCCTCGTGATCGCCACGCTGGCCGCGCTCTGCTCGCGAAGCGTGCGGGACCTGCGTCGCACGGACCAGCTGCTCAGCGGCGAGCCAGGGCGCTGAGGCGAGCCAGGCTTTCCTTGTTGCGGATGTCCAGCAGCGCTTCGGACACCGATTGGGTGCCCAGGCGGCCGGACCGCGGGTGGGGTGCTCGGTCAGGATGACCCTGCAGCGGTCGCGCCGAGCGGCTCCGGATCGAACTCCACTCCAGCACCTCCGTGAAGTCGCGCACGCCGAGCGGCCACGGCCCCCACGCCGTGGCGCAGCTTGCTCACGGGCTCCGGCCAGGCCGGCTCGACGGCGCGGATATGTGAGGTGCCCACGACCCAGCCGGCACAGGTCCATCCGTCGGCAAGAACGGCCCACACGCGTTGGGCCGGCGCCGGGAGCCCAGGACGACGGCGAACATGCCCCCCCTCTGCTCGTACCTGCCCCGTCATGCTCGGCTGACCTAGCGTTTCCCCCCGCTCGCCGGAGGGGATGCAACGGTCGGGCACCTGCCCACGAGGAGGAGTCATGCCGTACGGCGACATCGTGCCGCCCTACCAGCTGGCTGCCGCCCCGCTCCCGGCCCCCCGTGGCCCCTTCACCGACTGGCTGTGGCACCATCTCCGGCAGCCTCCGCACGACATCGGTCGGCCGCCGCCGCTGGCCGACGACCCCCTCTACGGCGACGACAGCGCGCTGGGGCTCTACTGCCTGTACGAGCTGCACTACCGCGGCTTCCCCGACGTCGACGACCGTTGGGAGTGGGACCCCACCCTGCTGGCCGTTCGCGCGCACGTCGAGGCAGCCTTCGACGAGCGGGTGCGCCAAGAGGTCGGGCCGCTCGCGCCCTCCGCAGACGTGCCGGCCGCGCTGCACCAACTGCTCAACGGCCCGGGCGGCCCGTCCCTGTCGGCCTATGTCGCGGAGATCGGCACCTTGCAGCAACTACGGGAGTACGCCGTGCATCGCTCGGCCTACCAGCTCAAGGAAGCCGACCCGCACACCTGGGCCCTGCCCCGGCTGACCGGCGGGGCCAAGGCGGCGATGGTGGAGATCCAGGCCGATGAGTACGGCCAGGGGTTCGAGCGCGACATGCACCAGACGCTGTACGCGCTCACCCTGACCGAGCTCGGCCTGTCCCCGGCCTATCACGCCTACCTGGGCCTGCTACCTGGCAGCACGCTGGCCACGACCAACCTGGTGTCGTACTTCGGTCTGCATCGCCGCCTGCGCGGCGCCCTCGTCGGGCACCTGGCGGTGTTCGAGATGACGTCGGTGGAGCCGATGGGCCGCTATGCCGCCGCCCTGCGCCGGCACGGGTTCGGCCCCGCCGCGCGGCACTTCTATGAGGTGCACGTCGTTGCCGACGCCCACCATCAGCAGGTCGCCGGGACCGCGCTGGCCGGCGGGCTGGCCGCGCAGGAGCCGGCCCTGGCCCGGGACATCGTCTTCGGCGCTCACGCCGTCACGGCGATCGAGGCCAACTTCAGCCGGCACCTGTTGACGTCGTGGCAGGCCGACGCCACCTCGCTGCGCATCGGCCGCCAGGTGGCCGCCGCCTCGTGAGCGCGCGCTCTGCAGCCCTGCCGATCAGCTACGTCCTGCCCATCCGAGTGGCCGACGGTCCCGACCCCGAACTGACCGGCTACCTCGAGTGGCTGTGCGGGCAGGTCGTCGACCTGATCGTGGTCGACGGCTCCGACCCGCAGGTGTTCGACCGACAGCACGCGGCTTGGGGTGCGCTGGCCCGCCATGTGCCGGTCGCAGCCGCCCGGGCCACCCTGATGGGTAAAGTCGGCGGCGTGCTCACCGGCGTCGACCTGGCACGGTGCGAGTGCATGGTGCTGGCCGACGACGACGTCCGCTACGACCGGGCTGGGCTGGCCGCCGTCCTGTCCCGCCTGGGCGCCCTGGATGTCGCGGTGCCGCAGAACTACTTCGACCCGCTGCCCTGGCACGCCGTCTACGAGACCGCCCGCATCCTCGTGCACCGGGCGCTCGACGGCGATTACCCGGGCACGCTGGGCATCCGGCGCTCCGCCCTGCGCCGGTCGGGTGGCTACGCGGGCGACGTCATGTTCGAGAACCTCGAACTGATCCGTACGGTCCGGGCCCATGGCGGCCGGGCCGGGTGGGACCGCTCGCTGCTGGTCGCCCGCCGCCCGCCGACCACCCGGCACTTCCTCGGCCAGCGGGTCCGCCAGGCCTACGACGAGCTGGCCCGGCCCGCTCACCTGCTTCCGGCTCTGCTGGTGTTGCCCGCGCTGGTGCTGGCTCTCGGCCGCCGTCGCTGGCGGGCGGTCGCCGCCGCTGCGGCTACCACGGCGGCGGTCGCCGAGACCGGCCGCCACCGGGGTGGGGGCGCCGAGCGCTTCCCGGCAGTCGCGTCACTGCTCGCGCCGCTGTGGGTGCTCGAGCGCGGGTGCACCAGCTGGGCGGCCGTGTGGTGGCGGGCCCGGGGCGGCGTCCCGTACGCCGGCCTGCGCCTCAAGCGGGCTGCCACCCCGCAGCGCGAGCTGGGGCGATCATGGCAGCCGTGAGCGGCAAGCTCGACACCTACCGCCGCAAGCGCGACCCCAAGCGCACGCCTGAACCGGTGCCGGCCGAAGCCGACGCCACACCCCATGGCAACGACGACACCTTCGTCATCCAGGAGCACCACGCTCGAGCCCTGCACTGGGACTTCCGCTTGGAGCGCGACGGCGTGCTGGTCTCCTGGGCCGTGCCCAAGGGGCTGCCGCTGGATCCCAGGACCAACCATCTGGCTGTGCACACGGAGGACCATCCGCTGGAGTACGCGAGCTTCGGCGGTGAGATACCCGAAGGCGAGTACGGCGGTGGCACCGTGATCCTGTGGGACCGCGGCACCTACATCTGCGAGAAGTGGACCGATCGCGAGGTCAAGGTGGTCCTGCGGGGCGGCAGGGTCAGCGGGCGCTACGTGCTCTTCCAGACCGGGGGCAAGAACTGGATGGTGCACCGGATGGACCCCCCGCCGCGGCCGGACTGGGAGTCGCAACCGACCCTGGTCAAGCCGATGCTGGCCACCCTCGGCACGCTGCCGGGAGCCGACGTCGACGCCGACTGGGGATATGAGATGAAGTGGGACGGCGTGCGCGCGGTGGTCTACGTCGAGGGAGGCCGGGTGCGGGCGATGACCCGCAACGACCGCGACGTGACCGGCACCTACCCGGAGCTGCGGGCGATGGGTGCGGCCATGGGCCAGACCCAGGTCGTGCTCGACGGCGAGCTGGTGACATTCGACGACGAGGGCCGCCCGTCTTTCGGCCGGCTGCAACAGCGGATGCACGTCACCAACGCCGGTCAGGTACGCCGGCTGGTCGAGGCCGTGCCGGTCGTCTACCTGGTCTTCGACCTGCTGCACCTCGACGGCCGGCCGACCCTTTCCCTGCCCTACCACCAGCGACGCGAGATCCTCGAGAGCCTGGGCTTGTCGGGGCGGTCGTGGCAGACCCCGCCGTTCTTCGCCGGGGGCGGCCCGGAGGTCGTGCAGGCCAGCAAGGACCAGCACCTCGAAGGCGTCATGGCCAAACGGCTGGACTCGGCGTACCTACCGGGCAGGCGCACCGAATCCTGGCTCAAGGTGAAGAACCACCTGGCCCAGGAAATTCTCATCGTGGGCTGGAAGCCGGGCAAGGGCCGCCGGGAGGGCCGGATCGGCTCCCTGCTGCTGGCGACCCCGACAGCCGCGGGCCTCGCGTATGCCGGCCAGGTCGGCACCGGCTTCACCGACGCCATGCTCGACGACCTGGCCCGCCGACTGGGGCCCCTGCAACGCAAGACACCCCCGGTCGAAGGCACCATTCCGCGGCCGATCGCCCGCGACGCGCGCTGGGTCAGCGCCAAACTGGTCGGCGAGGTGGAATTTTCCGAGTGGACCAGCGACGGCCGGCTGCGCCATCCCTCCTGGCGCGGGTTGCGACCGGACAAGAGCCCCAACGAGGTGACCCGTGAGTCGGGGTCGAGTGAGCATCGAGCGAAGCGAGGCGCGGAGCGAGATGGCAAATAGCTCCAAGAAGGTGCTCGTCGAGGTCGAGGGCCGAGATCTCACCTTGTCCAATCTCGACAAGGTGCTCTACCCCGAGGTGGGGTTCGCCAAGGGGCAGGTCCTCGACTACTACACGCGGATCGCCCCCGCCATGCTGCCGCACCTGGCCGGCCGGCCGCTGACCCTCAAGCGCTATCCCGACGGCGTAGACGGCAAGTTCTTCTTCGAGAAGAACGCCCCGGCGCACACTCCAGACTGGGTCCGCACGGTCACCGTCCCAACCCCGGGGAGCACGAAGGATCGCGAGACGATCAACTTCGTCGTCGTGGAGGGGCTGCCCACCCTGCTTTGGGCAGCCAATCTGGCCGCATTGGAGTTCCATGTCCCGATGTGGACAGTCGGTCGGCGGGGGGCGATCCGGGGCGCCGACCTGCTCGTCTTCGACCTCGACCCGGGGCCGCCGGCCACCATCGTCGAGTGCTGCCGGGTCGCCTGCCTCCTTCGGCAGGCGCTGGCCATCGACGGCGTGCAGTCCTGGGCCAAGACCAGCGGGTCCAAGGGCATGCAGCTCTACGTACCCCTGAAAGAGACTGACGCGGAGCGCACCTGGGCCTACAGCCGGGAGCTGGCCAAGCGACTCGAGCGCGACCACCCGGACCTGGTCGTCTGGAAGATGACCAAGGCGCTGCGGCCGGGCAAGGTGCTGGTCGACTGGAGCCAGAACAGCGCCGCCAAGACGACGGTCGCCGTCTACTCGATGCGCGCCCGCCCCCGCCCGACGGTTTCGACGCCGATCACGTGGGACGAGGTGGAGGCGTGCCGTCGCCCCGAGGACCTCGCCTTCCTCAGCGACGACGTGCTGACCCGCTTCGAAGAGGTCGGCGACCTGTTCGGGCCGGTCCTCAGCTCTGACCAGCGGCTGCCATGACATCGGCCGAGGACGACTCCGACCTGATCGACGATCCGCGGCCCGAGGGGCCGAACTCCACCCTCGAGGACAAGACGACCGCGGCCGACTCGTACAAGGGGGGCCGTCGGGCGGCCCCTGAATCGACCCCGCCTATGACCTCCTCGCGCGGGGTCGTGTTGCCCTCCGGCGGGACCCGGGCCTGGCCCAGCCGAAAGATCTTCTCGGCGGCCTTCACCGCGGCGATAGCAGTCGGGCTGGCCTACCTCACGATCCGGACCTTCATCGACGTCGCTGCCGAGCTGGTGCTGATCGTGCTCGGTCTGGTCTTCGCCTTCGGACTCGACCCTGTGGTGTCCTATCTGGTCCGCCGGGGGATGAAGCGCATCCTGGCGGTAGCGGTGGTCACGGTGGGCTTCCTGCTGGCCGTGGCCGGCACCTTCGCCGCGATCATCCCGCCGATCGTGACCCAGGTGGAGCAGTTCATCAAGGCGATCCCGACCATCACCGCGCAACTGCAGGACAAGAGCACCTGGATCGGCCGGCTCGACGCCCACTATCACCTGCTCGACAAGCTGCGAGACAAGGCACCCGGTGGCGGTGGGGGCAGCATCCCGATCGGCGGCCTGCTCAACGTGGGAGCGGCGATCTTCGGCACTTTCGCCTCGGTCATCACCGTTGTCGTGCTCACTGTCTACTTCCTCGCAAACCTGCCGGGGATCCGGCGCACCGCCTACCGCTTCGTGCCCTCGAGCCGCCGCGAGCGCGTGGTGCTGCTCGGCGACGAGATCACCGCCCGGATCGGGGGCTACGTGCTCGGCAACGTGATCACCTCGGTGGTCGCCGGCGTCGGCACCTTCGTGTTCCTCGAGATCGTCCGGGTGCCCTACGCCGTGGCCCTCGGCCTGCTTGTCGCCGTGCTGGACCTGATCCCGGTCGTGGGCTCGAGCATCGGCGGGGCGCTGGTGACCTTGGTAGCTCTGACCGTGTCCGTCCCCGTCGCCATCGCCAGCCTGGTCTTCTACATCCTCTACCGCCTGCTCGAGGACTACCTGCTCATGCCGCGGGTGATGGACCGGGCGGTGCATGTGCCACCCGTGCTGACCATCGTCGCGCTGCTGATCGGCGGCTCCCTGCTGGGGATCGTGGGCGCGTTCCTGGCCATTCCGGCGGCTGCTGCGGTCGAGTTGATAGTCACCCAGGTGGCCTGGCCGCGAATCGACAGAGCCTGACGTGCACTTCGGCCGTTCGTAACGATTGCGGACCGTTGTCCTCCGATACTGCCGTGATTGACCGCGGGCAACCGGGCGTCCATCGGGGCCGTGACAGGCGCAATGTTCGCGGCCGCGGTGCTTGCTGACCGGCTCGGCCGGGCCCTCGGCGAGGTGCTGGGTGCCTATGGGCAATACGGCGTGCAGACCCACCGGGGCGCCCTGCCGCTCGCTATGGCGATCTGAACCATCGCGGGCGCCCGTTGGTGGGCAGGCCTTCGGTACGGACACCATCGACGGAGACGCCACAACGCCGGCGAACCCACTGGCTCATCTGGTCCCGACCCCGCTCCTCGTCGGGGCAGCCGCGCTCGCCGGCATGTGGTTGCTGGTGTCCACGGGTGCCTCGATCGTTTCCCTCACCGTCGCCTTCGCCGGTCGAACGGTGTCGAGCGCGCGCAGTGCCTGTGGTTCACGGACGGCACCGCGATGTGTGCGCGTCGAGCCTCGTCGTCCTGGCCGGTTGACGGCCTTTGTCAACGGCCTGACCGTGGCGATGCTGCGTTACCGGCTGCTCGAGGCCATGTTGGCCGACCAGCGCGTCGTCGTGCAGGCCACCCCGGAGCCGGCCGGCATCCGCCTGTGGCTGCCGGACCGGCGGCTCGACCGCCCGGTCAGCTGATCGCCACCGGCACCGGCGTCGCCGCCCCGCGGGCTTCCCGGCATGATCGGCCCATGAGCCGAGCCCGAGTCAGCGACCTGCTCCGGTTGTCCCCCGGACAGCTGGTCGACCTGGACACCATCGACCCCTCGTCCACGCCGGGCTTCGGCCACGGCAAGAAGCGGGCCCGCAGGGAGGTCCAGGAGCTCGCCGAGCGGCTCTCGGAGCTGCACACCCGCCTGCACGCCGCTTCCCGCGGCGGGAGCCGGGATCGGGTGCTGCTGCTCATCCAGGGCAGCGACTGCTCGGGTAAGGACGGCATCGCCCGGCATGTGGTGCGCCTCCTGGAGCCGATGTGGTTGCACTATGCGGCTTTCGGCAAGCCGACGGAGGCGGAACTGCGCCACCACTTCCTGTGGCGGATCCGTCGCCAGCTGCCCGAGCCCGGCCAGATTGTCATGCACAACCGGTCGCACTACGAAGACGTGCTGGTCGCGCGGGTGCACAACCTCGTCGCGCCGGGCATCTGGCAGAAGCGCTACGCCGAGATCAACAGCTTCGAGCAGCGCCTGATCGACGACGGCCTGCGCCTGGTCAAGGTGATGCTGCACCTGTCGCCGCAGGAGCAGCGCACCCGCCTTCTGGGCCGGCTCGAGGACCCCGCCAAACGGTGGAAGTACAACCCGGGTGACGTCGACGAGCGAGCCTTCCAGGTCGACTACAAGACGGCATACGAGGCGGCGCTGGCACAATGCTCCACGGCGGCCGCGCCGTGGTTCGTCGTACCAGCTGATCGCAAGTGGTATCGAGACTGGGCAGTTGCCAACCTCCTGCTGGAGGCGCTCCAAGACATCGACCCGCAGTATCCGCCCCCGGACTTCGACGTCGCCACCGAACTCACCAGGCTCGAAGGGAGCGCGTGACCCCATGCGCCTACGACTGACCCCCCGTGAGGACTCGTTCTACTCGTTCTTCACGCAGGCAGCCGAGAACCTCGTCACCGGTGCGGAGCTGCTGCGCCAGATGATGATTAACGGCAACGACCGCGCCGCCCTCGCCGAGAAGCTCAAGGACGTCGAGCACGCCAGCGACGAGGTCACCCACGCGGTGTTCAAGCAGCTCAACAGCACGTTCATCACCCCGTTCGACCGCGAGGACATCTACCAACTCGGCTCCACTCTCGACGACGTGATGGACGCGATGGAGGCGGCCGGCGACCTGGTGCTGCTGTACGGGTTGGAGCAGCTGCCCATGGAGATCGAGCAGATCGTCGACGTGCTGGCCCGCTGCGCCCGGGTCACCGCAGAGGCGATGCCCCGGCTGAAGTCGATGAAGGACCTCGAGGACTACTGGATCGAGGCCAACCGGCTCGAGAACGAAGCTGACCAGGCCTACCGCCGCC
>JBDUBV010000244.1:0-2934 GCA_040003795.1 Pseudonocardiales bacterium | reverse complement strand
ATGCGGCATGTGCGGACGTCTGCGCCCTCCCCGTGTCTGCGTCTAAGTGGGCGGAGTGACGCGGCTCAATTCACCCCGCCGGCGGACGGGGGCGCGCCCTGATCAACCATGAGTGGACGAACATAGCCGTCACTACTCGCTGGTCCGCCAACTTCCGCACATGCTGCTGATCGGGTCAGCCCAGCCTGGGCCATGCGGGAGGCGATCCGTGAAAGGGCCGGGCACGAGTCATAACCGGGCGGCCAAGACAGCCCAGCGTTAAACGCACCTGCAGAATCGGGCATCTCTGTGGGCGATGCCCCAGAAACTAACCGGACTGCCGAAGAGCGGACGATGCGGAACAAGCACTACTGATTGGTTCGCTGCAGCGTGCCGACGTGGGCCGGCGAAGCTTGCTAAGCCTGGCCGGGGCCGGGGCCGGGGCCGGGGCCGGGGCCGGGGCCGTGGCCCGTGCAGGGTCAGCCGGCGCTGTGAGGCCAGCTGAGTTAGTGCTGCCGTGTGGTCCGGCGGTGTCGATCTCCCTACTCGCGGCACTGCTGCTGCTCGTGCTCCCAATGTGCCCAGGCGGTCATGACTTGCTCAGCGGACGCCCGCTCGCCGAACGGGTCCTTCAACCCATTCATCTTGAAGTAGCCGCTGCCCGGCCTACCTTCGCGGGTACCGGTGACATGGACGACCAGGGCATCAAGAGGTGGCAGCTCACGTGACCTGCACCGGTCATGGAACCCCTTCATAAAGCGAGTCACCAATTCGCCACCGCCGCCGAAATGTAGGTCCTGTGGCGGTGGCATCCCGGCAGCCTCGAAAACGCGGCTGTAGGAGACCGTCTGCCCTCGATCAACCGCAGCAACCTCGATCACAAAGTCGATCGCGGCGTCCACCTGCGTGTCATCGAAACTGGGGGATTTAGCCACGGGGTTTATGATCCGTGGACCCCAAGATGCTACGCAAGTCAGGATGGCAATGGAGCTGGCACTACCGCTAGCTTCCGCCGCAAAAGCGCCGATCGCACATTCCCGCACCTATCGTTCGCTCATGATCGGCGATGAAGCACGCGTTGTTGGCGCCTTCTGTTCATGGTTGGAGCGCGAAGGCTGGACTGTTCGGCGCGAGGTGAAGTTCGTCGACGTAGTAGCGGAGCGCGGCGAGGAGCATCTGTTTGCCGAGGCAAAGGGACGTACCTCGGCGGTCGGGCTCGACGTCGACACGTTGCACGGCCAGCTACTTCGACGGATGCCCGACGAGACCAGGACGGCGAGGTACGCCGTAGTTGTTCCAACGAGTGGGTGCGTCAGCGGCTCCGGATCGACGTGTTCGAGGTGACTGACGACGGGGAGGTGATCCGTCGCTAGCGGCACTACCGATGGGCCCATTCGTTGTCTCGCCTGACAGACTCGCCGGGTGACGTCCCAGGACGGACTTGCCGGCAGGTTTCCCTTTGGCAGGACATCGGGTCGACGCGAACCACGTCGTGTTGCGGACGCTCAAGTGCTCGTGCTCGGTGTCTATCCGTCGGCGCTGCATGTCCGGTGGGTCCACCCGGAGTTCCGCATTGCTGCGCTCGCCGTCGACGAGGAGCCCTGGCCGTTCTGGGATGGCGGTGATCAGGCGCATCGCGTGGATACGTGGCGCGAGCAGGTCGGATGGCAACCGACGTGGGGCTCGGCCGCCCCAGCAGGGCGGCTGAACGGTTCGTCCGGAGTAACAGTGCGGGACAGCATCATGACCCCGCTCGGTGTTGTAGGTGAGCGGGCCTGGCTGACCGATGCCGTTCCGTTCTTCCACGTCCACCGCGGCCCCCGGAAGTAGGGCGCAGCCATGTCCAAGAGGTACGACGAGTTTGCCCGGCCTCTCGGACTGCCTTCACACGACCTTCCTCAGCGTCCACCGCCCGACCAGCTCATCCGCTACGCGGTGAAACACGAGGCTGATCGGCTTCGCGCCGAACTGGTGGAGTCGCGCGCACCACTATTCATCACTCTCGGCAATGAGGCGCTCGCCGTCGCGGCGGCGGTCCTAGGAGCAGAACTTCCCGATGCCCTTTCGCATGACTCGTCGTATGGATCTCTGCACCGGGCTCGGATCGACGGCCGAGCCATCGACGTGCTCCCGCTCGTGCACCCCGGGCAACGGGCCGAAGTCTGGCTCCGCGCGCACGAGAACTGGCGCGCGTCCCTCACCGAGTGACATCGACGGACTCTCGCCCGAACCGGCACTACCGGCAAGGCTCGACCGACCCGCAACCCACGACAACTTGTGAGCGAGGTCCCGGGCCAACGTCCGGTGGACCTACATACTGTCTTCGGCTAAGTGCCTAAGGCGATTAGAGTGGCCAGGCCACCGCCTGTGGGGGAGCCAGTCGTGCACGACATCGTCGAGATCCTGCACTTCACTAAGCTCGGCGGCCCAATCGTTCTCGTTGTAGCGATCATCGCTGGCCTCGCGAACGCCTCGGGCGGTCCCGAGGGCGAGAAGATGGAGAAGTTCCTCTCTGCAGCTACGATCGCAGCGTTCATCACCCTCGTTATCGTCGGGCTCTCGTCAACTCAATAAGCGGTTCGCGGGATGCACGGCGCTCATGCGGAGAGGTCACGAACGTTGGTCGTTGTCACCGCAAGAACCTACGAGGTTCCGGGCGTGGCACGCTGCATCGTGGGAACGAAATAAGGACCGAGCGGCGTCGAGCGAACAGAGCCGTCCCTACTCGCTGGTCCGCCAACTTCCGCCATGCCACTGATCGGGTCAGTCGCAGCCTGGGCCATGCGGGAGGCGGTCCGTGGAAGGGCTGGGCACCAGTCATAACCGGGCGGCCAAGACAGCCCAACCTTGACGTACCTGCAGAATGGGCATCTCTTGTGGGCGAGGCCCCAGGGACTAATCGGATCTGGCTCCCCTCTGTGTCAAGACGCGACGGGGAGTGCCGTTCTAGGCTTG
>JBDUBV010000105.1:0-9854 GCA_040003795.1 Pseudonocardiales bacterium | reverse complement strand
AGTCCAAACCAAGATCACGCGGGAGTCGGCTCACACACCACGCCGCGGGACGTGACCTCTTAACGATGGGTACTGATGGGCGCGGGCCGAAGCCGCCACTGGAGATCTCATCCGACCATGGATAGTCCGCGCGCTGGTCGATGGCCCAGCCCATCGAAGAGCCGCAGCCGGCCTCGCGGCAGGCGCCGCGCAGATAGCGGGTCAGTGCAGCGCGGAGGGGACTGATGCGGTGTAGATGTCCAGCGCGTGCAGGGTGCCATCGGGGTTGTTGCCGGTGCTGTTGGAGTTGTCGGCCCACGCGGGGTGGGCGATCCCGTGTAGGAAGGAGAGCCCGCTGTAATCGCCGTAGTCGATGCCGTTCCGGGCGTCGACAGCGTTTGAGGTGCCGGCGCTGATCTGCAGGTTGGGAGTGAAGCTGCGCCCGTCGGCACTGAACGCCCCCCAGAATTGCGCGTCGGTGTCCGGCAGACCGTCGGTGTCCCCGGGGCCGCCGGCGCCGGCGTCATTGCGGGCGTCGTACCAGACGACGGCCAGGTCCCCGCTGACGGGGTCGAGGGAGAGCTTGGGCAGGAATTGGCTGTTAGTCCCCGCGTCGTCGTTGACGCGCACCGGAGCGCTCCAGGTCGCGCCCTGGTTGTCGGAGTACCTGACCTCGATGTCGGTGTTGTCGCTCTCGTTCTTTATCTCGTGGGTATAGACCAGGTACACCCGGCCGCGGTGCACCCCGCCGGTGCGGTCCCAGGCGAGTCCGGGCTCGGCATCTACTGACCGGTCCGGTTGGGGCGGGATGAAGTCGAACCCACCGACGTGCGTATCGGTCACCGAGACGCGCTTGGCGAATCCGGCCGGGCCGAGCCCGTCCGGGTCAACGTTCACGAACAGCTTGCCGCCGCCCTGACCGCTCTCGCCCAGCGTGCAAACCTGCATTACCTGCCCCGACGGGCCGATCGCAAGGTCGCCGTAGGTGCAGTTGTTCGTGCCTGGGATGACTTGGACCGCCGCGAAGGAACCAACCCTACCGAGGCCGGTCACTCTGGCACCGGTCGCCACCAGCGGACCGCCGGCGTTGAACACCACCCAGACCTCACCCTGCCCGGCCACGATCGTCGGCTGGTCAACAAACCGGAACAGGCCGCGCCGCTCACTGGACAGGGTCGTCTGGGTGGCCGGGTTGGCGATGTTGGCGAGCAGGGTGAAGTGCCGTCCACCGTCGGTGCTCAGGGCCACCGGCACGGTGTTGCCGACGTTGTAGAGGTAGGACAAAAACAAGTTGCCGAAGCGATCGAAGGACAGGGTGGGATCGCAGCAGGCCGCACCGAGGTTGTCATTGTTCCCGATCAGTCGGCTGGTCCAGGACCTGCCGCCGTCAAAGCTCACTGCCGCAAACATGCCGGCCGCCGGAACTACGACGTTCGAAACGATGACGATGTTGTTCGGGTTGGTCGGGTTGACCGCGACGCTCTCCTCCGATTCGTTAGTCACCCGCTGGCTAACGTCGACGTTCGCCGGCACCCGCGCGGCCACGGCCGACGACGGAACGGCCCCCGCCGCAGGCGAGCCGAGCAGGCTGATACCCAGCGAAGCGGCGGCGATGAAGACGGTTGAGCGCATGACAGCCCCCTACGACGATTGCAGCGACATCCTAGGTCCGATGGAGCGGGTTTGGACAGGCGCAGATCAAGCTCAGGTCAGTCGGTGTAGGTGCTGTCCTCGGGCCCGTCGGCGGCTTAGTTGGGGTGCGCCTTGGTCGCGAGGACGGATTCGTTGCCTTTCGCGGGCACGGCGTCGATCTTGGCCAGGGGCAGTAGCGCTGCCGGTTCGCCTGTCTCGTCGGCCGTCTCCGTCTGTGGCGCGGTCACTGAGCTGGTGAAGTGCAGACCGTTGTCGCCGCCGTTGTCGCTGTCTGGGGCGTCCTGTTCGGAGGTGACGCTCGGTGACGGTGACGCATCCCCGAGGGCTACACCGGTGGAGAGCCCGATACCTGCAGCGACGCCGGTGGCGGCCAGGGCCGCGGTGACGATCTTTTGATACGGCGCATGGGACCTTTCAGATCCGCGGGCAACAACTCTTCGGCGAGGAGGATGGGCCACTTCTACTTCAGGGAATCTGGAGCCAGACCTGCCTGGCCCAACGGATCTCAACGCTTGAGGTGATGCGCGGCAGCATGCTCCCTCGTCGGGGGAGATCGAGTGCGTGTGCTGGTGGTTAATGGCGACGTTCGACTCGCAGGCGGTTGTCCGCCTTGGGCTGCGCTGCACGAAGCGCGCCGGGTGCTGCGCCAGGGCGGAATCGCTGTCGTGGCGGCCATCAGCCGGTGGGCCTCGACGGCGGATGGAATCGTTCACGGATACCTAGGCGACCCACGCTTCGCCCACATGGTCGAGGTCGACGTTGCCGGCGGCGTGCACGTCAACGACGACCGGAAAGCGGGATGGTTCACGACGGCATGCTTTCACCGCCCGGAAGAGATTCACGACCTGAAGCAGCTCCGGCAGGCGTTGGGCATTAACCGTTGGGCCCTGTTAAGCCACTCGTAGGGTGCCGAACTCGCTGTCCGATACGCCGCGCGCCACCCGAACGAAACGACCTCGGTCGTCTACGTGGCGGGCGTCGGCGCAGGCAACGGCTTTCGGGCCGCGTACGTAGCTGAACGGGATCGGCGCCGGGGCCGAGACCACGGTCCGCCCGGTAGGCGACAGCGCACGCCGCGTCGGCCTGGGCCGCCACCCTGCCCGACAACGGACCCACCGGCGGCCTCTTCTGCGACGGCGAACCACTGCCGTGGTAACCCTCAGGTCGTCGCTCGCCGCGGTTCAGCGCGCGGACCGAACGTCACACCTGAGTCACTGAGCCAAAGGTTGTGGGCTGCTGGCCCGGGTTCGCCCCGGGCCAGCAGCCGGGGTTCTGCAGACTCAGCCCATTCCGTTGATCGTCCCGGTCACCGTGAAGTTGGCGTCGAGCTTGACGGTGACGATCGAGCCGTCGGTCTTGGTCATGTGGACTTCGTAGGTGGCTCCTTCGGCGTCGGACTCGGCGCGCTGAGCAGTGGCGCCCGGTACGGCGGCTTTGGCGGCAGCGATGGCCTTGGCTTTCGCGTCACCGGTGAGAACAGTTTCGGTCTTGCCGTTGGCCTGGTGTCCTCCCTTGCTCCAGTTGGGCGTGTGCGGGGCCGTCGATGACGTACCTGTCGCCGAGGAGTTGGAGTCGGAGGCGTTGGTGGCCGCGTTGGCCGTGCCGAACAGCGTCGCGCCGAGGGCGCCGCCGGTCAACGCCGCAGCGGCCAGCACGCCGCCGGCAACCATTTTGCGTACGGGATACATGAGAGCACTTCCTTTCTGTGTCGCCGAGCCCTGTGGCTCGAGCGGGTGCCGTCCTGGCACACGTTCGACATTGCCCATGGGGGATAAGCGCTACCTGCGCTGACCCTGTGGGTTTTGTGGCAGTGCGCATTCAGAGGTCGAACCGTCCTTCGTGCAGTTGCTGGGGCGGTAGCCCCTCTCCTTCGACTCTTGCCAGGTACTTCCCAGCTGGTTGCCAGGAAGCTCCAGGGCAATCGCGGAAACTGGCGGCGTGAGGAGTGGACAGTGAGCAGCGATCCCAAGCCAGCGCGGCCCGGGGAGGCTCGGCTACTGATCGTGGAGGACGACGCGAACATCGTCGAGTTGCTCTCCGCCAGTCTCCGCTACGCCGGCTTCGACGTGGCCACCGCGCTGGATGGCTACCAAGCACTTCAAACAGCAGGCGACATTCGGCCGGACCTGGTGGTCCTGGACGTGATGATTTCCGGCATCGACGGGTTCGAGGTCGTGCGCCGGATGGGGTCGGAAGGCATCCGATGCCCGGTGCTGTTCCTCACGGCGCGGGACTCCACCGAGGACAAGATCACCGGGTTGACGATCGGAAGCAGACGTTGCGCGGCGTGAGGTACGTGCTCCGGATGTCTCGAGTGTGACCGTGCTGTCCGCGCTGACGACGCTCGTGGCCAGATCGCACTCGGCTGCGCGGCGTGCGCGTGGGTTGGGGGCGCGCATCCGTTGCGGGTGAAGCTCGTCGCGACCGTGTTGCTGCTGGTCAGCGTTGCGCTGGCCGGATCGGGAGCGGCCGGGGTGGCGACGATGCGGTCCTATCTCACTGGACGGCTCGATTCGCAGCTGCGGGCTGTTGCCGAGCATCCGAGCAGCGAAGTACCGGTCTCCGGATCCGGCGCCCCGTCCGGCGGCAGTGGCCCGGGTTCCCCCGGGCGGGACGGAGACCGGCGCCGGCTTCCGAGTGCGTTCGTGGTGGCGGTGACTGACAGCGGCGGGCAGGTGACGTATGGGCCGACTAGCGATTTGATCGACGCGAGTGAGCCGTTGCCGCGGCTGCCGCGCCTGACTGCCGCCCAATCCCGCTCGCAGGGATCGCGGACGTTCACCACCGGCGCGGTGAGCGGTGACGAACAATGGCGGGTACTGCTCCAGCCGGTGACCCTGACCGACGGCAGCCCGGGGACGTTGCTGGTCGCGCAGAGCCTGGGCGATGTGCAGGGCACAGTGGGGCGCCTGGCGGTCTTGTTGGCCGTCATCGGCGCCGTGGCCGTCGTGATCCTCGCGGCGGTGGGATACCTGATCGTGCGAGTGAGCCTGCGTCCGTTGCGGCAGGTCGAGCAGACCGCTGCCGCGATCGCCGCCGGAGACCTGACCCAGCGGGTTCCGAGCGCCGATCCGCGCACCGAGGTCGGCTCGCTGTCCGCAGCGCTGAACACGATGCTGACCGACATCGAGACGGCGTTCAGGCAACGAGCGGCGTCCGAAGCAGCCGCACGACGCTCCGAAGAGCAAATGCGGGTGTCGGAAAACGCCGCGCGGCAATCCGAGCAGCGAATGCGGCGGTTCATAGCCGACGCGAGCCACGAACTTCGTACCCCACTAACCTCGATCCGCGGATTCGCGGAGTTGTACCGGCAGGGAGCGGCAGGAGCCGCCGGCGACATCCCCCGACTTATGAGGCGTATCGAGGACGAGGCCCAGCGGATGGGCCTTCTGGTGGAAGACCTCCTCATGCTGGCGCGCCTGGACCAGCAGCGCCCACTCGCCCAGCGTCGGGTCGACATGCTGGCCGTCGCTGCCGACGCGGTTCAGGACCTGCAAGCCATGAACCCGTCCCGCCCCATCCGCCTCGAGGTCGGAGCGACCGATCCGCCCCCGATCGTCACCGGCGATCAGCCGCGGCTGCGCCAGGTCCTGGCCAACGTGCTGAGCAACGCCGTGCAGCACACGCCCGCCGGCACGCCGGTCACCGTCCGGGTCGCCACCGAGGGCGGCGGCCGCACCGGTGGCCGGTCGGTGGTCGTGGCCGTCGCCGACGAGGGTCCGGGAATGACCGAGCAGGACGCCGCCAGAGTGTTCGAGCGGTTCTACCGCACTGACACATCTCGCAGCCGGGACGACGGCGGCACCGGGCTCGGGCTCTCCATCGTGGCTGCCCTAGTCGCCGGGCACGGCGGGAGGGTGACAGTCGAGACCAGTCCGGGGTCCAGCTCGTGCTCTCGCATCGAACTTCCGCTGGCCGAAGTACCGGTGCCCTCGTCTCCTGAACGCCTCTGCCCGGCGAATCGCCTAGCGTCGGTCGCTGGCTAATGCAACTGACCCCTACTGATTCGGTTAACCGCCCGGTCTGAACGGCCAAACGCCCACAGTATGGCTCCTGGGACGCGAGAGACCCGTGTTGCCGGTCCTATGAGGATGCGTCGTCGTTCGTCGACAGCCCGACGGACCGGTGAGACCGGTCGCGGGCGACGCGGGCGGCGTAGGCGAGCAGGGCGACACCGGCGATGATGCCCAGCAGGATCGCCAGGTTGCGGCTGTAGTCCTGCTGGAGAATGGCCTTGCTCCGGGGGTGGGTGTCCTCTCGGTAGATCATGGGAATTGCGATGACCGTGATCAGCCCGGCGATGATCAGTCCGGCCTGGACGAACCCGCGGCCCGGGGACGGCACGACGCGCGAGATCGCCCAGCCGGCGCCGACCACGAGCGGCGACAGGATCAGGTCATGGAGGATGACCGCGCCGATCAGCCAGCGGGCCAGCGCGAACAGATTGTCGAGCGGTACCTGAGTAAACAGCCGATAGACGCCGAACAGGCCCAACGCCACCCCCGCGGTGCCGATGGCGATCCGCCACTTCAACATCAGCGCACCTCGACCCGGGACAGCCACTTGGTGTTGAGCACACCGGCACGATTGGGCGAGATGAGCCGCAGCGGGTAGCCGTGGTCGACGTCGAGCCGCTCGCCGTTCAGGTGCGTGGCCAGCAGGGCATGCGACACCTGCGGACCCTCGAGCATGGACTGGTTGTAGGCGCCGTCCGGCTCCAGCGACACCACCCGGATCCGCGAGTTGGCGTCACCGCCGGCACGCTCGACCACGTCGATCAGCCGCAGGCCGCGCCACTGGGCGCCGACGCTCCACCCCTCGACGCACGTGATCGGAAGGTGGGCTTCGTGGGCGGCCAGCGCCTCCAGCTCGGCCAGCCCGACCGTGAACGGCCTCGGGCCTGTGACCTGCAGCTGCCACGAGGGCGACGTCGCGCGGTTTACGACGTTGGCCTGCATCGCGGTGCGATTGACCGGCACCCGCTGCGGCCCTTCCTTCGACTGCCGAACCGCCAGGAGACCGATCGGGGCCAGCGGCGTGACGGTCTCACCGACGGATGTGACGACGACAGCGCCAACCCCCGCGCCGGTCGCGGCGAGCAGCCCGCGGCGCGACAGTGCGGGCGTCTTCGGCGGCGGCAACGGTCCGGCGTTGCTGTGTGCCTCGGGGTTATCGCTCCACGGGATCTCGGTCAACACGTCGCCGTCGGCGACCTTCTGGCTCAGCCCGTACTTGATGTCCGGCAGCTTCACCGCGATGTGCAAGAGGATCGAGCCGATCACCACGTAGGCCAGGAAACGGTGGACCAGGACGAAGCCCCAAGGCCACGGGTACCAGTTCAAAACGTTGAAAAATCCCGTGGCCAGCTGCACCAAGGCCGATGACACGAGCAGGAACACCGTGGCCCGCTCGAGCCCGTGCTTGATCGATTTGATCGGTGGCCACCTGAACAGGTTCGGATACACCGACCACAGCTTGACCAGCAGCAGCGGGATTGCGGCCGTCCCGGTGGCCACGTGCAGGCCCTGGGTCACCCGGTATCCCCAGAGCGGACGCGCCGGCTCCGGCAACCAGGACCACGGGCCGTACTGATAGTGGCTGAGCAGTCCGGTGACGAAGCAGATCCCGAAGGCGATGCCGACCATACGTCCGAGCCGCGCAGTGACCGCGGTCGAGCGCAGCGTGCTGCCGAACCTCGGCCACAGCCGAGGCCGCGCTGTGGAGCGAAGCGCACTCATACGAAGTGGGTGTGCGGCCGATCGAGCAGGACGCCGTCGAGGGTGATGTCGACCTTCTCGTTGAAGAAGGCGACCAGTCCGGTGATGGGCAAGAGCTGACGGGTCGGGAAGCTGTAGGACCAGGCGAGGTCTCTGTGCTCGTCGCGGACCTCGTCAGCGATCTGCACCGACCAGTAGTCGGTGGTGGTGCCCTTGTAGGGGCATTCGGACTTGGTGTCGCTTCGGAGAAGATAGGAGAAGTCGACGTCGGTGCGGTCGAGGTAGTAGCGGGTCGGCAGACCGGTCTCGAAGACCAGGACCGGCGAGGTGCTCTTGGCCAGAAGCGCGCCGTCGAGCTCGATCCGGACGTGGCGGTGTGAGCGCAGCGCGTCGACCCGCACGTAGGGGTTGCGCGGGTGAACGAAGACCTGCTCGTCCTCCTCGTACCAGGCGTCGAGGGCGTCCCAGTCGATGCGTGCGGTACCGGCAATCCCGTGGGAGGCGTCGTCGCCGAATACGCGCACGCTGCCCGGCCGGTCCTGGCCGCCGGCTCGTAATCCGTGCTGGCGCGCCGTCCCGCGGTGCAGGCGCTGATCACGTTGTTCGTCGACAAGGAAGCGGGTGTCAATGTCGTCGATCGGGATGTAGTACTGCGGGTAGAACGGCCACTCCCACACGTAACGGGCGCGCGTGGTGTCGAAGATCTGTTCGCCGCCGAGGGTGGCCCGCACACGGCGCGGCGCCGGCTCGACTCGGTCGGTGGCTGCGGCCATCTGGGGGAAGTCGCGGTCGGCGGCGACTGCGGTGTCGGTCATGGTGTGCTCCAGCGTTCGAGGTGCCCGGTAGAAATCAATTGGTCTGCTCCATGGCCTGCAGCAATCCCTCGAGGTCCTCCGCGCACGGCCCGCAGGCGCGGACGTGCGCCGCGACCTGCGGGTAACGCGCCCGGGCGACGTCGCCGTCCTGCCGGAGCAGTTCGGCGTAGACGTCGAGCAACTCCATGGCGCGGCCGCACCCGGCGTCGAGTGGATCGGTGCGCAGCAGGTGATCGAGAGCGGCCCAATCGGTCATGTCGCCCTCCCCCATGTCTGGTCCGACGTGGATTCTTTGATCAGACCATCAGCGACAAGCGCGGCGCGGATCTTACGTCGGGCATCGAACATCGTCTTGTAGACGGCGTTGCGGTTTGCTCCGATCTGCGCGGCCAGCACGTCGAGCGGCATCCCGCCTACCATGATTGCGACGAACACCCGACGTTGGCGCTCGGTCAGTTCCTGTTCGACCGCCTGACGCACGCCCGCGACCAGATCGCGCCAATCGAGCTGCGCCTCAGGTTGCATCCCGAACCGTGCGGGCAGCCGCTCCCAAGCCTGCCCGTCCATGGCCACGCCGGGCCGCTGCCAGTGATGACGGTTGATCTTGGCGCCGACCTCGAATACCACGAACTTGTAAGCCCACGTCGTGAACCGGCTGTCCCCGCGGAACTGGCCGAGCTTGGTTGTGATGGCCAGCAGCGCGTCGGCCGCGGCCTGATGAGCGAGGTCGTCCAACTCCGGGCCGGTGACCCCAAATTGGGGTGAGCGTCGCCGCGCCTCCGAGCGGGCGATCCGCAGCAGCAGTGCGTGCAACCGAACGAGCGCGGTATCCCGTTCCCGACCCGACGCGGTGAGGGACCGCAGCCAGTACGCGGTGTCGGCGTCCATTTGGTCAATGTCCGGCCCGGCCCGCTCGTCAGCCCCGCCCGGCCCTCTATACGTCACCGAGCCGATGCTACGAATCTCGGGGGTCGCCATGTCGATGTCCGCCCTACAGGTAAGACCACCGCAATGCCTGACACCGATATCGGTACAGCGGCAGTTCGACGGCCCTCGGCCGGGCCACCGGCGGCTGCGACGACACCAAGGGAGGGCCTTGCGGGTGCCTCGGTCGCATCTGCGGTGGGCCAGCTCGCTGCCGACAGGGCACTCCGGACGTCTCGAACAGCAGCACCCGAGCACCTGCTTCTCGAAGGTCCTGCTCGACGTGACGCACGAGTGCAGCTCCGCGGCCTTGGCTCTGGTGTTCGGGGTGGACAGCGAGCAGAGGTTCCAGGTGTCCTCGGTCATCCGTTCCGGCCCGTGGTACGCGATGGCCGCGACGCCATGGGGTGTCGTCGACGAGCCAGCGGTCACCCTCGGTCGCGCCGGAGAGGAACGCGAGGAGTGTGGCTTTGACGTCGGCCAACTCCTGCGACGGGAACAGCTGGACGCGCGCGCGACTTCGGTGACCGCGCTTCTGTCCTCCGGCCGCGCCGCCCGGATGCTGCTGGACCGCGGCGCCGAAGTCACACGCATGAGTCGCTCGACCTGGCGCCGCGAGACTGGCCGGCCCTCGACGCCGCCGGCGCGAGCGAGCACGGCATGGACCTTGCCGACCCCGTAGAGGCCGCGCCCGATCAGCGGGTCACCATGGACCCGTTCGATCTCGCCCAGCACCCTGACCTCTCGCGCCGACCGCGCCGAGGGC
>JBDUBV010000104.1:0-9856 GCA_040003795.1 Pseudonocardiales bacterium | reverse complement strand
CTGGCCGGTGGTCCGCCAGGTGACCGGTAGCGACTCACTCGGGCGCGGGTCATCGGCCCAGTCCGCCCGCACCAGGGCCCTCCAGCCGCGTACGAAGACCGCCGACCGGGTCGTCGACAGCATCTGTCCGTACTGCGCCGTGGGCTGCGGCCAGAAGGTCTACGTGAAGGACGACAAGGTCGTGCAGATCGAGGGTGACCCCAACTCCCCGGTGTCGCGCGGCCGGCTGTGCCCCAAGGGCTCGGCCAGCGAGCAGCTGGTCAACAGCCCCAGCCGGGCGACCAAGGTGCTCTACCGCGCGCCTTACGCAACGAACTGGACCCCGCTCGAGTTGTCCAAGGCGATGGAGATGGTGGCCGACCGGGTGCTCGAAACCCGTGAGCGGACCTGGCAGGACGTCGACGACCACGGGCACCCGCTGCGCCGGACGCTGGGCTTCGCCAGCCTCGGCGGGGCGACGCTGGACAACGAAGAGAACTACCTGATGAAGAAGCTCTACACCGCTCTGGGCGCGATCCAGATCGAGAACCAGGCCCGCATATGACACAGCTCCACCGTCCCCGGTCTGGGGACCTCGTTCGGTCGCGGCGGCGCCACGACGTTCCAGCAGGACCTGGCCAACGCTGACTGCATCGTCATCCAGGGCTCGAACATGGCCGAGTGCCACCCGGTCGGGTTCCAGTGGGTGATGGAGGCCAAGAAGCGCGGCGCCAAGATCATCCACATCGACCCGCGGTTCACCCGGACCTCTGCTGTCGCCGACCTGCACGTGCCGCTGCGAGCCGGCAGCGACATCGCCTTCCTCGGCGGGATCGTCAACTACATCTTGGCGGGCGAGAAGTACTTCAAGGACTACGTCGTCGCTTATACCAACGCCTCGATGCTGGTCCGGGAGGACTTCAGCGACACCGAGGACCTCGACGGGCTGTTCTCCGGCTTCGACGAGGACGCGCGCTCCTATGACCCGACGACCTGGGCCTACGAAGGGATGGACACCGGGGCGCAGCAGAGCGGTGATGGGGCCGCCAGCCACACCGAGCAGCGGATCGGCGACCACACCGGTGGCCGCGGTGCGACGGCCAGCGGCGCGCACGACCTGCCCCGCGACATGACGCTGCAGCACCCGCGGTGCGTGTTCCAGGTGCTCAAGCGGCACTACTCCCGCTACACCCCGGAGCTGGTGCAGGAGGTGTGCGGCGTCTCGCCCGAGCAGTTCCGGGCAGTGTGCGAGGCGGTCACCGCCAACAGCGGCCGGGAGCGCACCACGGCCTGGGTCTACTCAGTCGGCTGGACCCAGCACTCGGTCGGTGTGCAGTACATCCGCGGCTCGGCGATCATCCAGCTGCTGCTGGGCAACATGGGGCGGCCGGGCGGCGGGATCCTGGCCCTGCGCGGGCATGCCAGCATCCAGGGCAGCACCGACATCCCGACGCTGTTCAACATCCTGCCGGGCTACCTGCCGATGCCCAACGCCGGTAAGTCCTCCGACCTGGCGGAGTACATCGGCGGGATCGCCTCACCGGACCAGAAGGGCTTCTGGGTCAACGCCAAGGCCTACACCGTCAGCCTGCTCAAGGCGTGGTTCGGCGACGCCGCCACCGAGGCCAACGACTATGGCTTCGGCTGGCTGCCGAGGCTGACCGGCGACCACGGCACGTACAGCACCGTGGTCGGGATGATTGACGGCAAGGTCGAGGGCTACTTCCTGGTGGGGGAGAACCCCGCCGTGGGCTCGGCGCACGGCAAGCTGCAGCGCCTGGGCATGGCCAACCTCAAGTGGCTCGTGGTCCGCGACCTGCAGTTGATCGAGTCGGCGACCTTCTGGAAGGACGGCCCGGAGATCGCCACCGGCGAGCTGTCCACCACCGAGATCGGCACCGAGGTGTTCTTCTTCCCCGCCGCTGCCCACACGGAGAAGAAGGGCACCTTCACCCAGACCCAGCGGATGCTGCAGTGGCGGCACAAGGCCGTCGAGCCGCCGGGTGACGCCCGTAGCGAGCTGTCGTTCTACTGGAAGCTCGGCGACATCATCCGCAAGCGCCTGGCCGGTAGCACCGACGAGCGCGACGCCGCGCTCCAGGCGCTGACCTGGGACTACCCGATGGACACCCCCGACGACCCCGACGGCGAGGCGGTGCTGCAGGAGATCAACGGTCGATTTCTCACCGGCGACAAGACCGGGCAGTTCGTCCCGGCCCTGACCGAGTTGCGCGACGACGGGTCGACCAGCGCAGGCTGCTGGATCTACACCGGTGTGTACGCCGACGGGGTCAACCAGGCGGCCAGGCGAAAGCCCGGCAGCGAGCAGTCCTGGGTCGCCCCGGAGTGGGGCTGGGCGTGGCCGGCCAACCGGCGGATCCTCTACAACCGCGCCTCGGCCGACCCCGAGGGACGCCCGTGGAGCGAGCGCAAGGCCTACGTGTGGTGGGATTCCGACAGTGGTGAGTGGACCGGCCACGACATCCCCGACTTCCCCAAGACCAAGGCCCCGTCCTACCGCCCCGAGGACGGTGCCCGCGGCGTCGCGGCGCTGGCCGGTGACGACCCGTTCATCATGCAGGCCGACGGCAAGGGCTGGCTCTACGCGCCGACCGGCGTGCTCGACGGCCCGCTGCCGGCGCACTACGAGCCGCAGGAGTCGCCGGTGCGCAACGCGGTGTACGGCCAGCAGGCCAACCCGGCACGCGAGGTGGTCAAGCGCAAGGAGAATCTCAGCAACCCTTCGCCGCCGTTGCCGGGCAGCGAGGTCTTCCCGTACGTCTTCACGACCTACCGCCTCACCGAGCACCACACAGCGGGCGGGATGAGCCGCTGGCTGCCGTACCTGTCCGAACTGCAGCCGGAGATGTTCTGCGAAATCTCCCCGGAGCTGGCCGCCGAGCGGGGCCTGGAAAACGGCGGATGGGCCACCGTCGTCACGGCCCGCGCGGCCATCGAGGCGCGGGTTCTGGTGACCGAGCGAGTCGTGCCGCTGCGGGTCGGCGGCAGGGTGATCCACCAGGTGGGGCTGCCGTATCACTGGGGCGTCGGCAACAATGCGCTCGTGCAGGGCGACTCGGCCAACGACCTGCTGGGGCTGACGCTCGACCCCAACGTGCACATCCAGGAGTCCAAGGTGGCCTCCTGCGACATCGTGCCCGGCCGGCGCCCGCGCGGTCCTGAGCTGCTGCGCTTCGTGGCCGAATACCGCAGCCGGGCCGGCATCACGGTGGAGACCAGCAACGACGCAGTGACCGCCAGGAGGACCCGTGAGCAATGACGTAGCCGAGGCCGCCGGCTGGGTCGACCCCCCGCCGCGCAAGGGTTTCTTCACCGACACCTCCGTCTGCATCGGCTGCAAGGCCTGCGAGGTGGCGTGCAAGGAGTGGAACCACGTCCCCGAGGATGGGCTGGCACTGCTCGGGTCGTCCTACGACAACACCGGCGCCCTGGGTGCCAGCACCTGGCGGCATGTCGCCTTCATCGAGCAGCCCGCCATACGTGCCCCGGTCGACCTGGGGATGCCGTCGCTGGAGCTGCCCGGCGGCGTTGACGAGGACGGTAAGCGCACCGACTTCCGCTGGCTGATGTCCTCCGACGTGTGCAAGCACTGCACCGAGGCGGCCTGTCTGGACGTGTGCCCTACCGGGTCGCTGTTCCGCACCGAGTTCGGCACGGTGGTCGTGCAGGACGACATTTGCAACGGCTGCGGCTACTGCGTTCCTGCCTGCCCGTACGGCGTGATCGACCGCCGCATCGGCGACAAGGCGACCACGCCCAACGTCGGCATCGCCCAGAAGTGCACGCTGTGCTACGACCGTCTCGGTGAGGGCCTGACACCGGCCTGCGCCCAGGCCTGCCCGACGGAGTCGATCCAGTTCGGCGATGTCGAGGAGTTGCGCGAGCGGGCGGCGCAGCGGGTGAGCACCTTGCACGAGGCGGGCGTAACCGACGCGCGGCTCTACGGGGCGGACCCGTCCAATGGTGTCGGCGGGACTGGGGCGATCTTCCTGCTGCTCGACGAGCCGGAGGTGTACGGCCTGCCGCCGGATCCCGTCGTGTGTACCCGAGAGTTGCCGGTCATGTGGCGCAGGGCCGGGCTGGCCGCGCTCACGCTGCTGGCCGGGGCTGTCGCGGTGTTCGCCGGGGCCGGCCGATGACGACGACGGCGACCTCGTTGGGGGCTGCGGGCGGTCGGCGGCGGCGCCGGGGCGGTGGTGGTCGCGGTCGGGCCGAGCGGGCGATGGTGCCTGAGGCGACATTCACGTCCTACTACGGGCGCCCGGTCGTCAAGGCCTCGCCCTGGGAGGCCGACATCCCGGCCTACCTGTTCCTCGGCGGCTTGGCCGCCGGATCCTCTCTCTTGGCCGCCGGGGCTGCTGCCACCGACCGGCCCGCCCTGGCCCGCACCGGGCGCCTCGGCGCCCTGTTCGGCATCCTGCTGACCTTCGCTGCGCTGGTGCACGACCTGGGCCGCCCGTCGCGGTTCCTGAACATGCTGCGGGTGGCGAAGCCCACCTCGCCGATGTCGGTCGGCACCTGGATCCTGTTCGGCTACAGCCCGATGGCCGGCCTCGCAGCTGCCGCGGAGCTGCGCGGCCTGTTGCCCGTCCGGTTGCGTGACGGGCTCCTGGGCAAGGCGCTCGGCCTGGCCGCCTCGCCGGCCGGCCTGGCGGCCGCCGCCATCGCGCCCGGGGTGGCCACCTACACCGCGGTGCTGCTGGCGGACACGGCCACGCCGTCGTGGTTCGCGGCGCGCCACGAGCTGCCGTTCGTCTTCGCCGGGTCTGCCGCGGCCGCGGCAGGTGGGCTGGGCATGCTCGGCGCGCCGGTCGGGCAGGCCGGCCCGGCCCGGCGGATGGCAGTGGGTGGCGCGCTCCTGGAGTTGGCCATGGAGCACCGGATGGAGGCCGCCATGGGTATCACCGCCGAGCCGCTGCACACCGGCAAGGCGGCCCGCCTCATGCGGGCCAGCAAGGCACTCACTGTTGCCGGTGCCGTCGGTGCGGGCCTCTTGGGCGGCCGCAGCCGGGCCGCCGCGGCGGTCTCGGGCGTCGCCCTGCTGGCCGGGTCCGCCTGCACGAGGTTCGGAATCTTCGAAGCTGGGCAAGCATCTGCCCGCGACCCGAAGTACACGGTCGTCCCACAGCGCGAACGGCTCAAGGCCAGGAGCCGGAACGGAGCCCACCATGACGCAGGCAGCGGTCAACAAGGATAACCCCACTCGCGGACGGTGGGGACTCGTCCTCGCCGCCTTGCTCCTGCAGTTCTCGATCGGCGCCGTCTACGCCTGGAGCGTGTTCGCCAAGGCCCTGCAGAGCTCCGACGCCTTCCACCTGACCAAGGCGCAGGCAGCCATCCCCTTCGAGGTCACCATCGGGATGATCTTCATCGGCACCTTTATCGGCGGCCGGATCCAGGACCGGCGGGGACCGCGGCTGGTGGCGCTCACCGGAGGCGTCATCTACGCCCTGGGCACGATCGGGGCATCCTTCGCCCGTGGCCACGGCGACCTATGGTTGCTGGTGGCGACCTATGGCGTGATCAGCGGCTTCGGCCTGGGATTGGCCTACATCGTGCCAATCGCCATGCTGCAGAAGTGGTTCCCCGACCGACGCGGCCTGATCACCGGCCTGGCCGTGGGCGGCTTCGGCTTCGGCGCCGTGCTCACCTCACCGGTCGCCCAGCGGCTGATCGACAGGACTCCGGACGTGCCGACCAAGGCGTTCCTGCCATTGGGCATCGGCTACCTGGTGATGTCGCTGATCGGCGCGTTCTTCTTCCGCAACCCACCCGAGGGGTACAAGGTGCCCGGCTGGCAGCCCCCGACCACCGGGCGCGTGGTGGACAGCGGCCGCGACTACACCCAGGGCGAGGCCCTACGCACCCCGCAGTGGTACCTACTGACTGCCATTTTGGCCCTCAACGTCACCGCCGGCATCGCCCTGATCTCCCAGGCGGCGGCCTCAGCCACCGACATCGCCGGCTACAGCAAGGCCGGCGCCGCCAGCCTGGTGGGCATCCTGGCGATCTTCAACGGTGGCGGGCGCATCGTGTGGGCCGCCCTGTCGGACAAGACGGGCCGGATGGTCGCGTTCGCCCTGATGCTGGGCCTGCAGGGGGTGTGCTTCCTGCTGCTGCCGCACGCCTCCTCCGCTGCGCTGTTCTTCGTCCTGGCTGCGGTGATCTACCTGTGCTACGGCGGCGGGTTCGGCACCATGCCGGCCACCGCCGGTGATTTCTTCGGCGTCCGCCACGCCGGGGCGATCTACGGCCTGATGATCATCGCCTGGAGCATCGGCGGCGTGGTCGGCCCGTTCATCGCGGCATCCCTTATCGGCAGCGCGAAGCACTACACCACCGCGTACACCGTGATTGCGATCATCGCTCTCGTAGCCATCGTCGTGCCGCTGATCACCAGGATGCCGCGCAAGCGGCAGAGCGCCGACGAGGGCCTGGTCGGTGAGGCCGCCACCCAAGCCTGACCAGCCGCGGTCGCGTGCCGCATAGGCTGCGCTGATGCAGGTCGTCGCGACAGCCGGGCATGTCGACCACGGCAAGTCAACGCTTGTGCGCGCCCTCACCGGCATGGAGCCCGACCGGTGGGCGGAGGAACACCGGCGTGGCATGACGATCGATCTCGGCTTCGCCTGGACGGCACTGCCCTCAGGCCAGCAGGTGGCGTTCGTCGACGTACCCGGCCACGAGCGTTTCGTCGCCAACATGCTGGCCGGCGTGGGGGCGGTGCCGGCTGTGCTTTTCGTGGTGGCCGCCGACGAGGGCTGGATGCCACAGTCGTCCGAGCACCTCGACGCCCTTGACGCCCTCGGCGTGCGGCACGGCCTGCTGGCAGTCACGCGCAGCGACCTGGGCGATCCCGCACCGGTCACCGCTCGGGCGCTGAAGGAGATCGGCCGGACCAGCCTCAGCGACGTCGCCTCTTGCACGGTCAGCGGCCGGACCGGGGCCGGCCTGGATGACCTGCGCGCCGGGCTCGACCGGCTACTGCACCGGCTGCCCACGCCGGAGGCCACGGCTGACGTACGGCTCTGGATCGACCGGGCGTTCACGATCCGCGGCGCCGGCACGGTCGTCACCGGCACGCTCGCCGCCGGCCGGCTCAGGGTGGGTCAGGAGTTGCTGTTGGCCCCGGCGATGCGGCCGGTGCGGGTACGCGGGCTGCAGTCGCTGGGCGCGCCGGTCACCGAGGCGGTCGGGGTCAGCCGGGTCGCGGTCAACCTGCGTGGCCTGCCGGTCGAGGAGGTGAGACGAGGGCAGGCCCTGCTCACGCCGGATCGCTGGCTGGTCCGATCGGAGATCGACGTACGGCTGCGTGGCGACGCCGCCGGCGACCTGCCGGCCACCTGCCTGCTGCACATCGGCTCGGCCCAGGTGGGGGTGCGGGTCCGCCCGATCGGGACGGACACCGCGCGGCTGAGCCTGGCCGCGGCCCTGCCACTGCGGATCGGGGATCGGGCGCTGCTGCGCGACGCCGGCCGGCACCGGATCGCGGCCGGGGCGACCGTGCTGGACGTGCGCCCACCTCCGCTGCGCCGCCGCGGAGCCGCGGCCCTGCGGCGGACGGAGCTGGCGAGCATGGACGGCCGCCCCGACGCGGCGGCGGAGCTGCGCCGGCGCGGCATGATCAAGTCAGCCGACCTCGTTGCGATGGGCGCGGGAGCGGCCGGAATGACAACGGTTGGCGACTGGGCCGTCGATCCGTCTCGGTGGGCGGTTCTGGCGGAGCAGTTGGCCCGTCTCACCGCCGACCATCAGGCGGAGCACCCACTGGAGCACGGCGTGCCGGTCGAGACGGCGCGCCAGCGCCTCGGCCTTCCCGACCTGCGGCTGGTGCAGGCCCTTGTCGCCGCACCGCTGCGGCTCGTCGACGGCCGGATCACGTCCGCGGCGCCGGCGCTGCCGCCCTCGATCGAGCGGTCGATCGCGACGCTGCGCGAGGACCTGCGGGCCCAACCCTTCGCCGCCCCAGAGGCGCACCGGCTGGCCGAGTTGGGCCTCGGGAGCCGGCAGCTGGCGGCAGCGGTCCGAGCCGGCGCACTAGACAAGATCGGCGAAGGGATCTACTTGCTGCCTGCGGCCGTCGGGGCCGCCGCCGAAGTACTGGCCGGGCTGCCCCAGCCGTTCACGGTGAGCGAGGCGAGAGCCGCACTGGATACGACCCGGCGGGTGGCGGTGCCGCTTATGGAGTTGCTCGACGCCCAGGGCAGGACCGAGCGGCTCCCGGATAGTCGCCGCCGCGTCACCCGATGACCTCCTACGACGCGGTACTGCTGGCAGGCGGGCAGGCCAGGCGCCTCGGCGGCGCGAACAAACCGTCGCTGGCAATCGCCGGTGTGACCCTGCTCGACCGGGTCCTGGCGGCAGTGGGCGGTGCCGGTCGCCGGATCGTGGTCGGCCCACCGACGGCGGGCTCGCTGCCGTACATCCTGACCCGGGAGCTGCCGCCCGGTGGCGGACCGGTTGCCGCAATCGCCGCCGGCCTGGCCCACGTGCAGGCTCCCATTGTGGTCGTGCTGGCCGCCGACCTCCCGTTCGTCACGCCGGCCACCGTCGAGGCACTCGTGGCCGCGACCGGTGCCGGCGCCGTTGCCGCCGTACTCGTCGACGACACCGGCCGAGATCAGTTGCTCGTGGCGGCCTGGCGTACGGATGCGCTGCGCACCAAGCTTGCCCTGCTGGGCCACCTTGAGGGGCAGGCCGCACGGCGGTTGTACGACACAGTTGCGGTGGCACGAGTGGCCGGGCCGCAGGACACCGGTCAGCCGCCACCGTGGCTGGACTGCGACACCGAGGACGACCTGCGACGGGCGAGGGAGTGGACGTGAACACGTTGGAGGAGTGGATGACGGCGGCGTGCCGCGAGTTGGGCATCGACGGGGTGGTCGACCGCGACCGGATCCTGGAGCTCACGCGTGACGTCGCGCACGGCATCGCCCGCCCGGCGGCACCGCTAACGGCCTATCTCATCGGCCTGGCCACCGGCGGCCCTGCACAACCAGGGATCGGCCTGGACGAGGCGATCGAGAAGATCCAGTCCCTCATCCGTGCGTGGCCGCCGACGGATAGCCGGTGAGGCCAAGCCGGTCCAGCAGTGCCCGGACCCGGGCATCGACATCGTCGACGATGAGGCGGACGACCGCGATGTCCTGGCCGGCGGGGTCCTCGACCGCCCAGTCCTCGTAGCTCTTCCCCGGGAAGACCGGGCAGGTTTCGCCGCAGCCCATGGTGACGATCACGTCGGCGGCCCGCACGATGTCGCGATCGAGCTGCGTTGGGTTCTCGGCGTCGGCGGACAGACCGCGTTCGGCCAGGACGGCTGCGACGACAGGGTCGGTCGAGGACCCAGGCTCGGAGCCCGCGGACCGAACCTCGACAGCACCGCCGGCGTAGTGCTCGGCGAGCACCTTGGCAGCGACAGAGCGACCGGAGTTGTGGATGCAGGCGAAGAGTACGACGGGCCTCTCGGTCATGGCTCACTGCTCAGGTCGGTGAACTGCGCGGCGACGGCCGGCACGTCGGGATACAGCACCCGAATCGCGCCGAGTCCGAGCAGGCCCCCCAGCAGTTGCATGATCACGAACATGGGGACCGACCCGGGGGCGATGCCGGCGAAGCTGTCGGAGAGCATCCGGGCCACCGTGACGGCGGGATTGGCAAAGCTGGTCGAACTGGTGAACCAGTACGCGGCGCTGATGTAGCCACCGACGGCTACCGCCACCAGCTGGCTGCGACCGGAGCGGACCACTCCGAAGATCACGAGGACGAGGCCGAGGGTGGCCACAACCTCGCCCAGCCACAGGCCGGCGCCGGTGCGGTGATGCTGGGCGAGTGCCACGGCGGGCAGTCCGAACATCAG
>JBDUBV010000243.1:0-2941 GCA_040003795.1 Pseudonocardiales bacterium | reverse complement strand
GACCCCAACATCGTCAAAGAGGTGCACGTCACGCTCTACCACGTGCTGTGGGAGCTGGTGCACGTCTTCTTCGACAGCCCCCAGCTGCTGGCCGGCAGCGGCAGCGACCCGCAGGCGGTGGGCGGCGGCTTCGAGTCCCTCTACCCCTTCCTCTACACCGGTGCCACTTCCCTCGACGACGCTCTCGCCAGCGTCGCCGGTTCCACGCTCGACAAGGTCAACGAGATCGTGGAGCTCCGCCGGCGGATCGGTGAGCAGTTCGCGGTGCGGCTGGCCGACTGCGGCGCGGCACTCGCCCGTTCCTTCGCTGGTGGCGGCAAGGTGCTCGCGTTCGGCAACGGCGGCAGCAGCACTGACGCGCAGGACGCCGTGCACACCTTCTTCGACCCACCCGAGGGCACGCCGGCCCTGCCCGCGCTCTGCCTGACCAACGACGCCGCCGTGATGACCGCGCTGTCCAATGACGTGGGCTTCGAGGTAGTCTTCGCCCGGCAGATCGCCGCCTTCGGCCGGGCCGGCGACGTGGCTCTCGGTATCTCCACCAGCGGCGGCTCGGCCAACGTGCTGCAGGCCTTCGTGCGGGCCAAGGCGGACGGCCTGGTGACGGTCGGCATGTCGGGCTACGGCGGCGGCAAGATGGCCGAGCTCGACTGCCTCGACTTCCTCTTCGCCATCCCCTCCTCGTCGGTGCACCGGGTGCAGGAGGTGCAGACGACGCTCTATCACGTGCTCTGGGAGGTCACCCAGGCAGCGTTGCGGGCACCGGCTCACACCGACCGGGCGCCGGCGATCACCGCCTGACCGAGGCTGATCCCGCCGTCGTTGCACGGCACGACCGAGTGGGTGAGCACCCGAAAGCCCGCCGCTCCCAGCCGGGACACGCAGCCGGTCAGCAGGACGACGTTCTGAAACACCCCGCCCGACAGGGCGACGGTGCCCACCCCCCGGTCGTCGCGGATCCGGGTGCAGACTTCCACCACCACCCGGGCCATCGTGTTGTGGAAGCGCGCGGCGATCACGGGTACCGGGACCCCCCGCGTGACGTCGGCCGCGATCGCCCGGATGATCTCGCCGCAGTCGATCTGCACGACCGGCGCGCCGGTCAGCGAAGCGGGGTAATCGCCGGTCTCCGCCGGGTCGACCAGGCGTTCGAGCTCGATGGCGGCCTGCCCTTCGTAGCTCACCACGTCGCGGACATCCAGGACGGCGGCGACGGCGTCGAACAACCGGCCCACGCTGGAGGTGAGCGGTGAGTTGACCCCCGCTGCCGCGGCCCCGAGGACGTCGGTCCATCGCCGGCCCTGCCGGTCGACCACATCGAGCCCGCCGGGCAGGTCACCGGCGAAGGCCGCCTCCAGGTGCGCGGCTGCCATCCGCCACGGCTGCCGTACTGCCATCGTGCCGCCCGGCAGCGGAACCGGCGCAAGGTGCGCGGCGCGCTCGAATCCCACCCGGTCGGCGATCATGAACTCCCCACCCCACAGCGTCCCGTCGCCGCCCCAGCCGAGCCCGTCGAAAGCCACCCCGATGACCGGGCCGTCCGCGGCGTTCTCAGCGAGGCAGGACACGACGTGAGCATGGTGGTGCTGCACCCCCACCAACTCCACGTCCGGCTGCTCCAGCGCATATTTCGTCGACAGATACTCGGGGTGAAGATCGTGGGCAACGATCTCCGGTCGAATGTCGAACAGTTGGCAAAAGTGCGTGATTCCTGTGGTAAGCGAGCTGAAAGTCTCGAAATTCTCCAGGTCGCCGATGTGGTGTGACAGGAAAGCGTTGTTATCGCGGCCAACACAGAACGTGTTCTTCAACTCCGGACCGCAGGCCAGCACGTGCCGGGGGAAGGCCCATGGGAGGGGGATCGGCCGGGGGACATACCCGCGGGAGCGGCGCAGGATCTGCGCCCGCCCGCTGACCACCCTGGCCACGGAGTCGTCGACGCGCGTGTGGATCGGCCGGTCGTGGACGAGAAACGCGTCGGCGATGGCGGCCAACCGGTCGGCGGCGTCGGCGTCCCGGAAGGCGATCGGCTCGTCAGAGAGGTTGCCGCTGGTCATGACCAGCGGCCCGCCGTGTGCCGCGAGCAAGAGGTGGTGCAGTGGGGTGTACGGGAGCATGACTCCCAGGAAGGGCGACCCGGGGGCGACCGCGTCGGCGACCGCCGCAGCGGGCCGGCGGCGCAGCAGCACGATGGGCCGGGCGATGTCGCTCAGCAGCGCCGCCTCGGCCGGGTCGACCTCGACCAGCGCCGCGGCCGCCTGCAGGTCGGCGACCATGAGCGCGAAGGGCCGCTCCTCCCTGTGCTTGCGCGACCGCAGGGTGGCCACGGCGTGCTGTTCGCCGGCGTCGACCGACAGGTGGTAGCCACCGAGCCCCTTGACCGCCAGGACCGCCCCCGCCCGCAGCCGGCTCACCGCCGCGGCAATGGGGTCGCCCGCGCACTGCCTGCCCTGTGCGTCAAGCAGGCACAACCGCGGCCCGCAGGCCGGGCAGCACGCCGGTTGGGCGTGGAATCGGCGATCACCGGGATCGGCATATTCGGCGGCACACCGAGGGCACATGGCGAATCCGGCCATCGTCGTGAACGGCCGGTCGTACGGCGTCTTCCGCACGATGGTGAAGCGCGGGCCGCAATGGGTGCAGTTGACGAACGGGTAGCCGAACCTGCGGTCGGTGGGGTCTGCCATCTCCCGCAGGCAGTCGGCGCAAGTGGCCGCGTCGGGGGCGATCAGCACCATCCGGTCGCCTGGCGACCGGCTCGCGACTATCGCGAACGCCGTCTCCCCGGTCGCCGGGACGGGGCGGGAGCTGACTTTCTCCACTCGGGCGAGTGGCGGCGCTTCGGTGGATAGCGCATTGACCAGCGCCGCGAGTGCGGCCGGCGTGCCTTCGGCCTCGACGAAGACGCCACTGGTGTCGTTGCCGACCCAGCCGCCGAGCT
>JBDUBV010000103.1:0-9863 GCA_040003795.1 Pseudonocardiales bacterium | reverse complement strand
GCTGCATCACCGGCGAAGCCCCCTCATACGACACCAGCGGCCGACGCACGACATCTACGGCAACTCGCTGTAGCCAGCCCGCACCGACGTGTCCGGAGATCGTCCCCAGGTAACGGCCCCCCAATTGACCCGGAGCGAGTGTCTACCGATACTCCGATACTCAGATGTGATGGGTCTCGGCCCTGATGGCCGACAGCGGTGAAGCAACGTCCTCCAGGGACTTCTGCTCCGCAACCACACCCAAGAAGATCTCGACCACCCCGCCGACGATCATGACGGCAGCACCGATGAGATAACCGATGAACAGCTTCCCGGGGTCCTTGCCCTCGCCGATGAGGTGGCCGTAGAAGATCGGGCCGATGGCGCCGAAGCACTGCGCGATCGCGAAGAACAACGCGATGGCCTTGGCGCGCACCTCCAACGGGAAGATCTCGCTGACCGTCAGGTAGGCGGCGCTGGCACCGGCCGAGGCGAAGAAGAAGATGACGCACCAGGCGATGGTCTGGGTGGTTGCATTGAGGATGCCGGCATTGAACATCACGGCCGTCACGGCCAGCAGGACTCCAGACAGGATGTAAGTTCCCGAGATCATCTTCTTGCGACCCATGGTGTCGAAGAGTCGCCCGATGGTCAGTGGACCGGCGAGGTTGCCGACCGCGAAGGCGATCAGGAAGAACGGCGCCGACTTCTCGTTGACATGGTAGAACTTCGTGAGCACCAAGGTGTAGGTGAAGAAGATCGCGTTGTAGAGGAACGACTGGCTGATCATCAGCGAGGCACCGAGGATCGACCGAGCGGTGTAGTGCTTGAACAACACCTTGGCCAGCACGACGAAGCCGATCTGCTCCCTGGGCCGGATCTCGATGGCCTTGTTCTCGTCGACCCGGGGCAAGTCGATCCCCGCTGAGGTCACGTGCTCCTCGATGTAGCCGATGGCCGTCTCGGCCTCCTCCTCCCGGCCACGCATGATCAGCCACCGCGGGCTCTCCGGCAGGTGGCGGCGCAGGCGCCAGATGCACACACCGATGACCGGGCCGATCAGGAAGCCGGCCCGCCACGCGATGCCCAGGCTGACGTTGTTCAGCAGCACGTAGGTGCCTAGGGTGCCGATGATGGCGCCGGCCCAGTATGTGCCGTTGACCGCGATGTCGGCCTGGCCGCGGTACTTCGCCGGGATCATCTCGTCGATCGCGGAGTTGATGGCGGCGTACTCACCACCGATGCCGGAGCCGGCGATGAACCGGGTGGAGTAGAGGAAGACCAGAGCCACCACACTGTGGTTCCAGGTCAGGGCGGTAAGGGCGTTGCCGAACAAGTAGACACCCAGGGTGACGATGAACAGCTTTCGCCGACCGAGCGCATCAGAGAGCCGGCCGAAGAACAGCGCGCCGAAGACCTCACCGATGAGGTAGACCGTCGCGATCGCTCCCACTTCGGTGGCCGACAGGCCGAGGGTGGCCTTGTCGTTCAGAACGGGCCCGATGGCGCCGGCCACCGTTATTTCCAGGCCGTCGAGAATCCAGGCGACGCCCAGCGCCATCATCAACCGGGTGTGGAACGGCGACCAGGGCAGCCGGTCGATGCGAGCAGGAATCAGGCTGCGGATGACGCCCGGCTCACGGACGTTGCTGGCGGTCTCGGACACTCGATACCTCCACGCGGTGACGGGCGGCATGGCCGCCCGGTTGGCGCAACTGTCCCCAGCGAACTTCCTGGGAAACATCGCCTTGGAGCTGGGCTGGGTGGGTACATGCCGCGGGGAGGCTCGACCGGGACTCACCCACCGCCGTCACGGAGGTAGCTCATGGCCAACGACAAGCCGAGTACGACCGGCCGCGCCGTACCTGGCGGACCGATGGCCGGAGCGCTCGGTTTCGCCCTGCTCAGTGCCGGGCTCCTGCGCCTCTGGCGTCGGTGGCGGCAGCGCTGAGCGGCTACAGCCCACCGGCGACGCGCAGCACGGCCCCTGTCACGTAGGACGAGTCCGCGCTGAGCAGCCAGCCGATCGCGGGAGCTACCTCCTGCGGCTGACCGGCACGACCGAGAGGTATCCGGTCGGCCAGGCGCTCCGCCCGCCCAGGATCACCGGCCGAAGCATGGATGCCGGTGCGCACGATGCCGGGTGCCACGGCGTTGACCCGGATGCCCTCTCGGGCCAGTTCCCTGGCCAGGCCGACGGTGAGGGCCTCGACGCCGGCCTTGGCCGCCGCGTAGTGCACGTACTCGTGCGCCGATCCCAACGTCGCGGCGGCCGAGGAGATGTTCACGATGGCACCGCCTGCTCCGCCGCGGGCGGTCGACATGGTCTGGGCTGCCCGTCGGGCGCAGAGGATCACCGCGAGCAGGTTGAGGTCGAGCACCTCTCTTACGACATCGACGGAGGTGTCTGCCAGGTCTGCGATGTGCACAGTTGACCCGGCGTTGTTCACCAGCCCGGTCACCGGGCCCAACTGCTCGTACGCGGTGGCGAAGAGCCGCTGCACGTCCTCGTCCCGGGTGACGTCGGCTTGCACCGGCACCGCCCGGCCGCCCTCGGCGACGATCGCTCGCACTATCTGCTCGGCAGCCTCCCTGTCGTGGCGGAAGTTCACCACGACCGCCTGCCCGGCCCTGGCCAGGTGCACGGCTGTGGCTGCTCCGATACCGCGGCTCGCGCCGGTGACGATGGTCGTCGTCCCTTTTGCGGTCTGCATCACGCGATGATGGCGCAAGACGCCCGTCGGTGCCGAGCAGCCAGTCGCCGGGCTCAGGGCCGCTGGTGCCCGACCAGCGGCAGGACCGGGCCGGTCCCGCCTTCGCGGAGCAGGGCGGCGGCAACGGTCAGCGTCCACCCGGTGCGGGAGACGTCGTCGACCAACAGCACCGGGCCACCGGGCAACGGCACGGCCGGATCCAAGGTGAGCGTGTCGAGCAGGTGCCGCACCCGAATCGCGGAGGCGACATCGCCGTCCGCGGGCGGCCCGGAGATCCGCAGGGCATCGACCAGCGGCAGCCGCCCCACGCCGGCCAGGTGAGCTCCCAGGCCGCGGACCCGCCGCGGCCGCGAACGGCTCGGCACGGCGACGACAGCGACCGGGCGCTCGTCCCACATGGCCGCCCACCGCCGCAGGACGTCGACCATCGTCTGGCACAACTCCTCGCTCGGGTCGTCGTCCGGTCCGGCAAGCTCGTCGATGACCTGCTGCCAGGCCGGGTCGTCGGCGAAGGCCACCGCCCGGCCGGGCGCCGTGCCGGTGATCCTGCCCCGCCGGGAGGTACCCGAGGGCCACTGCAGGCGGGGCGCGAGCACGTGCGGCCGGGCGCGCAGGTGCCGCCGCGCCGCCGCGATCGTCGCCGGGGTTGGCTGCCCGCCAGGCGGCGGGAGGTCGCCGGTGCACACCGAACAGCGCCCGCATATATCGGCTGAGGGGTCGTCAAGGGCTTCGGTCAGCACCTGCATCAGGCAACGGGCACCGGCGGCGTAGGTGCGCATCAAGTCGGCCTCGGCCCGCCGCGCAGCCACGATCCGGCGGTACTTGTCCGCGTCGTAGCACCACTGCCGGCCAGCAGCCACCCAGGCCGAGCCCACCCGGTCGACGGCCTCGTCGACCCGCAGCGTCTTGAGCAACGCCTCGAGGCGCCCGCGGCGCAGGCCCGTCTCCGCCTCGATGACCGGCACGGTCAAGCCGGCCCGCCCTGCATCCGCGAGCAGCGCGAGGACCCGCCGGGCAGCATCCGGGTCGGGGATGGTCGCCGTGGCGAAGTACTCCCAGATCCGCGGGTCGCTCTCCGCCGCCGGCACCAGGACGCCCGCCGCCTCGGTCAGCGCCCGGCCGGCCCGGCCGACCTGCTGGTAATAGGCGACCGGTGAGTCCGGCGATCCGACGTGTACGCAGAAACCGAGGTCGGGCTTGTCGTAGCCCATGCCGAGAGCAGATGTCGCCACCACAGCCTTGAGCCGGTTGTCGCGCAGCGCGTCCTCTATCCGGGCGCGCTCGGCCGGCTCGGTCTGCCCGGTGTATGCAGCGACGTCATGGCCGAGCAGTTGGAGGTAGTCGGCCAGGGATGTCGCCTGCTCGACGGTCAGCACGTAGATGATCCCCGACCCCGGCAGTGCAGCGATCGCGTCGGCCACCCAGGCGAAGCGCTCCACGCCGTCGAGACCGGGCACCACGGCGAGTCGCAGGCTGGCCCGGGCGAGCGGGCCGCGCAGCACCAGTGTCTCGGCGCCGAGTTGGGCAGCGACGTCGTCGGTGACCCGTTGGTTGGCCGTCGCGGTGGTGGCCAGCACCGGGCTGCCGGCCGTCATCGCCGCCAGCAGCCGGGTCAGCCGCTGGTAGTCCGGGCGGAAGTCGAAGCCCCAGTCGGAGATGCAGTGCGCCTCGTCGACCACCAGCAACCCGGTGTTGGCCAACAGCGGCAGCGCCCGGTCGGCGAAGCGCGGGTTGGCCAGCCGCTCCGGGGAGACCAGGAGGACGTCGACCTCGTCGGCAGCAAGGGCGTCGAAGACCTGCTGCCACTCATCGACGTTGGCGGAGTTAACCGTCGCCGCCCGCAGGCCGACCCGCCCGGCAGCGGACACCTGGTCGCGCATCAGCGCGAGCAGCGGCGAGATGACCAGCGTCGGCCCGCGGCCGGCCGCCCGCAGCGCGGCGGTCGCCGCCCAGTAGACCGCTGACTTACCCCAGCCGGTGCGCTGCACCAGCAGCACCCGGCGCCCCGCCACCAGCGCGGCCACCGCCTCCACCTGGTCGGGCCGCGGCCGGGCATCGGGACCCGCCATTGCCGCCAGGACCTGGTCGAGATGCAGCTGCGCCGTCGCGTCCACGTCGCCCTCCCGCCGTACGGTCACTGTGCCACCATGCACCGAAGGGGTGACATGACCGAGACTCGGTACGAGATCCAGCCGAGAGGCCTGGCTGGTCTTCGACCCGGCCGTCGGCGGCGGCTTGCGCGATCTGCAGGTCGGCGCCGAAGTCATCGTCTTGACCTGGCTCGGCCGGGCCCGCCGCGACGTCCTGCTGGTCCATCCCCGCGGCGCGGAGGCCAATTCCGTGCGCGGCGTGTTCAGCACGCGTTCGCCCGACCGGCCCAATCCTGTTGGGTTGCACAGGGTCCGGATCGTCTCGATCGAGGGCACCAGGATTCGGGTACGGGATCTGGAGGCGCTCGACCGTACTCCGATCGTGGACGTCAAACCGGTCCTGGGAGGAGTCGGCGAGCGCTGACGCACGCGGTACGAGCCGTCAGTCGTAGTGCTGGAAAACCTGCCACAGGCTAGGCCATCTCTGCTCGGGCTCGCGGCAGACCGCGACCGGCTCGCCCTGTTCCTCGTTGTCGACGTTGGCGTCGTTGTGCAAGCGGGCCGCCACCGTGCACGACGCGAAGTGCTCCCGGGCCAGGGGCAACTGCCCGCCGATGATCACGACGGTCCGCGTCACCTCCGGTGGCCGGGCTTGGAAGTACAGCTGGTTGTGGCCGCTATAAGGATGCGGGAGGCCGAGCGCGGGGCCGTAGCGGTCGAGGGCGCCGGCCTCGCCGTAGTTGCTCGCGATGATGACCGCGTGCTGCCGGTCCGATGCGGGCAGGTGCTGGTAGACGGTCGCGATCTGCCTGACGTACTCCGGCCAGCCGACCTGGTCCCCGGCGGTCTGGTTGATCGCGGGGACCGGGCTGGCCGCCAGCGCCGACAGGGGCAGCACCGGCAGGGCGATCACAGCGGACACCGCCGCGTTGAGGGCGACACCGACAACCGTCAGTCTGCGCCATGCCGGCGACCGGCCAAGAAGGTCGGCTGCGGGGACACAGCCGATCGCGAAGATCACCGTGAGCAGTCCCAGCGGATAGTAGAACTGCCCGCCGCCGGCGAAGGTCTCGAGCAGCACCACGCCGAAGGCCACCACGAGGAACTTCACCGGCCGCCACGCCGGGCGGGAACGCAACGCAAGCAGGCCGGCCACCCAGATCGGCACCAGCGGCGGGCCGAGCAGCAGTAAAAGGTAAGGCCACATCAGGATGCGGATCTCCCCGGCGTTGTTGTCGCTGAGGGCCCGTCCCATGCTGATCTGCGGCCACGAGTGGGTGGCCTGGTAGAGCAGGTTCGGCAGAGCCAGGACCGCCGCGATCAGGACGGCCGCCAGGAACCACCGCGACCGCAGCACGCTGCGGGGTCCCACGATCAGCAGGCCGGCCCCCAGCGCGACCACCAGCAGCACGATCAGCAGCTTGTTGTAGGTGGCGAGGCCGACGGTGCCACCCACTGCCGGCCACCACCGGGGCCGACGGCGCAACAGCACCCTGATCAGGAACAGGCAGGCCGAGGGCCAGATCACCAGGTCCAGCGAGGCGGTCAGCAGCACATGACCCATCACCAGGGGGGTCGACGCAAGGGCGTACGCCCAAGCACACAGGCCCTGCGCCAGGCCGCCGCCGCCCATCTCGCGGGTGATGAGCGCAAGCACCAGCACCGACGCCATCGCTGCCAGCGTCGCGGGTATCCGCAGCGCCCACGGGCTGGCCGAGAGGTGCCCGAATGCGTGCGCGAGGAGCGGGGTCAGTGGGGGCTGGTCGACGTAGCCCCACGCCGCCGGCAGCGCCCGGAAGTACAGCTCGTCGCGGTGGAACCCGTAGCCGTTGCTGGCCCCCGTGAGCACGATCCCCAGGACCGCGGCCGCCGAGCCAACGGGGCGCCAGGCCGCTGCGGGCAACTCGGTCTCGCTCCGGTCAGGCACCGGGCGAGTATGCCAACCCCAGGCCGCTCGTGCGGCCAGCCGCGGCCAATGGTGGCGCTACCCGGTCGCTCCAGGCTTGGTCCGAGTGGCCATGAAAGGACAGTGATGACCGGTGTGACCGGCAAGCCGCGCTGGTGGCTGCGGATCGATGGCCTGACCGTGCTCACGTGGGACTGCTGCTGTTCGCCACCGCGCACCGGCCCTGGTGGCTGGTGCCGTTGGTGATCGTCCTGCCGGACCTGTTCATGTTCGGCTACCTGCGCGAAGCGAACAGGTAGAGCAGCACCGGCACCGGGTAGCTGTGGCCCAGATCGTGGGCGCAGCGCCGAGACGGTACGACACTGCCTTCACCCACACCCACCTCGGCTCATCGGCCGGTCACGCAGACGTTCGGTTCAGAGGTACTGCGCCTCGCTGCGTACGTCCGCGATCGGGCCCATGTAGTCGAAGTGCATGGCATCGGCGAAGCCGCCCCACATCCCCCACTGCCAGCCCCGCTCTGCGAAGGCCTCCACCATCCACGACGGCATGTCGGTCAGGCCCGATTGAGAGAGCTTGTCGACCGTGGCGAGCATCTGCTTCTGGTTGGCCCCCTCGACGGAGGCCTTGGGGTTGTTGAGCAGGGTGCGTACCTCCTCGATCCGCCGGATCCGGTCCCGGATCGTGGCCACGTCAGCCGACTTCGCCAGCACCGCGGCGTCCAGGGCCTGCTTCGCGGCGTCGGCCGCCGCGTCCACCTGTTCGCCGATCAGGGTCGCCGCCAGGTCCTCGCCGAGTGGGAAGTCGCGCATCAAGGTGATCGTCGCCCAGGCTTCGAGGAACTTCGACTCGATCGACTTCACCTGCCGGTGCGTCTCGGTAGCGCGGTCGCGGACCTTGATCGTCGTCGGGTCGGTCTGCACCGAGTCCCGTAGATGCGCGGTGATCCGGTCGATGTCGGCCTGCAACTGCGCCCGTTCCTGAGCGTCCGTTGTCGCGGCCAGCCGCTTCTGCAGCTCGCCGCGCAGCCCGACCACGTCGGCGTTGTGCGTCGCCACCCGCTGCAGCTCCTGCCGCTGCTGCGTCGAGCCGGCCGAGAGTTCGGACAGCTCGCCGGCACCGAGGATGCTCACGAGTTGGTGGGTCGCGCCGCCGAAGGCTGGATTGGTGCCGGCCCGGAAGTCCATGGCCCGGCCGGTACCGTGGAAACTCAGGTGCCTGGCCTTGCCCATCCAGTCGGGATGACTCATCGCCTCGAACCGGAACTCGCTGCCCGGCCGCTGGTTGGCCTTGATCAGATCCGCCTTTCCGGCGAAGTTGCCGAGGCGTATCGCGGACTCCTCCACCAGCGGCAGCACCGCTGCGACGTCCTTGTGCACCCCGCTGGAGTCCGTCGACGCCTTGACCTTCTCGCCGAGGATCTCGGCGTCGACGATGTTGTCCCGGTAGAAGGCCCACATGGGCTTGGTGAGAGTTGCGACGTAGCGGTTGCGGAAGTTCGCCCAGGACGTGGGCACCAGAGGGAGTCTCTTGGATTGAGGGATGGTCGCGTTGATGATGTCCGACTCCGCCGAGAGGATCAGCGTGCTCATCTTCTCCCGCAGGTCCTTCCACCCCGCATCGGCACGGTTGGTGGGGCGGCCCAGGGCGGCCGCGACCTTGTCCGTCAGGTCCGCGGTGTCCTCCGGTGTCACCACCCAGGTCCTGCTCGGATCGAGCAGGGTCTTCACAGCGCTGACCGCAGCCGGCTCCAGTGCCGTCACCGCGGGCTTGGACAGGTGGTCCCGGCGCTTGCCCACCACGCTGCCACCGGATGCCGTGCGGAGGGCTGCCCACAGGTCCGCGGCGCCCTGCGGCGAGCGGCCGCTGACCGGCACCGGGCCGACCCACTCGGCGAACAGCCGGTCGGCCACCGAGCCCTCCGCCCACATGGGTGATTCCTTCAGGATCGCCTCAACCTCATCGGCGATCTTCGTGCCGGAGGTAGCCACCTGCTTGATCAGTTCGCGAAGCTTGGCGGTCAACACCTTGGCGACGCGTGCCTGCAGGAAGGCCTTGAAGTCCGCCACCGCCTTCCTTTCGGCCGCCTTGGCGGCTCCGGTCCCGGTGGGATCGACGTCGAGCAGGTACAACTCGTTGAGCCACAGCAGCGCTACGACGTCGGCGACCGTGCCGGTGGCCGACGTGCGGTAGTGCTCGAAGGCGGCCGCGTCGATCTCGCCTCTGGTCACCTGGCCCCGGGCCTCGGTGAGCCGCTCGGTGGCGGTGGGCTCGGGCGGGGTTCCCGGGTCGGGGTCGCGTTGGGTGCTGAGCAGCCCGGCGACGGCCCGGTTGCCCGCGCTGGCCTGCATCTGCAACAACCGCGCCTCGGTCGGTTCTGACCTGGCCGGCTTGACCGACCGCCCTGAGCCGCGACGTGCCGGGCCGGGCTCACATAGCTGCCGCACCACCTTCACCCTCCCGTGGATAGCCGCCGGCGGCAGGCTGGTCAAGAGCGGTTCACTTAGGTGGCAGCGACCGGGCGTAGGTGACGCCATGGCTCACCCAGCGCCGAAGCTGGCTGTCGGACTGCACCGCAGCCGCGTCGACCCGCAGCCAGCCATCCATCTCCCGGCCGCGCATCTGGAAGCGCCCCACGTCTGGCGCACTCACGAGCGACTCCGCATCAGCCGGGTCGATACGCAGGAGCAGCCCTGCCTTGCTGCTGGCGCTGACGGCCATGTTGCCGTCGATCAGGAAGGCAAGGCCGCCGAACATGGCCTGCTCGGTCAGACCGCGTTCGCCCTGGACGATCTCCCGGATCCGGCCGGCGAGCTCGTGGTCGTACCCCATGGCAGCAGTATCTCCCCTTCGCCTTCTCAGCCGGTGAGGCGCCGGATGGCGTGGACTTCGGCGAAGTCCCAGACGGGACCCAGGAGCTGGTCGGGGGTTTCCAGCTGCGGCACCCCCGCCCCGCCGGCCGCCCTGGCCGTACGGCTTCATCCAGGGCGGTGCCTCCGGATGGGCGGCCCCAGCGCAGGCGGTCCCGGGACCGGCGCGGGCCTGGTCATGTCTGCGACGCTGGCGCTGATTGCCACCCACGATGCCGACTCCGGCCACCCGATAGCTCTCCACGGCGCTCCCAGCACCGCGCCTGACTCCCTTCGCCTACGCTGTACATCGGCCGAGGTGGCG
>JBDUBV010000102.1:0-9892 GCA_040003795.1 Pseudonocardiales bacterium | reverse complement strand
TGATGACGTCCTGGGCCATCCGGGCGATCTCGAGCACGTCGTCGTCGGTCTCGGTTGGCAGGCCGCACATGAAGTAGAGCTTCACCTGGCGCCAGCCAGCGGAGTAGGCGGTCCTCACCGTACGGATGAGGTCGTCGTGGGACACCATCTTGTTGATGACCCGGCGGAGCCGCTCCGAGCCGCCCTCGGGTGCGAACGTGAGCCCCGACCGGCGACCGCCCCGGGACAACTCGTTGGCGAGGGCGACGTTGAAGGCGTCGACTCGGGTCGAGGGCAGCGACAGGCTGGTCTGGGTGCCCTCATAACGGTCGGCCAACCCGTGAGCGATTGCCCCGATCTCGGAGTGGTCTGCCGAGGACAGCGACAGCAGGCCGACCTCGGCGAAGCCGGTCGCCTTGAGGCTGGCCTCGACCATCTCCCCGATGCCGGTGATCGACCGCTCGCGGACCGGCCGGGTGATCATGCCGGCCTGACAGAACCGGCAGCCCCGGGTGCAGCCGCGGAAGATCTCGACGCTGGCCCGCTCGTGGACCGTCTCCGCAAGAGGGACCAGCGGCTGCTTGGGGTAGGGCCACGCGTCGAGGTCCATCGTGGTGCGCTTGTGCACCCGGAACGGCACGCCGGCCCGGTTGGGCACCACCCGGCGGATCCGCCCGTCGGGGAGGTAGTCGACGTCGTAGAAGCGCGGCACGTAGACCGACTCGGTGCGGGCCAGCCGCAGCAGCACCTCGTCGCGTCCGCCGGGGCGGCCCTGCCGGATCCACTTCCCCACGACGTCGCTGATCTCGAGCACGGCCTCCTCGCCGTCGCCCAGCACCGCGGCGTCGATGAAGTCGGCGATGGGCTCCGGATTGAAGGCCGCGTGGCCGCCGGCCAGCACGATCGGCTGGTCGGCAGTGCGGTCACTCGCCTCCACGGGAAGGCCGGCCAGGTCGAGGGCGGCCAGCATGTTGGTGTAGCCGAGCTCGGTGGAGAAGGAGATGCCGAGCAGGTCGAAGGCGGCCACCGGCCGGTGCGCGTCGACGGTGAACTGCCCGATGCCACGCTCGCGCATCAGCTTCTCGAGGTCGGGCCAGACGGCGTAGGTCCGCTCCGCCAGGACGTCGGGCCGCTCGTTGAGCACCTCGTAGAGGATCTGGATGCCCTGGTTCGGCAGGCCGACCTCGTAGGCGTCGGGATACATGAGCGCCCAGTGGACCTCGACGGCGTCCCAGTCCTTGATGGTGGAGTTCAGCTCGCCCCCGACGTACTGGATCGGCTTCTGCACGCGCGGCAGCAGCGGCTCCAGGCGGGTGAAGAGCGACTCGACAGGCATGGGGGACCAGACTACGCGCCATCTCAGGCCCAGCCGCCGCCAGCCGCCGCCCCGCCGCCGAACTCTGTGCAGACACGCCGAATGCGTCGCGCGCCGCGCACACAGAACGGCGCGCAACGGATGCTGGCCGCGCCGGCGGTCGACCTGTCAGGGCTCGGTGTTGCGCAGGTGGACGTTCTGCAGCAGGCCCACGGCCATGAGGTTGGCGAACATCGCCGACCCGCCGTAGGACACGAACGGTAAGGGCAGGCCGGTGACCGGCATGATCCCGAGCGTCATCCCGACGTTGACGAAGCTCTGGAAGGCGAACCACGCGACCACGCCGGTGGCCACCAGCCGGCCGAACAGGTCGGGGGCCCGGGCGGCGATCGACAGCCCGCGCCAAAGCACAATGCCCAAGAGCACGATAATCGTGCCGCCGCCGGCCAGGCCCAGCTCCTCGCCGGCCACGGTGAAGACGAAGTCGGTCTGCTGCTCGGGTACGAAGTGCCCGTTGGTCTGGCTGCCCTGGAACAGCCCCTTGCCGGTCAGCCCCCCGGTACCGATGGCGATGCGGGCCTGACGCGTGCTGTAGCCGGCCCCTTGGGAGTCCGACGCCGGATTGGTGAATGCCTTGAACCTGTCCAGTTGGTACTGCTGCAGGGCGCCGAGTTGCACGGCCAGCACCGCGGCGAGCACGCCGGCCAGCACCAGGCCACCGATCCAGCGGGCCGACGCGCCGGAGATCGACAGCACCCCGAGGATGACGAAGGCGAGCACCATGGTGGTGCCGAAGTCGGGCTGCAGCATCACCAAGCCCATGGGCACCGCGGCCAGGGCGAGCACCATCACCACGTCCGACCCGCGGGGGATCGTCTCCCCGTCGCGCTTCTCCCCCAGCAGCATCGCCATGCTGACGATCAGGCCGACCTTGGCAAACTCCGAGGGCTGCAGCTGCAAGCCGCCGCCGAGGATGATCCACGAGTGCGCGCCGTTGATGGTTGAGCCGACGATGAGCACCGCGACCAGGCCGATGCACGAGGCGACGTAGACGATGGGCGCGTAGGCGCGCAGCATCCGGTAGTCGAATTTCGCCGTGACCAGGCCGAACACCGCGCCGATCAGGAGGTTGATCAGATGCCGCTTGAGGAAGCTCTGCGGGTCAAGGCCTGCTGCTTGCAGCCGCTGGCGCGTGGCCGACCAGACCAGCAGCGCGCCCAGCCCCGTCAGGGCCAGCACTGCCGCGACGAGGATCCAGTCGAAGCGGCGCACCGTGGATTGCGGGCGCCGAATCCGGTCGCCCGAAGCGGCCGCCGGCCCGCCCAGCCGGATCGAGGAGATGGTCACGGTGCCCGTCCTCTGGCCTCGGCAGCGTTGACCGTGGTCGCCCAAGGCCCTTCCAACGTCCCCAGCCGCGGTGATCTTGCAGAAATGCGGGGCGACACGCCGGGAGAGCCCGGCAAACGTGCATCACCACCAGCGGGGAAAGTGGTGAGGGCAAGGCTCGCGGGGACGACGTTGATGGTCCCGTCAGCCCGCCGGGCCGGCAGTGCAGCCGGGATCCGCCCGCCGGGGTAGATGGCCGGCTGTCCGCTCACCCCGTAGAGCCCGTCGAGCACCCGGCGAACCACCTTGGCGGCGTAGGCACCGCCGGTGCCGACCTGCTCCAACATGTTGACGACGACGAACTGCGGGTCGTTCGCCGGTGCGAAAGCCGCGAACCACGAGGTGTCCTGCCGGCCGGTCTTGGTCAGGCCGACCTCGGCGGTGCCGGTCTTGCCACCGACCGGCACCTGGGCCTGCGGCCAGTCGGTGAAGGCGCCGTACGCGGTGCCGCCGGGCAGCGTGACGCCGGCCATCGCCGAGCGGATGTAGTCCAGCGTGGTCTTGTCCAGCGGCAGCTTGCGCACCGCCTGCGGCGTGGCCCGCCAGGTCACCGAGCCGGTCGGGCCGATCACCGCCTTGCCCAGCTGAGGCCGGTAGACGGTGCCGCCGTTGGCCATGGCTGCATAGGCGGTGGCCAGTTGCAGCGGCGTAACCAGCACGTCGCCCTGGCCGATCGCGAAGTTGACGGCGTCGCCGGCCCGGTAGCTGTAGCCGTCGGCGCAGAACTCCCTGTCGAGTTGGCGGTGCAGGGCATCGAACTTCGGGTTCCTGGCACCCGCGCAGTAGTCGCCCTTGCGCAGGGTCCAGAACGCCTTCTTGAATGCCCGGTCCGGGATCCGCCCGCCCGCTTCGTCCGGCAGGTCGATGCCGGTCGGCGCGCCGAAGCCGTAGGCCTGCGCGGTGCGCGCAAACAGCTCCTTGGCCTGGCCCTTGGCGGGCTTGAGGCCGCCGTCGCGCAGCCACAGCTGATAACCGAAGTTGTAGAACACGGTGTCACAGGACTTGATCAGCGCCTTGCGGATGTCCATCGGGCCGTAGGTATGTGCCTCGAAGTTGGTGAAGCTGGCAGAGCCGACGTGGAAGACGCCGGGGCACTGGTAGGTGCCGTCCAGCGGGAAGCCGCCCCTGACGGCCGCCGAGGCCGACACCAACTTGAAGGTCGACCCGGGCGCGAACTCCCCCTGCGTCGCCCGCGAGATCAGCGGCACCCCGCCGGTCTTGCCGGTCAACCGGGCATAGTCGGAGGTGGAAATGCCCCCTGTCCACACCGTCGGGTCGTAGGAGGGGTAACTCGCCAGCGCCAGCACCGCTCCGGTCTTGGCATTGAGTACGACCACCGCGCCGGAGTTGGCGGCATACGGCCGGCCGTACTTGTCGTGGCCCCTGCGCGCGGTTAGCAAGCCCTCGAGCAGGGACTTCTCGGCCAGTGCCTGCACCCGCTCGTCGAGGTTGGTCACCAGGTCACCGCCGCGCACCGCAGGCGTCTGCGCCAACGAGGCGGTGACCCGGCCAGCGTGGTCCACGGCCACCCGCTGCACGCCGTCGGTGCCGCGCAGCCGCTGGTCGTACTCCTCCTCGAGGCCGGCGACGCCCACCAGGTCGGTCTCTCGGTGGCCGGCGTACTGCGGGCTGTGAAGCTGCTCGCTGCTCACCGGCGCCAGGTATCCGAGGGTGTGGGCGGCTAGTGCGTTGGCGGGATACTCCCGGATCGCCTGGAAGTCGGCGCTCACCCCGGGGAAGTCCTCCTGGTGCTCGGCGATCCGCAGGGCGACCTGCGGCGAGGCGTCCTCAAGCACCGGCACCGGCTGCAGCGGCGAGCCGTTCCAGCATGGCTTCGCCGCCCCCTTGCCACAGGGCCTGACCCGCCGCCGCAGCTCGGCCGCCGGGATCCGGACGAGTGGCGACAGCCGTTGCAGCACCGCATCGCCGGCGTCGGCCTGCCGGGACAGGGCGGCCGCGCTGACCGAGACGACCAGCGCCGTCCTGTTGCGTACCAGCGGCCGGCCGGCGGCGTCGAGGATCGTGCCGCGGGGGGCGGTCGTCACTACCTCGCGGATCCGGTTGTCAGCCGCCGCAGTGGTGAAGTCGTCGGCGGCAAGGACCTGCAGGTACCACAGCCGGCCGCCCAGGGTCGCTAGCAGCGAGACGACGAGCACCCGAAGGACGATCAGGCGCAATCTGGAGCGGTCGCTCACGGGCGGCCTCCTCCGCTCAACGCGCTCGGCTGTCGTGCCGCGGATAGATCACCCTGACCAGCGGTACGACGAATGCAGCCAGGATCACATCGTATGCAGCGCCGGCGGGCATGGACGCGCCCACGACATGCCAATCCAGGCGCGGACTTGCCACTAAGGCGAGCAGCACCGCGAACATCGCCGTGGCGGCCACCGCGGCACCCACGACGATGGCCAGCGGCACGAAGATGTTGCGCTCGTTGGCGTCGGGGACCAGGCCGCAGACGTAGCCGACCAGGCAGAGGACCAGCGCGAGCATGCCCGCCGGATGGTCGGCCAGCAGGTCGCACAACAGGCCGGCGGCGAAGCCTACCCCCATACCACCGCCCGGCCCCGTCGCCAGGGCGATCGCCGCGACGAGCACCAGGACCAGGTCTGGGCGGCCGGCCGGCAGCGGCAGTCGCACCACGGCGACGGTCTGGAGCACGGCCGCCGAGACGACCAGCAATCCGGTCAGCAGCACCCGCGAAGGCGTCACGGCGGGGTGGCGGACGGCGCGAGGGAGACCTTGGGCGGGAGCACCGAGTCGCGGGGATCGGTGCGCGGCGCCTGGATCACCACGCCGATGACGTCCAGCGCAGTGAAGTCGACGTAGGGCTGCACCTCGGCGGTGCGCACCAGCACGCCGGTCGACCGTGACACGGCGCTCACCGTGCCCAACGGCAGTCCGGGGGCGTACGTCGTCTCGCCGTACGGGCCGGTCACCAGCCGGTCGCCAACCACGACCCGGGCCTGCGGGTCGAGCAGTTGCAGGTGCAGGGGATGCAGGCCGGCACCCTTGCACAGGCCGAGCTGAGCACTGCCCTCCAGGCGCGAGCCAACAGCCGACAGCGGGTCGATCGCCAGCAGGACGACTGCCGTGTAGGCGCTGGCCCGCCTGACTCGGCCGACGAGCCCGTCCCCGTTGACCACGGTCATGCCGGCGCGGACCCCGTCCCGGGCGCCGAGGTCGATGGTGATCGTCCACTCCAGACCCGCCGACGGGCCGAGGGCGATCACCCGCCCGGGAACGGTGCGGTAGCTCCCGGCCCCGGACAGCAGGCGCAACCGCGCCAGCTGGGCGGCGGTGGACCGGTCGAGCTGGGCGGCGCGCAGCTGACCGGTCAGCCGCTTGTTGTCCCGGCGCAGCCGGTCGGCGTCATCGGAGCCGCCGGTCAGCGCCGTCGCCGCGCGGGCGACCGGCGCGAAGAGGCCCGCGGCGGTGCGCTGCACCGGCCCCAGGACCGATCCGGCAGCAGAGCGCAGGCCAGAGAAGACCGAACTGTCGCTCATCCGGTAGTCGAGGGTGAAGAAGGTCAGCGAGACGAGCAGCAGAACGGCCAGTGCCAGTCGACGCCGGCGCGAGGGCCGCGACACCGCCGGTCAGCGTCGCGGCTCGGAAACGAGCACCTGCTGCAGGGCCTCGAAGTCCTCGACGCACTTGCCGGAGCCCAACGCAACAGAATACAGCGGGTTGTCGATCGCGATGATCGGCATGCCGGTCTCGTGCTTGAGCCGCTCGTCGAGGCCGCGCAGGAGCGCCCCACCGCCGGTGATCACGATGCCGCGGTCCATGATGTCGCCGGCCAGCTCCGGCGGGCACTTGTCCAGCGTCGCCTTGACTGCGTCGACGATGCGGTTGACCGGCTCCTCGATGGCTTTACGGATCTCCTCGGCTGACACGACGATGGTCTTGGGCAGGCCGGAGACCAGGTCGCGGCCGCGGATCTCGGCATGTGGCTCCTCGGGCAACGGGAAGGCCGACCCGATCGTCATCTTGATCTCCTCGGCGGTGCGCTCGCCGAGCAGTAGGGAGTACTCCTTCTTGATGTAGGTGATGATCGCCAGGTCCATCTCGTCGCCGCCGACCCTGATGGACTGGCTGGTCACGATGCCACCGAGAGAGATCACGGCGACCTCGGTGGTGCCACCGCCGATGTCGACGACCATGTTGCCGGTCGGCTCACTCACCGGCAGGCCGGCCCCGATGGCTGCGGCCATCGGCTCCTCGATGATATAGACCTTGCGGGCACCGGCCTGATAGCCGGCGTCCTTGACCGCCCGTTGCTCGACTCCGGTGATGCCGGAGGGCACGCACACAACGATGCGCGGCTTGGCGAAGTGCCGCCGCCGGTGCACCTTCTGGATGAAGTAGCGCAGCATCCGCTCGGTGGTCTCGAAGTCGGCGATCACGCCGTCCTTGAGCGGCCGGATTGCCACGACGTTGCCCGGGGTGCGCCCGATCATATTCCTGGCCTCGGTGCCGACGGCCACGATGGTCTGGGTGGTGGTGTTGATGGCCACCACCGACGGCTCGTTGAGCACCACGCCGCGACCCCGGACATAGACCAGTGTGTTGGCGGTGCCGAGGTCGACGGCCATGTCCCGGCCGAGGAACGACATGGTGTTGACCATCAAGCGGCGCAGGCCTTCCCTCGGGCGGTATTCCCTCATGCTATGCCTGCGCTTCTCAATATCCCGGGAAGAATAACGCGATCTCGCGCTCGGCCGACTCGGCGGAATCAGAGCCGTGCACGATGTTGTTCTGCACCTCCAGCGCGAAATCCCCCCGGATGGTGCCGGGCAGCGCCTTGACCGGGTCCGTCGCGCCGGCCAGGCCGCGGAACGCCTCGATCGCCCGATCGCCCTGGGCGACGATTGCGACCAGCGAGCCACCGGTGACGAACTCCACGAGGGAGCCGAAGAACGGCCGCTCGCGGTGCTCGGCATAGTGCGTCTCGGCCGTCTCGCGGTCGAGGATCCGCAGGTCCATGGCCACCAGGCGCAGCCCCTTGCGCTCCAGGCGGCTGATCACCTCGCCGACCAGCCCACGGCGGACGCCGTCGGGCTTGACGAGGATCAAGGTGCGCTCAGTCACCGGACGTACTCCTTGCCGTTGGGTGCCCGCGCAGCCTACCGGCCACGGCCGTGCGCTGGCGTCAAGCGACGCTGACCGCTGTGACCGTCACCGGCTTCTTGGGGCGTCCGTCGCGGACCGGATCGCTGCCCGCCGCGGGGACGTGTCGCACCGCGTCGAGCCCGGCGGTCACCTTGCCGAAGATGGTGTAAGCGCCAGCCAGCGCGCTGTCGCGGTAGACGATGAAGAACTGGCGGCCGTTGGTCCCTGGGCCGGCGTTTGCCATGGCGATGGTCCCGGCCGGGTAGAACATCGGCCTGGTCCTGTCGAGGCAGAGGTTCTCGTCGGGCAAGGAGTAGCCAGGACCGCCGGCTCCAGTGCCGCAGGGGTCGCCGCACTGCAGGACATAGATCCCCACGGTGGTGAGCCGGTGGCACCCGGTGCCGTCGAAAGGGCGTTGCCGGGCCAAAGACAGGAAACCGTTGGTGGTGCAGGGAGTCTTGGCCCTGTCCGGGCTCACCGTCAGCGTGCCCTGATCGGTCTTCAGCCCGGCCGCCGCCCGCCCGCTGGCCGGTACCCCGGAGATCCGGGCCGAGCAGCCACCAGTTGCGTCGTGGCTGCGGTGGCTGGGCAGGTGGCGGCGGTGCCTACCACTGGGTCACCGGCGCACCCCGCCCTCGACCGTCCTGCGCAGGCGCAGTACGTACAGCCAGACCAGCGCGAACACGATTCCGAGGAAGTACATCGTGGTGGTCAACACGCCGGTGGCCACGACCCCCACCTGCAGCAGGCCGCCGAGTAGGTAGGCCCAGCGGCGGCGCAGCAAACCAGCGGTGAGCATCAGCAGCACCGCCAGCGACACCAGCGCAGCGATCCGCGGGGCGGTGAGCCCGCCGCCGAGCTTGGCGATCGGGGCCAGGGCGAGCAGCACGATCAGCCCCTCGAGGGCCAACGCGCCCGCGGCCACCGAGCGCACCGCCCGGGCCGGATCCCGCAGGCCTGACTTCTGCGGCGAGGGCTCGGTGTTCATCGCCGCAGCAACGTGCGCGCCTCGCCGGCGGTGATCACCGAGCCGGTGACGAGGACGCCCACCCCGGACAGGGGGCCCTCCTCGGCGTCTTCCTCGGCCAGGCGTACTGCTGCTTCGAGCGCGTCGTCGAGCCGCGGGTCGACCTCCACCCGGTTGGCACCGAACACCTCCACCGCCAGCGCGGCCAGGTCGTCGACCGGCAGCCGGCGAGGGGAGGAGTTCTGGGTCACGACGATGGTGTCAGCCACCGGCTCGAGCACCTCGAGCATGCCGCGGGCGTTCTTCTCGGCGAGTACGGCGACGACCGCCACCAGTCGGCGGAAGTCGAAGTCGCCGGCCACCCCGGCAACGGTCGCTGCCATTCCGGCCGGGTTATGCGCCGCGTCGACCAGGACCGTCGGCCCGCTGCGCACCGGCTCCAGCCGGCCGGGCGAGCTGAACCGGGCGAACCCCTCCCGTACGGCGTCGGGATCGATCCGACCCCGCGTGCCGCTGCCGAAGAACGCCTCTACCGCCGCCAGCGCACCCGCGGCGTTGGCCGCCTGGTAGGGCCCGAACACCGGCAGAAAGATGTCCTCGTAGACCCCGCCCAACCCCTGCAGCGCCACCACCTGCCCGCCGACGGCCACGGTTCGGGACACGACGCCGAACTCCATGCCCTCGCGGGCCACGGTGGCCTCGACCTCGGCGGCCCGGCGCAGCAGGACCTCGGCCGCCGCCAGGGGTTGCAGCGCGATCACCGCTGTCGCGCCCGGCTTGATGATGCCTGCCTTCTCCATCGCGATGCTGGTCACGGTCGGGCCGAGGAGCCGGGTGTGGTCGAGGTCGATCGGCGTGATGAGGGCCACCTGCCCGTCGGCGACGTTGGTGGCATCCCACGATCCGCCCAGCCCGACCTCCACAACCGCGACATCGACCGGGACATCGGCAAAGGTGGCGTAGGCCATGGCCGTGAGCACTTCGAAGAAGGACATCGGGTGCTCGTGTCGGGCGTCGACCAACTCGACGAAGGCCAGCACATCGTCGTATGCCGCCGCGAACTGCTCGGCGGAGAGCGGCTCGCCGTCGACGGCGATCCGCTCGGTGATCGACTCGAGGTGGGGGCTGGTGAA
>JBDUBV010000242.1:0-2959 GCA_040003795.1 Pseudonocardiales bacterium | reverse complement strand
CGCTGCAAGGAGCGCGGCTTCTGCTGCGGGGCCGGCGGCGCGCGGATGTGGATGGAGGAGAAGATCGGCAAGCGGATCAACGCTGAGCGGGCCGACGAGGCGCTGGGCACCGACGCGGGCATCATCTCGACTGCCTGCCCGTTCTGCATCACGATGCTATCCGACGCGGTGACCGCCCAGCAGCAGTCCGGGTCGGCTCGCAAGGGGGTCGAGGTGCTCGACGTGTCACAGATCCTGCTGCGCTCGCTGGCCCCCGACGGCCACGGGGCCTGAGCGATGGCGTCGCTGTTCCGGTTCCTGCACCGCAGGTACGACCCGCTGGGCGACGCCGCTGCCCGGATGGAGCGGGTCCGCCAGGCCCGCGAGGAGATCGGCGACCCGCTGGCCGACTCACCCCTCGGCGTGGTGCCGCTGCGCCGGCCCGGGGGGCGGTGGATGTGGGCCTACCTCGCCGCGGCCCTGGTGGTCGGGGCCCTGGTCTCGACGGTGCAGAGGCACGACCCCAACCTGCCCGCCAACTGCCACGTCACCGCGGTGAGGCTGTCGACGGACAGGCCGGCCTTCCAGGGGCCGGTGTCGTGGAAGGCGACCGGCCCCGACGGTGACTACGTCCTCGGCGTCGACGTCACCGCGGTGTCGCGCGCCGGCGTACGGGACGTGAGCGTCGCCGAGCCCACCACCGGCGACACCTGGCTGGGCCAGCAGTTCCGGATGGCCGGTTGCCACGCCACCGGGCGCTTCAGCCTGGACCTCAAGCCCGGCCCGCACACGCTGCGGCTGTTCCACTTCGGCGCCTCGGGTGCAGAGGTGGTGGTGGAGCACAACCTGACCATCACGCGCTGACTCTCCCGGCGGGCGGTGGCTCCCAGTGCACCACCTTGCAGCGGCTGAGCTCGGCGAGCAGTTCCGGCCCGAAGCCGAACCCATGCCCGCTGCCCGGCCCGGGATGGGCAGCCCCGCCGGGTGCGCCGCCGAACACCGAGTTGATCTTCACCGAGCCCACCGGCAGTTCCCGGGCGGCCCGCTGGGCGTGCCCCATGTCAGCGGTCAGCACGGTGGCGGCCAGGCCGTAGGTCGACCGTGCCGCCGCGGCCAGCGCCTCGTCGAACGTCGGGACCCCCCGCACCGCTGCGACTGGGCCGAAGGTCTCCTCCCGCATGATCTCCATCTCGTCGGTGCAGTCGGCCAGCACGGTGGCCGGGTAGAAGGCCCCTGGCCCATTCGGGGTCGCGCCGCCGGCCAAAATTCGGGCGCCTCCGTCGAGCGCGCCACGCACGTGGCGCTCGACGACGGCCCGCTGGCGGCGGTCGATCAACGGGCCCATCGTCGTCGCGTCGTCGTCCCATGCGCCCATGGACCGCGTCGAGGTTTGGGCGACCAGCGCGTCGAGGAACTCGGCGGCGATGTCGGCGTGGACGTACACCCGCTCCACCGAGACGCAGATCTGCCCGGCGTTGGCGAACGCGCCCAGCGCGACCTGCTCGGCGGCCCACTGCGGGTCAACCCCGGCATCGACGATGCACGCATCCTTGCCGCCGCCTTCGAGGACGGCATGGGCGCCGGTGCGGGCACACGCCTGTGCGATCTGGCGGCCGGTCGCTGACGAGCCGACGTGGTAGACGACGTCGATATCGGGGTGGCCGGCCAGGGGTGCGCCGGTCCGGCCGTCGCCGTGAAGCAGCGTGAGGGCTCCCTCGGGGAGCACGTCCGTCAGGATCTCGGCGACCAGAACGGCGCTGAGCGGCGTGCGCTCGCTGGGCTTGAACACCACGGTGTTGCCGGCGGCGAGGGCGGCACCCAGGCCCTGCAGGGCGATGGCGACCGGGTCGTTCCACGGCGTCAAAACCGCGCAGCTCCCCCTCGGCTGCCACAGCATCAGGTCAGTGGCACCCCAGTCGCCCTGCAGCGACCGCCCGCGATGCAGCGGGCCGAGCTCGGCGTACTGCTCCAGCGTGCCGATCCCCGCCACCACCCCGCCGCGGCTGTCCCCGATGGGCTTGCCGCCCTCGCGGCTCTGCAGGACGGCGATCTCCTCCAGCCGGGAGCGCAGGCGGCGGGCGCCGTCCTTGAGTACGGCGGCGCGCTCACCCGGGGCGGTACGGGCCCAGCCGGTCGCGGCCTCGCGTGCCCTGGCGACGGTGGCGTCGACCTCGGCCGGGGTGGCAACCGGAATGCTATCGATCACCGCACCGGTGGACGGGTCGGTGACATCGAGGCGGTCGACGGCGGTGGCGGTCAGTGTCATGCCCGCGCTCTACCCGCTTGGCGCGGCTTTCCACTCTGCCGCTGACTGCTAGCCCGTAGGCCAGGTCCGCCAATTGCGCCAGGCTCGTGATGGGGTCGGGCCGCGCTGATCCTGGTAGCGCGAGCCGTAGATCGACGAGCCGTACGGGTGTTGTGCGGGCGTCGAGAGCCGGAACACGCAGATCTGCCCGATCTTCATCCCCGGCCACAGGGTGATCGGCAGGTTGGCCAGGTTGGACAGCTCCAAGGTCACGTGGCCGGAGAAGCCCGGGTCGATGAAACCGGCCGTGGAGTGCGTGACCAGGCCCAGGCGTCCCAGGCTGGACTTGCCCTCGAGCCGGGCGGCCAGATCGTCTGGCAGGGTCACGCACTCCAGCGTCGAGCCGAGGACGAATTCGCCGGGATGCAGAACGAACGGCTCATCGCCGGCGGGTTGGACCAACTCCGTCAGGTCGTCCTGCTGCAGGGCCGGGTCGATGTGGGTGTACCGAGCGTTGCGGAATACCCGAAACCACCGGTCGAGGCGCACATCGATGCTGGCCGGCTGCATGAGGGAGTCGTCGTAGGGCTCGAGGGCGAAGCGCCCGGAGTCGAGCTCGGCGCGCAGGTCACGGTCGGACAGCAGCATCTCCGGACCTTAGCGAGTGAGCATCGAGCGCAGCGAGGAGCGGAGCGAGATGACAACTAGCGAGTGAGCATCACCGCCGGTTGTCGC
>JBDUBV010000241.1:0-2977 GCA_040003795.1 Pseudonocardiales bacterium | reverse complement strand
GCGCGCCGGCGTCGAGGGCAAAGCGCAGCAGGTCGACCGCCTCGTCGTCGTTGACGCCCCGCATCAGCACGGTGTTCAGCTTCACCGGGTGCAGGCCGGCCGCGGTTGCGGCAGAGATCCCGGCGAAGACGTCGTCGAGGCGGTCGCGGCGGGTCATCTCCTTGAAGCGATCCCGGCGCAGGGTGTCGATACTGATGTTGACGCGGCTCAGGCCGGCGTCGCGCAGGGCGGGAGCGAGTCGGTCGAGGACGAGGCCGTTTGTGGTGACCGAGATCTCGACCGTGTCGGCCAGGGCGGCGACGATGGAGACGGCGTCGGGGCGCAGCAGCGGCTCGCCGCCGGTCAGCCGAACCTCGTCGATGCCCAGGGTGGTGGCCAGCCGGACCAGATGAACCAACTCCGGCGTCGTCAGCAGGTCGGGCGCGGGCAGCCAGGGCAACCCCTCGGCCGGCATGCAGTAGGTGCAGCGCAAAGAGCAGCGGTCGGTCAGCGACACCCGCAGATCGCGGTGCGCGCGGCCGTGGCGGTCAACCAGCCTGTTCACCCCCACAGGCTACCCGGGGCAGCCGACCCTCAACCCGAGGCGCCCGAGGCCCGGCCGACCTTGAACGGGGTCGGGTTCCGCGTCCACGGTAACGGTAAGCGGGTGATTCTCCGCAGGTACGGATATGCTCTTGCGATGATATTCAGTATGCGCGACGCAGCACGGTTGCTCGGTGTGAGCGACGACACGGTGCGTAGGTGGGGCGAGTCCGAGCGGCTCACGCTGACGCAGACCAGCACCGGCAAACACGGCGTTCAGGGCGAGGAGCTGGCGCGCTTTGCCGTCGAGTCAGCGCGCGATCCCGGGCCTGGTGACGCCGGACATGTCTCGGCACGCAACCGCTTCACCGGGATCGTCACCGGCGTTGTACGCGACACCGTCATGGCACAGGTCGAGATGCAATGCGGCTCGCACCGGGTGGTCTCGCTGATGAGCCGGGAGGCGGCCGACGCTCTGGGGTTGCAGGCCGGCGTACTGGCTGTCGCCTCGATCAAGTCCACCTCTGTCGTCGTCGAGCTGGCTGAGCGGCTCTCGTGAGAGCCGCCCGCACGTCGATCCCCGTCCTGCTCGCTGCGGCGGTCGTGCTGACCGGCTGCAATTCCTCCGCTGCGGGCAAGTCGGCGACCCCCAAGCGGACGGTTGTGGTGTTCGCGGCGGCGTCGCTGAAGGAGTCCTTCACCGCGATCGCCAAGCAGTACGAGGCCAAGCACGCCGGTGTCACCGTCAAGCTCAACTTCGCCGGCTCCGACACCCTGGCCGCCTCCATCAATGCAGGCGCGCCGGTCGATGTCTTTGCCGCGGCCAGCCCCAAGACGCTCGCCATCGTCACCGATGCCAAGCACGGGAAGGGCGAACCGGCGACGTTCGCGCGCAACCAGCTGGAGATCGCGGTTGCACCCGGCAACCCCAAGCACGTCGCCGGCCTGACCGACACCGCGAAGGCAGGCACCAAGTTGGTGCTCTGTGCGGCGACGGTGCCGTGCGGAGCGGCGGCGCAGAAGGCCTACGCCGCCGCCGGTGTCCAGCCCAAGCCGGTCAGCTTCGAGCTCGACGTCAAGTCGGTGCTCAACAAGGTGGAGCTGGGGGAGGCCGATGCCGGCCTGGTCTACGTCAGCGATGTGAAAACGGCCGGCGGCAAGGTCGACGGTATCGCCTTCCCCGAGTCGGCCAAGGCGATCGCCACCTACCCGATCGTGGGGGTCGACACGGGCAAGGACTCGGCCGACGGCAAGGCCTTCATCGCCTACGTACTGTCACCGGCGGGCCAACAGGTGCTGACTGGCAACGGCTTCCTGTCCTCCTGAATGGCGCTGACCGCCGAGCGCGCCAGAAATGATCGGCGGACGGCCGGTGTCCCCCTCGGCCTTGTCCTGCCGGCTCTGCTCGGCGCCGCCTTTCTGGTGCTGCCACTTGTCGGCCTGCTGATCCGGGCGCCGTGGTCACACGTGGTCGCCGAACTGCGCGGCAGCGACGTCCTGACCGCCCTGCGGCTGTCGCTGACGACCGCCTCGATCGCGACCGCGATCAGCGTGGTCTTCGGCGTGCCACTGGCATGGGTGCTGGCGCGCCTGGACTTTCCGGGCCGCGGCCTGCTCCGCGCGCTCGTGACGCTCCCGCTGGTGCTGCCCCCGGTGGTGGGCGGGGTGGCGTTGTTCCTCGCGTTCGGCCGGGCGGGTGTGCTCGGGCAGGGGTTGTACGCGCTCACCGGGTTCTCCCTGCCCTTCACCACGGCAGGCGTCGTCGTTGCGGAGGCCTTCGTCGCGATGCCCTTCCTCGTCGTCTCCGTCGAGGGGACGCTGCGGGCCATGGACCGCAGGTACGAGGAGGCGGCCGCGACGCTCGGCGCGTCCGGCTGGTTCGCCTTCACCCGAGTGACCCTGCCGATGCTGGCCCCGGGTCTGGCCGCTGGGACGGTGCTGTGCTGGGCCAGGGCGCTTGGGGAGTTCGGCGCGACGATCACCTTCGCCGGCAACTTCCCGGGTACCACGCAGACGATGCCGCTGGCCATTTACCTGGCGCTGCAGCACGACCCGGAGGCGGCTGTCGTGCTGAGCCTGGTACTGCTCCTTGTGTCCGTCGCGATCCTGGCCGGCCTGCGCGACCGCTGGCTGCGGGTGTGATCACCGCCGCACTAGACGCCCGGGTCCACGTGGCTCGGGCCGGCTTCACCGCCGATGTGGCGCTGTCGGCCCCGGCCGGCGGTGTCCTCGCGCTGCTCGGCCCCAACGGCGCCGGCAAGTCGACTGTCCTGCGCGCACTGGCCGGCCTGCTGCGGCTCTCCGGTGGCCACGTACGCGTCGGCGAGCAGACCCTCGAGGATGTCGGGACGGGGGTACGGGTCCCACCCGAGCGCCGGCCGGTCGCACTGGTGTTTCAGGACTACCTGCTCTTCCCGCATCTGAGCGCCCGCGACAACATCGCCTTCGGGCTGCG
>JBDUBV010000240.1:0-2988 GCA_040003795.1 Pseudonocardiales bacterium | reverse complement strand
CGGGCTCGAAGGCCGGCCCGGCCATGGCGTACAGCCCCGCGCCGTAGGCCTTGCGTACGACGACGCAGATCTTCGGCACGGTCGCCTCGGAGACCGCAGTGATCATCTTGGCGCCGTGCCGGATGATGCCCTGCCGCTCGACCGCCGTACCGACCATGAAGCCGGGCACGTCGGCCAGGAAGAGCAGGGGCACGTTGAAGGCGTCGCAGATCTCGATGAAGCGAGTGGCCTTGTCGGCGCTGTCCACGAACAGCACGCCGCCCTTGAACATCGGGTTGTTGGCCACCACGCCGACGACCTCGCCGGCAAGCCGGCCGAAGCCGGTGACGAGCTCACGGGCCCACAGCGCCTGGATCTCCAGGAAGGAGTCCTCGTCGAGCAGCCCCGCCACGAACCGCCGCATGTCGAACGCCTGCCGTTCCGAGGCCGGTATGAGGGCTCGCAGGTCGACCGGCGCGGCGGCGCGGGCCGGCGCCGACGGTGGCGCCTCGTCGCAGGAGGTCGGGAGGTACGACAGGTACGCCCTGGCCGTGTCCAGCGCCTCCTGCTCGGAGGACACCAGGAAGTGGCCGACGCCCGACACCGAGCAGTGCATCCGCGCGCCGCCCATCTCCTCCAGCGTGGTCTTCTCCTTCACCACCATCTCGACCATGCGCGGGCTGCCGAGATACATCGACGCGTTGCCCTCGACCATGATCACCACGTCACAGAACGCCGGGATGTAGGCCCCACCCGCCGCCGACGGCCCGAACAACACGCAGACCTGCGGGATCGTGCCGGACGCCCGCACCTGCTCGTAGAAGATCCGGCCGGCGCCGCGCCGCCCCGGGAACATCGCCACCTGGTCGGTGATCCGGGCGCCGGCCGAGTCGACCAGCCACACCATCGGCACCTGGTGGCGGTAGGCCGACTCGATGACGCGAATGATCTTCTCGACCGTGCGCGCCCCCCAGGAGCCGGCCTTGACGGTCGAGTCGTTGGCCATGAGGCACACCGGGCGGCCGTCGACCGTCGCCGTGCCGGTGACGACGCCGTCGGCCGGCAGGTCGCCGGCCAGGGCATTGGCCAGCAGGCCGTCCTCGACGAAGGAGTCCTCGTCGACCAGCAGGGCGATCCGCTCGCGGACGAACACCTTGCCCTTGGCGGCGTTGGCTTCGTGGTACTTCGCCGCGCCGCCCCTGGCGACGGCAGCGGCCAGATCGGCGGCGCGCAGATCGTCGGTCACGCTCCGGAGCGTAGTCGCCTGCTCAGCTCGCCAGAGCCACGGCAACCAGCGCACGGAAGGTCGGTGGCAGGGTGTCGATAGGCGCGCCCAGCTCGTCGGTGAAGATCTCGACCAGCCACCCACCCTCGCTGTTGGTGCCGCCCCCCGCGAGCATCCCGGCATATCCCGACGCGGTCAGCAGGGCCTCCTTGGCCAGGGTGGCGCCGGAGTGGCTCGAGACCACCGCAAAGGCGCCGCCGGCCACTGCTGCCGCAGTGGCGGGGTAGTCGTCGAGCTCCAGTAGCGAGCCGACTGCTGCCCGCGGATGGATCCGGCCACGCCAGCGCTCCCGATCGGCTGCGGTGCTGACCGCCGTGAGCATCATCGCACCCTTGGGTGCGTGCCACACCCACCAGCCGGCTGCTCCCAGCAGGACGGTCAGGCACTCGGCCAGGGCCTCGAGCCGGGCGCGGGCCGGCGCGCCGCACAACTGATCGAGCACCCTCAGGCCGGCATCGAGCAGTCGCCCCCGGTCAAGCTCGCGGCCGACGACCAGCTCTGCTCGTTCACCGGCGCGCACCTGAGGGGGCTGGGCCGACAGCGACTGCAGCTGCTTGGCGGGTTCAGGGTTGACCGGCAGGGGGTCGCGGCCGGCGACCACGGGATGGGTGGCCCGACTGCGCTTAGCGCGGTACTGCGCCTCGTCGGCCAGCCGCAGCAGCGCCGCCGGCGTCTCAGCCGGCAGCACGCCGTCGGTGGCGGCCACCCCGCACGAGACCTGGGCCTCGCCGCCGAGGTGAGCCGTAAGGCTGCAGATCTGCTTGGCCACGGTCACCGCGGTCGACAGGGCGTGCCCGTCGAGGACGACGCAGAACTCGTCACCACCGACCCGGGCGGCCAGGCAGTGCTGGAAGGCGCTGGCGGCAACCTTGAGCGCCGAGGCCACGTCGACCAGCAGGGCGTCGCCGGCATCATGGCCCCGTTCGTCGTTGACCCGCTTGAGGCCGTTGACATCGCAGGCCACGAGCGACACCGGCGCACCGCTGACCCGGTGCCGCCCCATCGCCCTGTCGAGCACCTCGTCGACGGCCCGGCGGTTGGCCAGCCCGGTCAGGGAGTCGGTGTAAGCCAGGCGGGTCACCTTGGCGAATGATTCGGCCTGTTCGACGGTGGCCGCCACCTGCCGGGCCAGCGCGCGGGCCAGGTCGCGATCGGCTCGGTCGAACGGCTCCTGGCCGGCCTGCCGGGCCGCCCACATGGTGCCCCAGTTGCGGCTCTTGAGGGTGATCGGCACCTCGATCGCGTAGCCCTTCCCCCGCGCCCGCACGGCCGCCGCGTTCCCGGGGTCGAGGTACGGGTCGGCGTCGAGGCCCAGGGCCTCCCCTGCGGCATGGCGGCGCACCGGACCTTGCCGGCCCATCTTGACCAGGATGCGCTGGATCCCGCTCTGCCGCTCGAGCCGCGCCACGGTCACCGAGGCGGCATCGAGGGCGGCCCGGGCGGCCTCTGCTGCCATGTGCACGACATCGGCCGGCCCGAGCGAAGCGGGCCCGACCACGGGGCGGCCGGTCAGGGCGCGTGGGCGCTCGACGGCGCGGCGATCGCCGCGGCCGTACGGCTCGCCCATGCCGGTCCCCCTCATCGTGCGGGTGGCCCCTCAGCCTGCCGCAACGCAGCCCCGTTGTCGCGGGTATGGGCAGTCGAAAAGCGCCGATCGTCACACAGGGGTGCGTCGGGTACGCGGGCCGGCGCGCAGCACCTGGCTCGGCAATGCCCGGCCGACC
>JBDUBV010000239.1:0-2995 GCA_040003795.1 Pseudonocardiales bacterium | reverse complement strand
ACGGCAGGTCGTAGGAGCCGATCACATTGCGGATCCGGATGCGCCGCTCGTCGGCTTCGACCCGCGGCCGGGTGAAGGCCAGGATCGCCGCGGCCAGCAGCAGGCCCAGGCCCGCCATCGCAATCTGGTCGCCGGTGTGGAAGACCACCCCATGGTCATCGCGCTGTCGTAGGGTCAGCGCCAGGCCGGCGGACGCCACGACGACGGCGGCCGCGCTGGCCCAGCACACCCGACGCAGACGCTGCGGCCGAGCGCGCACCACGCTCACCGTGTCTCAGCCACCCAGGTCGACGACGGCGGCGACCGGCCCACCGCCCGATGGTCCCTGGTGCACCGCGGCCACGGATACGAACACCGCCGGGTCGCCGGTCACGGCAGCCGTGACCCCGCCGACGCAGGACTTGATCTGCCGATGCCAGTGCACGTCGGAGTCATCGAGCATGATGTTGCGCCGTCCGCGCACCTGGCCGGTCGGATCCGCCTCACACTTGAGGAAGACGTTGACCAGCCGACCGCCGAGGTCGCTGTGGTGCGGCCGTTCCGGCAGGTCGAGCCCAGCACTTCGGATGGCGTCCCATACGCCGTCGGCGTCGAGGGCATCGCGCATCACCCCGTGCCCTACCCGGTAGCGTCCTCCGATTCCCCGGACATTGCCGACCACCACGATCTGCGCCCGATCGAGCTCCACACCGGAAGAACACGAGGCGACTGAGGAGAACAGTGACAGGTCGCGATGGATCTGCTCCCCCGTGGGCATCTCGATCTCGCCGAGTGCCACGGCGATGCCCAGTGCAGTGGTGCTGTTGGAAACGTCCATCGACTTCAGCGTGTCCTCGGTCCAGACGTCCTTGCCGCGGCTCTTCGCGTCATTGATCGTGTCGAGGGTCAGCAGGGGCGTCTTGGTCTGCACGTAGTGGACGTCGGCGGGGTCAGTGATGCCGGCGACCCGCATCGCCTGCCGCACTCCCGCTGCCACCCTGGTCACCATCGCGGGCCGGCCGATGTCCTCCGGGAAGATTTGCTCACTCATGGCGACGCCGACCGACACGCGCGGCTCGTCGGTCGCCGACCCGGAGTCATGGGGTGCGTACGCAAAAACCGTGGCGTGGGGGCTGAGCACCCCATCCGTGCCGCCGGACCACACCAGCGGGATCTCCTTGACTGCCGCGGCCGACCGGCTCCCTTTGTCCTGCAGCACTTCCCGGAAGGCACGGTCGGCCAGGATCCGGGTGTAGTCGTTCACGCCACCATTGCCCTCCGTCTTGCCGATGACTGCAAGTACGTCGTCTGCAGCGAAGGCTCCGTCGTCGATGAGCGCCGCCAGCCCGCTCGCATCGGTCACGCTGTCGATGGCCACCTTGCGTACCTCGATGGGTCTGGGCACAGGAATCCTCTCGGCACATCGACTGGTCTGTTCGACCCTAAACCGCGCAGCGGATGGTATAGCGGGGTGCACCTGCTTGAGCTTTCAAGCCGTGGGGCGAGATGATCACCTGGGCGTCTTCGGCTACGCGCCCCAAGGCCCCGGGCCCTCGGACGGAGGGTCCTGAGCGGCGTCCGCCCCGTCCAGCCACGCCCGGACTGCGTGGTTGTGCTGTCCCAGGGTGGGTGGGGCGAGATGCGCGATGCGGCCGCCGGAGTCGAAACGCAGCGGCACACCGGGCAGGGTGAGCGGGCCGGCGGTCGAGTGCTCGACGTCGACCAGCAACTGCTGCGACCGCGTCTGGTCCCAGTCATAGACCTGGTCCAGACTGCGCACCCGTCCGGCCGGGATCCCGATGCCGGCCAGGGCCGGCAGCCAGTGCGCCAAGGGCGCTGCGGCGAATGCTGCCTCGATCTCGCTCACGAGCGCCTCGCGGTGCCTGACCCGCTCGGCGTTCATCGCGAACCGTTGGTCGGCCGGATCGAGACCGACAAGAACAGCGAAGCGCTGCCACAGCGCCTGGCTGCCCACGGCGATCTGGATGATGCCGTCGGCGCAGGCGAACGCGCCGTAGGGGGCGATCGAGGGATGGTGGTTGCCCTGGCCGTAGGCGACCTCGCCGGCCACCGTGTAGCGGGTGCCCTGGAAGGCATGCACGCCGACCATTGCCGCGAGCAGGCTGGTGCGTACGACGGTGCCGCGGCCGGTGCGGTCCCGCTCGTGCAATGCCGCGACGACGCCGTAGGCGCCGTACATCCCGGCGAGCAGGTCGGCGATGGGAACGCCGACCCGTTGGGGGTCGGCCGGCCCGGTGCCGGTGAGCGACATGATGCCGCCCTCTCCCTGCGCGATCTGGTCGTAGCCCGGCCGGCCGCCCTCCGGACCATCGTGGCCAAACCCGGTGATCGACAGCACGATCAGGCGCGGGTTGATCTCGAGCATCGGCCCGGCGCTGAACCCCAGCCGATCGAGGACACCGGTGCGGAAGTTCTCCACCAGCACGTCGCTGTGCCGCAGCAACCGATGCAGCAGGGCCACTCCGTCGGCGGACTTGAGGTCGGCGGTGACCGACTCCTTGTTGCGGTTGCAGGAGAAGAAGTAGGTGCTCTCGCCGTGCTCGGCCACACCGTGGGCGTCGACGAACGGCGGTCCCCAGCCACGGCTGTCGTCGCCGCCGGCGGGGTTCTCCAGCTTGATGACCCGGGCGCCGAGGTCGCCGAGCATCTGGGCCGCGTGCGGACCGGCCAGGGCCCGCGACAGGTCGACGACGAGCGTTCCCTCCAGCGGTCCCGGCATGGCAGCACCTTAGGACCGCGCGCGCCGCGCGACTGCCCGGACGTGCGAGGACCCCGCCGGGTCGAACCGGGCGGGGTCCTCGGGACCGCTGTCGTGCTACCTGCCGCGGAGCTTGGCCAGGGCCTCCTCGAGGACGGCCGCGCCATCGGCGTCGCTGCGGCGCTCCTTCACGTAGGCCAGGTGCGTCTTGTACGGCTCGGTGCGCGGCGGCGACGGCGGGTTGGCCTCGTCCTTGCCGGCGGGGAAGCCGCAGCGCGGGCAGTCCCAGGTCTCCGG
>JBDUBV010000008.1:0-32091 GCA_040003795.1 Pseudonocardiales bacterium | reverse complement strand
CAGCGGCAGTCTCCTCGGCAGACTCGTCGGTGGAGTCGTGGCGCAGATCAACCGGCGTCGTGCGGATCCACCCGTCGAAGATGCGCACGGCACCCAGCAGTCCTTGTCCCTCGGAGAACCGACAGCCCGAGCACCCCGGGACGGCAGAGGAGGCGCAACCAACTGCGGCCGCTCGGCCCGGCGGCAGGGATCCACCCAACCCGAGCCAGATCGCGTACCCCGAACAGCGCCGTCAGATGTCACAGGATCACCGTCAACACGACACCTTTGGCGACGACGGCCGCCCACACCCGGGCCCGCTGCAGCCATCGGGTGAGCGGCCCGAGGATCAGCAGTGCGAGGCCGACCAGCCACACTGCATGGGCGAGCAGGGCAACAGTGGGCGAGTTCATGTTCGACACCGCCTCGCCTGGCATCCCCACATCGACACCTGGCGCCAACCCTCGCCGCCGCCGACGGCCGGTGGACTCTCACTCGACGGCCACCGGGTACCTCTGCTCCACTGTCCGCCATGCATCCGAACGCCGAGCACGTCGCGGCCACGTTGCACGCATTGGGTGCTTCCGGGCAGGTACGCGAGTTGACGGTCGCCGCCACGACCGCCGCACTGGCTGCTCAGGCCCTCGGCGTCGAGGTCGGAGCAATCGCCAACAGCCTGATCTTCCGCTCGGCAGAGCCCGTGCTGATCCTGGCCAGCGGCGCCCACCGCGTGGACACCGCCAAGGCCGCCGCCCTGCTCGACCTGCCGTTCCTGGAGCGGGCCGACGCCGACTATGTCCGCGCGGCTACCGGCCAGCCCATCGGCGGGGTCGCACCCGTCGGGCATCCTCGCCCGCTGCGCACGGCGGTCGACATCAGTCTGGCCGGCTACCCGGTCGTGTGGTGCGGCGCCGGTGCGCCCCACACCGTCTTCGACACCAGTTACGAGGAGTTGCTGCGCCTGACCGGCGGCAGGTCGATCGAGGTCGTTTGAGCGGCCGTAGGCTCGGTCCTGATGACCGATTCCCGGCCCGCGCTGGTCACCCTCCACGTCTGGCGGGTGCCGCCGTGGCGCGTGCCGTCCGCACTGGCTCGGGTCGCGACTGATCGCCGGCGAGTACGCCGGATGCCCGGCCTGCGCTTCGCCAAGTTGGTGGGCACGGGCAGCGGCGCTACGTTCACCGTCCGCGACAGCGAACCGACCCGGTGGGCGCTGCTGTGTGCCTGGGCCGGGCGGGACTGCGCGGCGGCGTTCGAGGAATCGGCGACCGCGGCCCGCTGGCACCGGATCGCCGCCGAGCGGTGGCGCGGTGACCTGGTGCCGCTGACCTCCCGGGGCCGGTGGTCAGGGCGGGAGCCGTTCGGCCGTCCGGAGGCGATCCGCTGGGCCGGTCCGGTAGCCGCGCTGACCCGGGCCCGGCTGGTGCCGCGGCGTGCGCTGGCCTTCTGGCGGGCGGTGCCGCCGGTCTCGGCCGACCTGCGCCGGGCGGGCGGGCTGCGGGCCAGCCTGGGCATCGGGGAACTGCCGATCGGCCTGCAGGGCACCTTCAGCGTCTGGGACAGCGCGGCGGACCTGCGCCGCTTCGCCTACGGCAGCCCGGCCCACGTCGAAGCCATCCGGCGCACGGCGCAGGTGCAGTGGTACGCCGAGGAGTTGTTCGCCACCTTCGCCGTCGTCGGCAGCTCCGGCACGCTGTCTGGCTGCGACCCGCTGGCATGACGGTCGTCCCCTGGGGTCCGGCCGACCTGCGCCGGCACATCGACGCCGCGCTGGACATCTACTGCGCCGCCATGGGCTACCCGCCGAGCACCGGGCGGCAACGCAAGGGATACGTCGTGGTGCACACCCAACGGCCGGGCTTCTTGGCCACCGGCGCGCTCGACAAGTCCGGCACGGTGATCGGCTTCGCCTACGGCTACCAGGGTGCACCGGGCCAGTGGTGGCACGACGAGGTACGCCGAGGTCTGGGCGAGGAGCAGGTCGCCCGCTGGCTGACCGACCCTTTCGAGGTGTGCGAGCTGCATGTCCGGCCCGATCACCAGGGCCACGGAATCGGTCAGGAGCTGCTCACCCGGCTGCTCGACGGGTGTCCCCATGCCACCGTCGTGCTCTCGACCCCGGAGGGTGAGTCACGGGCCTGGGGGCTCTACCGCCGGCTCAGCTTCGTCGACATTCGACGGTCGCACCGCTTCGCCGGCGACGGCCGGCGCTTCGCCGTGCTCGGTCGCACGCTGCCGCTGGAGCATCCCACCGTGCGCCGGGATGGGTGAGGCCGGCCGCATCGTGGCCGGCGGGCTGGCCGCGCTCACGGTGCTCGCCGAGATCACCTACCCTCTGGTCGGCGCCGGCCGGTCCGCCCTCACCGTGGCCACCGTCTGCTGCTTCTTCCTCGCCTCCGTGACCCACGCGCTGGCCACCCGAGGGGCTGCCTGGACGGCGGCCCTGGTGGCGGTCACGGCTGGTGGCGGCCTGCTGGCCGAGGCGGTCGGGCTGGCCACCGGGCTGCCGTTCGGGGACTACACCTACACGGGCGGCTTGGGCCCGGCGATCCTCGGCGTGCCGCTGGTGATCCCGCTGGCTTGGGCGATGATGGCCTACCCGGCGTACGTCGCCGCCGGGCGGCTGGCCTCGCGCCGGCTCACCCACGGGCTGCTCGCCGGCGTGGCCCTGGCCTCCTGGGACCTCTTCCTAGACCCGCAGATGGTCGATGCGGGGCACTGGCGGTGGTCCCGGCCGAGTCCCGCGCTACCCGGTGTGCCGCACGTGCCGGTCTCCAATTACGCCGGCTGGCTGGTCGTCGCCACGCTGATGGGACTGTTGCTGGCGGCCGTGCTCCCCCGGCGCGACTCGCCGTCGAACGCGGTGCCCCTCGCGCTGTACCTGTGGACCTACGGCTCCTCCGTCCTCGCCCATGCTGCGTTCTTCGGCCTGCCCGGCTCGGCAGCCTGGGGTGCGGTCGGAATGGGATCGGTCGCCGTGCCGCTGGCCGTCTCGCTGACCGCCGCGAGGCGGGGGTGAGGGCGATCCGGTGGCTGGCGGCCGCCGCGGCAGCCGGCTCGGCCCATGCCGCCGTCAATGCGGCACTGCTGCGCCGGCCGTCCCGGCGGCCGCCGCTGCCCCACAGCCGGGTCTCGGTGCTGCTGCCGGTGCGGGACGAGGCGCACCGGGTGCGCGCGTGCCTGCGGGCCTTGGTGACCCAGGTGGGCGGCCAACAGATCGAGATCGTCGTGCTCGACGACGGCTCCACCGACGGCACCGCCGAGGTGCTCCGTACGGTTGCCGGCGCCGACCCCCGGGTGCGCCTGGTGACCGGTCGCCCGCTACCGGCGGGCTGGTTGGGCAAGGCGCACGCCTGCCGGCAACTCGCCGACGCCGCCGACCCGGCATCGGACGTTCTGGTGTTCGTCGACGCCGACGTGGTGCTGGCACCGCACGCGGTCGCCGCCACGGTCGACCTGCTCTTCGGTGCCGGGCTCGACCTGATCTCGCCTTACCCGCGCCAGCTCGCCAGCGGAGCGGGTGCGCGGCTGGTCCAGCCTCTGCTGCAGTGGTCGTGGCTCACCCTGCTCCCCCTGCGGCTGGCCGAGCGCTCCTCCCGGCCGTCGCTGTCGGCGGCCAACGGGCAACTGCTGGCGGTCCGGCGGGCCGCCTACGACCGGGCCGGCGGGCATGCCGCCGTCCGCGGAGAAGTGGTCGAGGACGTGGCGCTGGTGCGTGCCGTCAAAGCCACCGGCGGCTCGGGCGGTGTGGTGGACGGCACCGCCCTGGCGGAGTGCACGATGTATCACACCTGGGCCGATCTGGCCGAGGGCTACACCAAGTCCCTGTGGGCGGCCTTCGGCTCCCCGGCCCGGGGGACTGCGGTCGCGGTGGCCCTCACGGCGGTTTATGTGCTGCCGCCGCTGGCCGCCCTGCGCGGCTCCCGGGCGGGCCTGGCCGGCTACCTCGCCGCCGTCGCGGGGCGCGCCGTCGCCGCGCGGCGTACGGGGGGCCGGGTCTGGCCGGACGCCTTCGCCCACCCCGCGTCGGTGCTCGCCTTCGACTGGCTGACCGCCCGGTCGCTGCTCGCCCGCCGGCGCGGCACCCTGACCTGGAAAGGACGGCGGCTGCCGTGAGCCGGGTGGTCGTGGTGGGCGCCGGGGTGGGCGGCTTGGCCGCGGCTGCCCGGCTGGCCGCCGGCGGGCACGGCGTCACGGTCTGCGAGCAGGCCGCCGTGGTCGGCGGCAAGCTCGGCCGGCAGGTCATCAGCACGCCTGCCGGGACCTTCCGGTTCGACACCGGGCCGTCGCTGCTCACGCTCCCGCAGGTGTTCGCTGACCTGTTCAGGGCCATCGGAACGGAGATGGACTCGGCGCTCGACCTCGTCGCGCTGGACCCGGTGGCGCGCATCGGGTTCGCCGACGGCACTGCCCTGAACGTCTGCACCGACCACGAAGAGCTCTGCCGCCGGCTGGACAGCGCGTTCGGCAGCCCGGCCGGCGCCGACTGGCACCGGCTGTGGCAGCGGGCGGAGCGCATCTGGGCGGCCACGGAGGGCCCCTTCCTGCGCGCGGCTGTCTCCGGCACACCGGCCCTGCTGCGCCAGGCAGCCCGTCTCGGCGATCTAACCACCATCGCGCCGTGGCGCACGCTGCGCGGCCTCGGTCGCTGCTACCTGCGCGACCCACGGCTACGGATGTTGCTGGAGCGCTATGCCACCTACACCGGCTCCGACCCGCGGCGCGCCCCGGCGGCGCTGGCGGCCGTCCCGTACGCGGAGCTGGCCTTCGGCGGGTGGCACGTCCGCGGTGGGCTGCGGCGGATCGCGGAAGCGCTGGTGGAGCGGTGCACGGCGCTCGGCGTCGTCGTGAGAACCGGCACGGACGTCACCTCCGTCGAGGTCAGCAGCGGGCGGGTGAGCGGCGTCGGGCTGGCCAGGGGCGGCCGGCTGCCCGCCGATGTCGTGGTCGCCAACGCCGACGCCACGCACCTCTACACCGACCTGATCCGCGTGCCGGCCGCGCTGCGCCGGCTGGGCAGGGCGACCCCCTCGCTATCGGCATTCGTCCTGCTGCTCGGGGTGCGGGGGCGCACGCCGGGGTTGTCACAGCACAACGTCTTCTTCCCGGCCGACTACGACGCGGAGTTCGACGCCGTCTTCGGCGCCACGGCCCGCCCGGTGCCGGACCCCACCCTTTACGTCAGCGTGTCCCCCGACGAGGCAACTGCACCGGAGGGGCACGAGGCGTGGTTCGTGCTGGTCAACGCCCCTCGGCACGGCGGAGGGTCCGGTGCGGTGGACTGGACCGCGGCGGGAGTGGCCGAGGGCTACGCGCAACTGCTTCTGGAAAGGCTGGCCGGCCGCGGCCTCGACGTGCGTGACCGGCTGGTGTGTATGCGGTCGCGGACCCCTGCCGACCTCGAGCGCGACACCCGGGCCGTCGGCGGCGCGATCTACGGCACGTCGTCGAACGGCGCGCGAGCAGCCTTCCTGCGGCCGGCTAACCGCTCCCCCGTGCCGGGGCTGTTCCTGGTCGGCGGATCGGCCCATCCCGGTGGCGGCCTGCCCTTGGTCGCCCTGTCGGCGCAGATCACAGCGGGCCTGATCGGCCCGGCCTGAGCCTTAGTGCGCGTCGGCCCAGCTGGCGCCCGTGGCGACGTCGACCACGAAGCGCACCGGGCTCCCGGCGGCCCACCACCGGGTGGTGCCGGCCAGGGCCGTGCGCACGGCCGTCTCCGCCGCCGGGACCCGGTCGGCGGGCACATGCAGCAACAACTCATCGTGCAGGCAGAGCACGATCTGGCCCCCGACCGCCGCCAGCCCGTCGCGCACCGTCGCCGCCCAGGCCTTGAACAGCTCGGCAGCGGCCCCCTGGATGACGGCGTTGCGGGCATAGCGACCGTAGCCCGGCGCCGCACCGGGATCGGGATGCGTCAGCCGGATGAGCCGTCCGCCGTACGTCCGCAGGTCCCGACCGGTGCGCCCGGCCTCCTCGGCGGCCCGCAGGTATGCCATCGCCCGCGGGTAGGCCCGGTCCATGTCGCGCAGGGCCGCGCCGGCCGGGCCGGATGTCTGGCCGTACATCGCCGCAAGCACCGCGACCTTGGCAGTCGGGCGGTCGCAGCCCAGTGCGGCGGCTACGGGGGCGTACATGTCGTCCTCCCGGGCCGCCCGGGCGAGCCCCTGGTCGCCCGACACCGCGGCCAGCACCCGCGGCTCGACCTGACCCAGGTCGGCGCGGACGAATAGGTGTCCTTCCTCCGCCCGCACCGCCGGGCGGAACTCCGCCGGCAGGTTGTGCAGGGCCGCCCCTGCCGTCATCCGGCCGGCTCCCCCGTCGGATGCGTTCCACGCCCCCCGCAGTCGGCCGTCCTCGCCGACGTGGCGGGCCAGCCACCGCCAGCCGTACGTCGTGGTGATGCGCTCGGCCTTGCGCCAGGCCAGCAGGGCGGCCACTGCGTCGTTGGTGCCCGCGTGCGGCTGTAGACGCCAGGAGCGGGTGTCGGGCAGGTCGAAGCCGATGCGGGCCAGCAGGTCGCGGACCTGCGCCGGGTTGCGCAGGTCGGCCTGCTGACCCGGGAAGTGCCGCAGCACCGCGGCGTCGCGGGCGCTGCGCACTGCGGCCTCGCCCGCAGCATCGGCGGGGGGCTCCCCGATCGCCGCCCGCAGCAGCCCCGACGCCGCTTCCCGGTCCAGTGGCAGGCCGTCGTGTGACAGTTCCACCGCGAGGAGGGCAGCGGCGGATTCCGCCCAGGCGGTCAGCAGGGCCAGCGTCGGCGCCCTCGGGTCCGGCCGCGGGTCGGGCAGGGCCCGCAGGGCCGCCTCCTGGCTGCGCTGGGCCTGCAGGGCCAGGCCGGCCCAGCGCAGCGCAGCGTCAAGGTCGTCGGCCCAGGCGCCGTCGAGCCACAGCCGGCTGAGCTGGCCGTCGCCGCGCACCGGCCCGTCGCCCTCGGCCTGCCGATCGAACAGGTCCAGGCCGCCGGCGGGTGCCGACGGCTCGGCGAGGCCGTGCTCGGCGGCCCAGACCGCCGCGGGGTCGTTGCGGCGCAGCCCGTGCAGCAGGCGACCGGCGGCGCCGATGTCCCAGCAGGTACGCGGGCGCACCCCCGCCGCCACCAGCGGTGCTGCCGTCTCCCACGCCGACCACCACGTCCACCGCGGGTCGAGCGCGGCGAGCTCCCCCACCACCGTCGCCGGATCGACCGTCGGCAGCCGCAGCTGCCCGCCGGTCCACGCCAGCACCAGCCCTGCGCCCGGCACGACGGCGAGGGCGAGCGCCCGGCCAGCGGCTACGCCCGCAGCGGACATGTCGGCGGCGAGGGTCACACGTCATTGTCAGGCACCTGAAGTCCCCTAGCCTGCATGGGTGGCCGTTATCGAGGTCCAGGACCTGCACCGCAGCTACCGCGCCCGGACCGGGATCCTCAAGCGATCGGTCAAGGAGGTCGCGGCGGTCCGAGGCATTGACTTCACCGTCGAGCGCGGCGAACTGTTCGGTCTGCTCGGCCCCAACGGCGCCGGCAAGACGACAACCATCAAGATGCTGATCACCTTGCTGCTGCCGACCAGGGGCGCCGCGCGGATCCTCGGCTACGACGTGGTCGCGCAGGCCCGCGAGGTGCGCCGCCGGGTGGGCTACGTGTTCGGCGGCGACCGTGGCCTCTACGAGCGACTGTCCGCAATGGACAATCTGCGCTACTTCGCCCAGTTGTACGGCGTTGCACCGCGCGAACAGCGTCGCCGGATCGGCGAGCTGCTCGACCTGGTCGGGCTCAGTGGCCGCGAGCGCGAGCTGGTCGAGGGCTACTCCCGGGGCATGCGGCAGCGCCTGCACATCGCCCGCGGCTTGTTGCACGACCCCGACGTGCTGTTCCTGGACGAGCCGACGATCGGCATCGACCCGATCGGCGCTCGGGAGCTCCGGGCCTCGATCGCGGCCCTCGTCGACGTCGGCAAGACGGTGCTGCTCACCACGCACTACATGTTCGAGGCTGACGAGCTCTGTGACCGGATAGCCGTCATCGCCGGCGGCCGGATCGTGGCTCAGGGCACGCCGACCGAGCTCAAGGGCGGCGCGCACGACGGCCATGTGGTCGAGGTGGAGGTCTACGGACCGGCCGAGGTGGGCGCGCGGGACGTGCGGGCACTGGCCGGGGTCCGCGCGGTCACCGTGGAGGAGCGTGGCCAGGCCCAGGTGCTCGTCGTGCAGGTGGCACCGGGCGCCGAGGTCACCCACGCCGTCCTCAGCTGCCTGGACGGGGCCACGGTCGGCAAGGTCGCGACCCGCGAGCCGACACTGGAGGACGCCTACGTCGCGCTGGTCCGGCAGGCATGAACGTGCTGCGGCTGATCGCCCGCGGTTGGCTACTGCAGGTGAAGATGATGAGCCGGTCAGCTTTCAACGGCGTGCTGCAGATCGTCTGGCCGCTGTTTTTCGCCACCATCACGTTCCTGATGTATGGCTCCACAAACCAGCGAGCCCTCGTCTCCGCAGCGGTCGGGGCGAGCGTGCTGGGCATCTGGTCCTCGACCAGCACGTCGGGGGCCGCCGTGATCCAGCGCGAGCGCCGGCAGGGCACTCTTGAACTTCTGGTCGCCGCACCCGCGCCCTTCGCGGCCACCATCCTGCCGGTCACCCTGGCGATGTCGACGATCGGCGCGTACAGCATGGTCGCGACGTTCGTCTGGGGCCGGCTGCTGTTCGGCATCTCAGTGCCGCTGGCCCATCCGCTACTGCTGCCCTTCGCGGTGGTCGTCACCATCGTCTCGGTCGGCATGCTCGGCTTCCTGCTGTCGGTGGCCGTCGTGCGGTTCCGGTCGGCCTGGGCGCTGGGCAACATGTTCGAGTTCCCGATCTGGCTGGTGTGCGGCTTTCTCGTACCCCTGTCGTTGCTGCCGGGATGGGTCCGCCCGATCTCCTGGCTGCTGGCCCCGACGTGGGGCGTGCAGGCGATCCGCGCTGCGATGCTCGGCGGATCGCCTCTCCCGGCCATCGGCCTAGCGGCGTTGTGCGGGGCCGCGTACGCAGGCATCGCGATCGGATTGTCCGAGCGGCTGGTGCGGGCCGCCCGGCGCGACGCCACCCTGGCGCTGTCATGACGGCTCTCGCCACGATCACCCCCACCGCATGGCTGCGCATCTTCTTCGTCGGCGGGCTGACCAGCTACCGGGCGCTGTTCAACTGGATCCGGCCCGCGATCCTCATCCCCACCTTTGTGGTGCTGCCGGTGTTCCAGATCCTGCTGTTCGTCTACATCGGACGCAGCGCCCGGATCGAGTCTGATGAGTTCTTCGTGATCGGCAACGCGCTGCAGTTCGCCGCGACGCCCTGCCTGTTCGCCATGGCCGACACCATCAGCGGCGAACGCCAGCAGCACACCCTGTCACTCATCCTGGTCAGCCCGGCGCCCCGGATCCCGCTGTTCCTGGGCCGTTCGCTGCCAGTCATCGCCAACGGCTTCCTCGCCTCGGCCTTCGCCCTGGCGGCGGCGGGCCTGCTGCTCGGCATTCGCATGCCGCTGGCGGCCGTCCTTCCGCTGGTGCTGGCCATCGCCGTGACCAGCCTGTCCTGCACGGGACTGGGTCTGGTCAACGCCGCCTTGGGCCTGCGGGTGCGCGAGACTGCGGTGCTGTCCAACGTGATCTTCGGCATCCTGCTCGTCTTCTGCGGCGTCAACGTCCCGCTGGCCCGGTTGCCGCACTGGATGGCCGTCGCCTCGGGCTACCTGCCGTTGACGCACGGCATCGCCGCCGCGCGGCGGATGGCCGACGGCGCCCCGCTCAATGCGGTCGCCGGCCTGATCGGCCTGGAGTTGCTGGTCGGCATGGTCTACGTAGTGCTCGGTTTCGCACTACTGCAGGTGTTCGAGCGGGAGAGCCGTCGCACCGCCAGCCTGGACCGATTCTGAGGCGGTCAGCGCAGCGCCCTGCCGACGGCCACCGACAACTGGGCGAATCCCACCATGCCGGTCGCCAGCCAGACTGCCGCCCCCGCCGTCGCAACCGGCCCTGCGTGGACAGGCACCACTCCGGCAGCGCACAGCGCGAACGCCGTGATGATCACCCTGGTGGGCCGCTCGGCGATCGTCACCACGCCGAGCTCGCCCATGCCCGCGTTGCCGGCCCGCGCCCGCAGGTACTCCTGCAGCATCGTGACCAGGCCGCCCAACAGACACAGCCAGGCCGGCGCCCCGAGCTGCCACAGCGCCACCAGGTAGCAGCCGTCGGAGAGCCGGTCTACAACGGAGTCGAGCACGTAACCGAACGCCGTCACCCGGTCGGTCAGTGCTGCGACCGCGCCGTCGAGGTTGTCCAGCAGGCCGGACCCGACGACCACAGCCACCGCCGGCAGCGCCCACCTCCCGCCCAGGACGGCCAGCCCCACGGCGAGGCCGCTGAGCGACCCGCCCGCGACGGTGACCGCGCCCGGCGGCACCCGCCGGCGGGCAAGCGGCCGGGCGCAGTGATAGGTCAGGGTCAGCCAGGTGCGCGGCCAGAACGCCCCCCGTGGGTCGTACCCGCCATGCTGCCCGGACCACAGGGTGAAGTAGCTGTCCCGGTCGGGTAGGTCGGGCACGGCCCTAGCGGTCCGACAGGGACAGCCGCGCCCAGACCTCGCGAGTGGCAGTCGACCGGTTGAGGGTGATGAAGTGCAGGCCCGGCGCTCCCTCGGCGAGCAGCGCCCGGCACAGGTCCGTGGCCACCTCGACGCCGATCTCGCGCACCGCCTCCGGGTCGTCCTCCACGGCGTGCAGGCGCTCGGCCAGGTCGGCCGGGAAGGCGGCACCGGAGAGCACCGCGAAACGTTCGATCTGCTTGACGTTGGTGACCGGCATGATGCCCGGCAGGATCGCGATGTCACAGCCTGCGGCCGCCACCCGGTCGCGCAGCCGCAGATAGTCCTCGGCGCGGAAGAACATCTGGGTTATCGCGTAGTCGGCACCGGCTCGGCACTTCTGCACGAAGTACCGCGTGTCGGTCTCCATGTCGGGCGAGCGGGGGTGCTTCTCGGGGAAGGCGGCCACCCCGACGCAGAAGTCGCCGGAGTCACGGATCAACCGGACCAGGTCCTCGGCGTAGGCCAGCCCCTGGGGGTGGGCCCGCCACTGCGCCTGCGGGTCGCCGGGCGGGTCACCGCGTAGCGCCAGCACGTTGCGTACCCCGACGGAGGCGTAGAGACCGATGATCCGGCGCAGCTCGGCTACCGAGTGGTCGACCGCGGTGAGGTGTGCCACGGGGGTCAGGGTGGTATCGGTCGCGATGCGCTCGGTGATGCCGACCGTACGGTCGCGGGTGCCGCCGCCCGCGCCATAGGTGACGGAGACGAAGGTTGGCTGCAGGCGCTCGAGGTCGCGGATGTTCTGCCAGAGCAGTCGCTCGCCCTCGTCGGTCTTGGGCGGGAAGAACTCGAAGGACACCGACTGCCCTCCCGCGGCCAGCAGATCGCTGATCGCCACCGTGCGGGGCAGCGTGGAAGCAGATCCCAGGGCCATACATCCGCAGCCTAGTTGTACCTACCACGTCGTCGGCCGAAGGTCGGCTTTGGGATAGTAGGTGCGCAACCCACGTGACAGGAGACAGCGCCGTGGACAGAGCCGACCTCCATGCCAGGGTCACCAAGGCGGTTGATGTGGCCCTGGCCCGGCAGCGACCGCGCCTGGACGCCATCAGTGCCGAGCTGGGGCCAGTCGCCGATGCCCTGTCGGACTTCGTGCTCGACGGCGGCAAGCGCCTGCGGCCAACCTTCGCCTACTGGGGCTGGCGCGGCGCCGGCGGGCAGGACGGCGACGAGATCGTGGCCGCGGTGTCCGCCCTCGAGTGGCTGCAGGCCGGCGCGCTGATCCACGACGACGTGATGGATCGCTCGGAGACCCGCCGGGGCGCACCGGCGGTGCACCGGCGCTTCGCCTCGCTGCACCGCACGGAGGGCTGGCGCGGTGACCCGGAGGCGTTCGGGCAGTCCGCCGCGATCCTGCTGGGCGACCTGTGCCTGATCTGGGCCGACGAGACCTACAACACGTCCGGGATGGCGCCCGCGGCTCTGCTCCGCGGTCAGCCGGTGTACGACGAGATGCGCACCGAGTTGATCGTCGGGCAGTACCTCGACGTACTCGAGCAGGCGATAGGCGGCTCCTCCACCGAGCGGGCCATGCGGGTCGCCACGTACAAGAGCGCCAAGTACACGATCGAGCGGCCACTGCACCTGGGCGCCGCGCTGGCCGACGCACCGCCACCCCTCGCTGCCGCCTACTCCGGCTACGGCCTGCCGCTGGGCGAGGCCTTCCAACTGCGCGACGACGTCCTCGGCGTGTTCGGCGACCCGTCGACCACCGGTAAGCCAGCCGGTGACGACCTGCGCGAGGGCAAGCGCACGGTGCTGGTCGCTTTGGCCCTCGAACGCGCGGACGCTCGCCAAAGCGCCCTCTTTCGGCGGCACCTGGGCGACCCGCACCTGTCAGCGGCCGGCCTCGACGCGCTGCGCGGGGTCATCGAGCAGACCGGCGCCCTGGCGCGCAGCGAGCGGCTGATCAGCGAGCGCACCGAGCGGGCACTGGCGGCGATGAGCAACGCCGACATCGACGACGGGGCGCGCGCCGTGCTCTGCGAGCTCGCCGTGGCGGCGACCGCTCGGCAGGACTAGTGGTGCGCACGGTCAGGGGCCGCACCGACCGCGTCATCGTGGTGGGCGCCGGGCTGGGCGGCCTATCGGCGGCGCTGCGGCTGGCCGGCGCGGGTCGGGAGGTGACCGTCGTGGAGCGCACGGACTCCCCGGGCGGCCGCGCGGGGCGCCTGGAACTGGGCAGCTACGCGTTCGACACCGGCCCGTCGGTGCTCACGATGCCGGATCTGATCGCCGACGCGCTGGACTGTGTCGGCGAGCGGCTGGGCGACTGGCTGGACCTGCGGCCGGTCTCACCGCTGTACCGCGCCCACTACCCCGACGGCTCGCACCTCGACGTGCTGGCCGACCCCGCTGCGATGGCCGCCGAGGTGGAGCGGGTCTGCGGGCCGGGCGAGGCGGCCGGGTACCAGCGGTTCGTGAGCTTCGTGTCCGAGCTCTACCGCCTGCAGATGCGCGACTTCATCGACCGCAACCTCGACTCCCCGCTCGACCTGGTCAACGCGCGCCTGCTCCGCCTGCTCGCCATGGGCGGGTTCCGCCGGCTCGCACCCAAGGTCGGGTCGTACCTGCGCGACCCGCGGATGCAGCGGATCTTTTCCTTCCAGGCGATGTACGCCGGACTCTCGCCGTACGACGCCCTGGCGATCTATGCGGTCATCGCCTACATGGACTCCGTCGCCGGGGTGTACTTCCCGGCCGGCGGGATGCACGCGGTGCCCGTGGCCCTGGCCGGGGCCGCCGAGAAGCACGGTGTCGCCTTCCGGTACGGCACCGAAGTGGCACGGGTGGAGGTCCGCGGCCGGCGGGCCGTGGCGGTGATCACCGCGGAGGGTGAGCGGGTGCCGGCAGACGCGGTGGTGCTCAATCCCGACCTGCCGGTGGCCTACCGCGAGCTGCTGCCGCCGGCCGCCACCCCTCGACGGGTGCGCAGCCTGCGCTACTCACCGTCGTGCTTCCTGCTGCACGCCGGATCGTCGGCCGGCTATTCGCAGATCGCCCACCACAACATTCACTTCGGTCGCTCCTGGCGGGGCGTCTTCAGCGACCTGATCGACCGGCAGCAGCTGATGAGCGACCCGTCGATCCTGGTCACCAACCCGACCCGCACCGACCCCTCACTGGCGCCGGCCGGCCGGCAGACCTACTACGTGCTGGTGCCGGCACCGCACGTGGGCGCCGGCCTGGACTGGCCGGTACTCGGGCCGAGGTACCGCGACGAGATCGTCGCCGTCCTCGAGGCCCGCGGCTACGTCGGGTTCGGCGAGGGCATCGAAGTCGAGCGGGTGGTCACCCCGGCCGACTGGCAGGCCCGCGGGCTGGCCATGGGCACGCCGTTCGCGGCGGCTCACACGTTCGGCCAGACCGGGCCGTGGCGGCCGGCCAACCTGGCACCGGCGCTGGACAACGTGGTCTTCGCCGGCTCCGGCACGCAGCCCGGCGTCGGAGTGCCGATGGTCCTGGTCTCGGGCCGGTTGGCCGCCGAGCGCATCACCGGCACCGACCCGGCGTACCGCTCCCGCGCCCTGCGCTGAGGGTGACAGCATGGGCCGGTGCGCATTCCGGCCAGCCCGACCCGGTTGCGGCTGGCCGGCTTGGGCGGTTCGCTGCTGCTGTCCGGCGCGGCGGTGGGCGCCGGCGTCCTGCCCCGACCCGACCCGCTGCGCGACGCGGTGGTCCTCTCAGCGCTGAGGGACGGCCCCGGCCGGGTGGCCTGCATCGCGGTGGCCGTCGCCGGGATGGCCTTGCTGGTCACCGCGTGGCTGCTGCTCGGCCGCGGCCTCGGCACGGTGGACGCCCGCTGGCTGTGCGCCACGGCGGCCCTGTGGGCGCTGCCGATGACGGTGGTCCCGCCGATCCTCAGCCGCGACGTGTACGGCTATGCCGTCGCCGGGCAGATGCTGCAAGGGGGGATCGACCCGTATTCCCACGGCGCAGCCGACCTCGCATCCTCCTGGGTCCCTTCAACGTCGACGTCGTGGCTGCACGTGCCCTTCGCCTACGGCCCGCTGTTCCTCCTGCTGGCCCGGCTGGTCGTCGGGGCCTCGGGCGACTCGTTGCTGGTCGCGGTGTCCGGCATGCGAGTGCTGGCGGTCGCCGGCACGGCGCTGTTGGCCTGGGCGCTGCCCCGGGCGGCGCGCGCCTGCGGGACCGACGAGCGGCACGCGCTCTGGCTCGGCCTGGTCAACCCGCTGGTGCTCGCCCACTTCGTCGGCGGCGCACATGCCGACGCGCTCATGGTGGGGCTGATGGTGGCGGGCCTCGCGCTGGCGGCCGGGCGCTGGCCCGCGACCGGGGCCTTGGTGTGCACCCTCGCCGTGGCGGTCAAGGCCACCGCGTCGCTGGCCCTGCCGTTCGTCGCCCTGCTATGGGTGCAGCGCCTGCAGCGCCGGCAACGCCCGCTGCCCTTCGCGATCACGGCCACGCTCGTCGTGGCCGGTGCCACCTTTGCGGCGGTGACGGCGGTCAGCGGCGTCGGCTACGGCTGGGTGCGCACGGTCGACACGGTGGGCCTGAGCCGCCAGTGGACGTCGCTGCCCACCGGTCTCGGCCTGGTGCTCGGCGGCTCCTCCACGGCGCTGGCCCTCACCCGCGGGATCGCCTTTGCGGCCATCGCCGCCGTCGCCGTCGCCGTGTGGGTGCGCGCCGCCCGGCGCGGCGGGACCCGGCCGGCCGTCGAGGGCTGCGGGTGGGTGCTGCTCGCCGTGGTCGCCCTCGGCCCGGCGGTGCACCCGTGGTACGTCACCTGGCCGGTGGCGGTCCTGGCAGCAGCCGGCATCACGGCCCGGCCGCGCACCGCTGTGGTGGCGACCTGTACCGCCCTCTGCTTCCTCGTGCTGCCCGACGGCTACAACCTGGCACGGGCGACCCAGCCGGTCGGGCTGGTCATCGACGTCCTGGTCGCCCTGGGCCTGGCGGCGCTCGGGGTGCGCGCGCTGCTCCGCAGTCGGGCGAGCGAGGAAGTCCCGGTGTGAGCGGCCGGGAACTCGATGCCGCGGGAATCACCTCGCCACGGTTGCGGGCCTCCTACGACACCTGCCGCCGGCTCAACTCCACGCACGGCCGGACCTACTACCTGGCCACCCTGCTCCTGCCGGCGGCCAAGCGGCCCTACGTCCACGCGCTCTACGGCTTCGCCCGCTACACCGACGAGATCGTCGACGACCTGGCCTCGGCCCTGACCGACGGCGAGAGGGCCGACCGGCTGGCCGAGTGGACCTGGCGGTTCCGGTCCGGCCGGGACGACGGCGGCGTGCTGCCGGCCGTCTTCGACACCATTGAGCGGTGGGACATCCCGTCGGCGTACTTCGAGGCGTTCCTCGACTCGATGCGGATGGACCTCACGGTCACCGAGTACGACACCTACGAGGACCTGATGGGCTACGTCCACGGCTCGGCCGCCGTCATCGGCCTGCAGATGCTGCCGGTCCTGGAGCATCCCGGCCTGCCGCGGCACGTCGTCGAGCCGTACGCCGCCGACCTGGGCACCGCCTTCCAGCTGGCGAACTTCATCCGCGACGTGGGCGAGGACCTGCGCCGCGGCCGGGTCTACCTGCCCATGACGGATCTGCGGCTGTTCGGGGTCGACCGCGAGCGGCTGGCCCGCGGCGTTGTCGACGGCCCGATCCGCAGGCTGCTGGCGCACGAGATCGCCCGCGCCCGGGAGATCCACCGTGCCGCCCGGCCCGGCACCCGCCTGCTGCACCCGGCCTCCCGCGACTGCATCAGGACAGCTTCGGCCCTCTACGGCGGCATCCTGGACGAGGTCGAGCGAGCCGACTACCAGGTGCTCGACCGGCGAGTGTCAGTAGGTGTGCGCCGGCGGGCACAGGTGGCGATCCCCGGCCTCATCTCGGCCTTCGCGGCCCGTCGGCGATCCAGCTGAAGCGGCCCAGCCAGACCCAGGTCGACAGGGTCAGCAGGACCATCGCGAACCCGAACAGCAGGTCCTCGACGGGGGCGTAGGCGATCCGCCACCCGATGATCGCGTGCGGGTCGTAGAGCACGATCCGGCGACCGGTGAGGATACCGTTCACGACCAGCTGGAATGCCAGGATGATCGCGTATGCCGTCCAGAAGACCGTGCGGGTGACCAGCCTGGTCCGCAGGACCGCCAGGTCGACGGCGGCGGCGCCGAGGACTGCGAGCACGGCCGCGGCGGTGTAGCTCACTGTTCGCCGACCGATCGGCCGCGCACGACGCGGACTGCTTCCAGTCCCAGGATCGCGCACGTCGGCACGACGAGGAAGAACAGCAACTCCTCCAGGGGCAGCCCGCCCGGCAGCCTGATGCCCGACAACTGCCGGGCGTCATAGCGCCAGTGCCCGGCAGCGATGGCGGCGACGTCCCAGGCGGTGAAGAGCACCACGGTCGGCAGCAGGGCCAGCACCAGCCGGCGCCAGCGCCGGTAGACCCGTACGCCCAGGAAGATCTCCAGCGGCAGGGTGCCGAGGAGACACCCGAGCAGGACGAGCAGGTAGGCCACCGTCTCAGAACGCGGACGCTTGGGCGCGCCGCTTGACCTCGGTGCCGCGGTTCTCGGCCAGTGCCTGGGCCGGCGTGCCGGGCAGCGAGTCGTCCTGGCGCAACAGCCAGTCGATGGCCGCGTCGTCGTCGTACCCGGCGTCGCGGAGCAACGTGATCGTGCCCTGCAGGCCCTTGATGACGACGCCGGCACCGATGAACACCGCGGGGACCCGCAGCACGCCGTCAACCCGCCGGGCCAGCAGGGCGCCGTCGCCGATGAGCTGGTGGACCTTGTTGACAGCGATTGCGAGCCGGTCGGCAACGACCGGCAGCGTCAGCCACTCGTCGGGAGTATCCCTCACCCGGTCAGCCTGCCATGACCGGAGCCGGCTCGCCGCCGGCCCGCGTACTGGCGAAGCACGCGTCGAGCACGGCCGCGCAGGCCCGCGACTCGGCCAGGGGCAGCAGCCAGCCCGGCCCACCGGCGAGCACCGATGACATCTCCTCGACCATCACGCGGTAGGCGTCTGCCCGAGTGGCCGGCCGGCGGTCGGTAGCGCGCCCGTCGGAGACCCGGAGCTCGCTGTCCTGGCCGCCCAGGGTGGTGTAGGGCTGTCCCGGCAGCTCCAGCTCGCCGCCCTCTCCGGTGACCACCAGCCACTGCCGGTCGGGCTCGTCGATCGCGGCCCGGATCTCGGCGGTCGTGCCGTCTGGCCAGGTCAGCAGCGCCTCTGTCATCAAGTCGACGCCGGTGTCGGCCCAGCGGGCCCGAGCCACCACCTCGGCGGGCAGCCGGCCGCCGCCGGCCCACAGCGCCGCCGAGACGGCGTAACAGCCGACGTCGTACAACGCCCCGCCGCCCTGCCGGGGTTCCAGCCGGTAGTTGTCCGCGGGCACCCCGTCGAACACGAAGCCCGCGGCGACGTGCCGGACAGCGTCGATCCGGCCCGCCGCCAGCACCTGCTGTGCCAGCCGGATCCGTGGATGCCAGCGGTACCACGACGCCTCCACCACGGTCCCGCCGGCGGCGGCCATCTCGTCGACCTCTGCGGCGGACAGGCCCAGTGGCTTCTCGCACAGCACTGCCTTGCCGGCGCCGACCGCCCGCAGGGTCCATGGCAGGTGTGCGTCGTTGGGCAGACAGATGTAGACGGCGTCCACGTCGGGGTCGGCCAGCAGGTCGTCGTAGGCGGCATGCACCCGGCCGGCCGGCTCGAGCGCGGCGGCCCGAGCAGGGTCACGGGCAGCGACGGACTGCAGCACGGCACCGGAGGCCGCGTGGACCGCCGGCGCCAGCGCCACCCGGGCGATGTTGCCGGCGCCGAGAAATCCCCAGCGAATCATCAGCCGGACAGCGGCTTGGGGCGGCCGCCGTCGCGGACGGACAGCGCCGCCGCCTCCATGACGGCAACGGTACGACGTGAGCCCAGCGGTGTGAGCGACATGGGTGCCCCCGTGAGCAGGTGGTCGGCCAGCTCCTCGTGGAACGGGTGCCGCGGCCCGGGCGGGACGGCCAGCCGGGTGACCGAGCCGTCGGCGGCATACAGGTCGAGCCGGGCCGGCGAGTCGCCCGGCGCCAGCACGTCCTCGGCGAGATTGCCCACGACGTCCCGGCCGACCACCCGCTCGTGACGCCAGGACCCGACGAGGGCACCACGCGTCCCTAGGACGTACCACTTGGGCTTGGCCGCGGCGGCCAGGTCGGAGTGGGTGAACTCCGCCTCCACACCGTCGGTGAAGTGCATGAGCAGCCGGGTGTGGTCGGCGTTGGTCACGTCGTGCCATACCCGCTTGTGTGCGGTGGCCGACACCCACTCGACCTCCTGCGGGAGGAGGTCGAGCGCCCAGTCGAGGTAGTGCGAGCCCCAGTCGTAGATGGCGCCGCCGGAGACCGGCTCGTGGGAGTGCCAGTAGTTGCAGGGGTGGCCGTAGCCGCCAACGAAGGACTCATAATGGAAGACCTCTCCGAGCAGTCCCGCACGCCAGGCCCGTTTCAGGGCAAGAAAGTCGGGGTCCCAGCGGCGGTTCTGGTACACCGCGAGGGTCAGGCCGCGGTCGGCGGCTGCCTCGATCTGGGCGTCGGCCTCGGCGACGGTGATGCAGAACGGCTTCTCCACCACCACCGACTTGCCTGCCTCCAAGGCCCGCAGCGTCCACTCGGCATGGCTGTCCGGAGGTGTCGAGACGATCACCAGGCCGACCGCGGGGTCGGAGAGCAGGTCCTGGGCGCGGGTATAGGTCGCGACCTCCGGGGTTACGCTGCGGGCCGCCTCGAGCCGCAGGGGTTTGGGATCGCACACCGCGGCCAGGTGCAGGCCGGTCACGGCGCCGATGGCGGTGCTGTGCTCGAGGCCGATGGCTCCGAAACCCAGCATGCCGACACCCACCGGCGGGCGATCGGGCGTGGTGAGCAGCCGCCGCAGGATGCGGTGCACCAGCCGGTGATAGGCGGGGTCTGCCAGCGTCTGCGGCGTCCACCCGAGGGTCAGCGTCGCGATGGCCCCGCGGCAGGTGGCCACCGCCTGTTCGGCCAGCCCCACGTTGGCGGTCAGCAGCACCGCTGTGTGGTCGAGCACCTTGTCGACGGTGAGCACCCGATCCGCCGCCAGGCTGAGGTCATCTGGCAGGCGGTCGGCGACCCGGCCGGCGTCTGGTCCCGGCCGCACGCGCACCTCGTGCACCGGCGTCAACCGGCCGGGCAGGATCCCCAGGCTCTCCTGCACCCCGTCGAGATCGCGCCAGGCGTGCACGCTCGGGCCGGCGAACAGGCTCGGCCGGCCGGCCTCGGCCTGGGCGAGCAGGGCCGGGTCGGGTCGCTGGGAGAGCACCACGAGTGCGTCCGCGTGCGCCACGTCGTCGTCGACGGCCAACCCGCACCCGCGCAGGTGATCGGCCAGCGCCAGCCCATCGGATAGGTCGGTCACCAGCGCGATCCGGGTCATCGCTACAGCCTAAGCACTTGCGTTAGCACAACGGCGCGCCGCAACGAAGCATCCGGCACAGTGTGTCGTCGTACGTAGACTGGCGTCGTGGACACCACGCTCGCCGATCCCCTGGTCGGCAAGCTCCTCGAGGGCCGATACCGCATCGACCGACGAATCGCCCGCGGCGGCATGGCCACGGTCTACCGCGGCCTGGACGAGCGGCTCGACCGCGTGGTCGCCATCAAGGTGATGCATCCGGCGCTGGCCGAGGATGCGCAGTTCCTCGCCCGGTTCACCGCCGAGGCCAAGGCCGCCGCCCGGCTGTCCTCCGGGCACGTCGTCAGCGTCTTCGACCAGGGCTCCCACGACGGGCTGGCGTTCCTGGTCATGGAGCTGGTGCAGGGCCACACGCTGCGTGACCTGCTCCACGAGCGCGGCCGGCTGTCCCCTGCCGAGGCCCTTTCCGTCCTCGAGCCGGTTCTGCTGGCCCTGGCCGCCGCCCACCGGGCCGGCCTGGTGCACCGCGACGTCAAGCCCGAGAACGTGCTGCTCGGCGACGACGGGACGGTCAAAGTCGCCGACTTCGGGCTGGCCCACGCGGTCGAGGCGGCCACGCACACCAGTGCAGGCATGCTGATCGGAACCGCCGCCTACGTCGCCCCGGAGCAGGTCACCCGCGGGGCGGCGGACGAGCGTACCGACGTCTACGCGGCCGGTGTGCTGCTGTTCGAGATGCTCACCGGCAGCGTGCCCTATGCAGGCGATACGGCGGTGTCGGTGGCCTACCAGCACGTACACGACGACGTCCCACCGCCGTCCACCAGGGCCCACGTACCGCCGGCCCTCGATGCACTCACCGTGCGCGCGACCCGGCGCGACCCAGGAGCCCGCCCTGCTGATGCCGGCGCGTTCCTGGCAGAGTTGCGCGACGTCCGCGAGGACCTCGGGCTGCGTGCCATGCCGGTGCCGACCGGCCGTGGGACGACGACCGCGGCGCATGCGACGGTGGCGGTGCCGCTGCTCGACCAGGCCGGTGTACGTGGCCGCTCCGGGCCGTCACGTCGCCGCCGCCGGACCCGGATCCCGGTCGTACTTGTCGTGATCCTGCTGCTCGGCGCGATCATGGCCGGCACGGGCTGGTGGCTGGGCACCGGGCAGTACACCCGCACGCCGTCGCTGTACTCCCTGTCCAGTGCCAAGGCGCTTGAGAAGGCCCGTTCCGAGGGCCTGCGCCTGAAGTACGCGGCAAAGGCCTACAGCGAGATCGTGCCAGTGGGCGCGGTGATCTCCCAGGACCCCACCGCCGGAAGCCGCGTGCGCAAGGGCGCTGCCATCACCGTGGTCTTGTCCCTCGGCAAGGAGCGCCACGCCGTGCCCGACCTCAAGGGACTCACGCAACACGACGCCCTGGCCAAGCTGACGGCGGCCCGCCTGACTGCGCAGGTGACAACCAAGGCTGACGACAACGTGCAGGCTGGGCAGGTCATCTCTCAGTCGGTCAGAGCGGGGCTGCTAGTGCGGCCGGCAACCACGGTGATCCTCGTCGTGAGCAGCGGGCCGCCACCGGTGCGGGTGCCCGACGTCGTCGGTGACGGTGTCAACGAGGCCAAGAACGCCCTCACAGCAGCGGGCTTCGCCGTCGAGGTGACGCGCAGGCACGACGACACGGTGCCCAAGGACGCGGTGATCTCGCAGACCCCGAGCAAGGGCACGGCGCCGCGCGGCTCTGCGGTGCAGCTGACCGTCTCCGACGGCCCGCCGCTGGTCACCGTGCCACACGTCGTCGGAATGAAGATCCGGGAGGCTACCCGCAAGCTGGTCGAGGCAGGGTTCAAGGTACGGGTCGTGACGTTCTTCTTCACCGACACCGTCAAGACCCAGTCCCCCGGTGGCGGGCAGCAGGCCCCCAAGGGCAGCACGATCAACCTGCTGCGCTAGTGGTCATCCTCATGCAGCAGGGCGCCGCCGAGAGCGAGCTGGACGCCGTCGTCCAGGCCGTGCGCGACGCCGGTGGGAGCGCCTTTGTCTCGCGCGGCGTCAACCGCACGATCGTCGGCGTCGTCGCCGGCGAGGAAGTGCTCGAGGCACTCGACGGCCTCACGCTGCCCGGCGTTGCCGACATCGTGCGGATCACAGCGCCGTACAAGCTGGTTAGCCGCGAGAACCACCAGCGCACTAGCACCGTTCACGTCGGTGGGGTGCCGATCGGACCGGACACGTTCACCCTCATCGCCGGCCCGTGCGCTGTTGAGTCGCTGGAGCAGACTCACGAGGCGGCACAACTGGCCAGGGGGGCCGGAGCGCGCCTCCTGCGCGGCGGCGCTTTCAAGCCGCGGACCTCGCCCTATGCCTTCCAGGGCCTGGGCGTCGAAGGACTGAAGATCCTCGCCGAGGTGAGCGCCGCGACGGGGCTACCCGCCGTGACCGAGGTCGTTGACGCCTCGGACGTGTCCACGGTCGCGGAGTACGCCGACATGCTGCAGATCGGCACCCGCAACATGCAGAACTTCGCACTCCTGCAGGCGGTTGGCGCCGTGGGAAAGCCGGTGCTGCTCAAGCGCGGTCTGACGGCGACCTATGAGGAGTGGCTGATGGCAGCGGAGTACGTCGCCCAACGCGGCAACCTCGACATCGTGCTGTGCGAACGGGGCGTGCGGGGCTTCGAGACCAGTATCCGCAACATGCTCGACATCTCGGCAGTGCCGATGGTGCACGGGCTGTCACACCTGCCGGTGATCGTCGACCCGTCGCATGCGGCCGGGCGCCTCGACCTCGTCGTGCCGCTCGCCCGGGCGGCGATCGCCGCCGGGGCCGACGGGGTGATGGTCGATGTGCACGCCCACCCCGAACAGGCCCGCTGCGACGGACCGCAAGCCCTGCACGGCACCAGCCTGGACGAGCTGGCTTCCGCGGTACGGACGTTGCCACCGCTGCTCGGCCGCTCGAGCTAGGCGACCAGCCTCGCCAGCGCCTCAACGGCCCGGTCGATCTCGGCATCGCTGACGTCGAGATGGGTGACCAGGCGTACCCGAGTGGGCCCGACCACCGACACCAGCACGCCGTCGGCTCGGGCCTTCTCCGCCAGGACTACAGCATCGCCAACGTCGAAGTAGACCAGGTTTGTCTGCACCGTCGCCGGATCGGCGCCGACTGCCTCGGCCAGCCGGCGGGCCCGCACGTGGTCCTGCGAGAGCCGCTGCAGGTGGTGCTCGAGGGCGTAGTTACCCGCCGCGGCCAGCACACCGGCCTGCCGCATCCCACCGCCGAGCCTGGCCCGCAACTCCCGCGCCTCGGCGATCCGCTCGGCGCTGGCGACCATCACTGAGCCGACCGGTGCACCGAGGCCCTTGGACAGGCAGACGGACATGGTGTCGAAGAGCGCGCCGTAGTCGGACAGCGCGACACCAGTGGCGACGTGGGCGTTCCAGATGCGGGCACCGTCGCAGTGCAGCGCGACGCCGAACGAGTTGGCCAGCGCCTGCAGCCGCCCCAGCGCCTCGATCGGCTGGACGACCCCGCCGCGGCGGTTGTGGGTGTTCTCCACGGCCACCGCCGCGGTGGCCACTGTGTGAAAGCCCGGCGGACGGATCATCGAGGCGACGGCGCTGACGTCGATCCGGCCGTCGGCAGCGGTCCACGTGCGGGTGGTGATACCGCCGTGCGCCGCCGCCGCCCCGTGCTCGTAGGTGACCACGTGGGCGTCGGCATCACAGAGCAGCTCCTCACCGGGCTGCACGAGCAGCCGCAGGCACAACTGGTTGCCCATGGTGCCGGTCGGCACGAACAACGCAGCCTCGTGACCGAACAGTGCGGCTACTCGCTCCTCGAGGGCGTTGACCGAGGGATCCTCGCCGTAGACGTCGTCGCCGACGTCGGCGGAGGCCATCGCCGCACGCATCCCGTCCGTGGGCCTGGTAAGGGTGTCGGAACGCAGATCGATCACTGCAACATCTCCGCCACGAGGAATGCCAGCTCGAGGGACTGCTGGGTGTTGAGTCGCGGATCGCACGCCGTCTCGTAGCGGCCGGCGAGGTCGTCGTCGGAGATCTGCTGGCCGCCGCCGAGGCACTCCGTGACGTCCTCGCCGGTGAGCTCGACGTGGATGCCGCCGGGATTGGTGCCGAGCGACCGATGCACCTCGAAGAACCCGCTCACCTCGTCGACGATCCGGTCGAAGTGCCGGGTCTTGAATCCGCTCGGTGACTCGATGGTGTTGCCGTGCATCGGGTCGCAGGCCCATACGACCAACCGGCCGGTGGCCTCGACCTTCTCGATGATGGCCGGCAACCGGTCGCGCACCTTGCTGGCACCCATGCGGCAGGTCAGGGTCAGCCGGCCGGGGATCGCATCGGGGTCGAGCCGCTCGGCGATCGCGGCGGCGTCCTCGGGCCGGACGGTCGGGCCCAGCTTGACGCCGATCGGGTTGGCGATGCGCGACACGAAGTCCAGGTGCGCACCGCCGGCCTGGCGGGTCCGCTCGCCGACCCACACCGTGTGCGCCGAGAGGTCGTAGGCCTGGTTGTGACTCATCCTGGTCAAGGCCTGCTCGTAGTCGAGGATGAGCGCCTCGTGGCTGACGTACAGCTCGACACCCCGCAACGACTCGTCACGCACACCGCAGGCGCGCATGAACGCCAGCGCCCGGTCGATCTCGGCGGCCATCGTCTCGTAGCGCTGCCCGGCCGGTGAGGTGCGGACGAAGCTCTTGTTCCAGTCGTGGACGGCGTGCAGGTCGGCCAGCCCGCCGGTGGCAAAGGCCCGGAGCAGGTTGAGGGTCGTCGATGCCGAGGAGTAGGCCCGCAGCATCCGCTGGGGATCGGGCACCCTGGACAGCGGTCCGGGGGCGAAGGAGTTGACCATGTCGCCGCGGTAGGAGGGCAATCCGGCGGCGTCGAGATCGGCCGACCGCGGCTTGGCGTACTGCCCGGCCATTCGGGCCACCTTGACCACCGGAACGCTCGCGCCGTAGGTGAGCACGACCGCCATCTGCAGCAGCGTCTTGGTCGTGGCGCGCAGCATCGCCTCCGTCGCGCCGAAGATCTCGGCGCAGTCACCGCCCTGAAGCAGGAAGGCCTCCCCGCGCGCCACTGACGCCAGGCGCCGCCGCAGGATGTCCACCTCGCTGGGCACCACCAACGGTGGCAGGCCGGCGAGGGTGTCGCTGACCGCCCGCAACTGCTCGGAGTCCGGCCAGGCCGGCTGCTGGGCGGCCGGCAGGCTCCGCCACGCGTCGAGGTCCACTGGCACACCGCAAGGGTAGTCCGGCGCCCCGGTCAGCCGAAGAAGACCTCGGCCTCCGCGTAGCGGTCCAGCGGCACGAGCTTGAGTTCGCGGGTCGCCTCCTCGAGGGGTACGCGGGTGATGTTCGTGCCGCGCAGCGCGACCATGTTGCCCCACGCGCGGTCGTGCGCCGCGTCGACGGCGTGCAGCCCGAAGCGTGTGGCGAGCACCCGGTCGAACGCTGTGGGCGTGCCGCCACGCTGGACGTGGCCGAGTACCGTGGCGCGGCATTCCCTGCCGGTGCGCCCCCGGATCTCCTCCTCCAGCACCGCCCCGATGCCGGAGAGCCGCACATGACCGAAGGCATCGAGTTCTCCCTCGCGCACCGCCATCGTGCCCTCCTTGGGCGTGGCACCCTCGGCGACGACGATGATCGGCGCGTAGTGCGTCTCGAACCGCCGCTCGACGTAGGCGCATACCTGCTCGATGTCGAAGGGCCGCTCAGGGATGAGGATGACGTTGGCGCCGCCGGCCATTCCAGCGTGCAGGGCGATCCAGCCCGCGTGCCGGCCCATGACCTCGACGACCAGCACCCGGTGGTGGCTCTCGGCCGTGGTGTGCAGCCGGTCGATGGCCTCCATGGCGATCGTGACGGCGGTGTCGAACCCGAACGTGTAGTCGGTGGCATTGAGGTCGTTGTCGATCGTCTTGGGCACGCCGATCACGGGGACCCCGTCGTCGGTGAGCCGCTTGGCCACCCCGAGGGTGTCCTCACCGCCGATCGCGATCAGCCCGTCGACGCCCAGCTTCGCGACATTCTCAGCGATCCGCTCCGCCCCGCCGTCAACCTTGTAAGGGTTGGTCCGCGACGATCCCAGGATCGTGCCGCCGCGGGGCAGGATGCCTCGCACCTGCTCGACACCGAGCGGCTGTACATCGGCTTCGATCGGGCCGCGCCAGCCGTCACTGAAGCCGACGAACTCGTGGCCGTATACGCCGGCGCCCTTGCGGACGACGGCACGGATGACAGCGTTGAGGCCGGGACAGTCTCCGCCGCCGGTCAGGACTCCGATGCGCATGGCGAGACGGTATCGGCCTAGTCGCCGTTGCCCCAACCGTGCGTTAGTCGGTGGGCTTCCATGGCACGCCAGCGCTCCAGGTTGTGCCGGGCGTCGGCGAGGGCATCATGCTGGTCGGGCGGTGCCGGCGGCAGCGCCGGCCGGCCGAGGTCGTCCCATCGCTGCCGCAGATCCTTGGTGAACCTCGGCACCGCGCGAGGCAGCGCCGGCATCCCTCCCCAGAGTTGGCAGAGGGCGACATGGTCGTAGGCGGCGTACCACGCCCAGAGCTCCAGGCCTTCTCCCGGCTCAGTCAGAAACGAAGCGAGGTCGGCACAGATCGTCTCCCGCGACCGCCAGTAGCCCTCTCCGGGCGATGGCAGCTTGTCCAGGACGTTGGCCCGCACCCAGGGGATTGCCCTGCTGGGGTCGAACTCGGTAGAGACGGCGTAGAACTCGCGACCCGCCTCGTCGACCGCAGCGATCGACACGAGGTCGATGGTGCGACCGTCCTCGATGAACTCGCAGTCGTAGAACACCCGCCTCACCACCCACCGACGGTACCGGCCACCCCCGGGAGCCCGGCGAGCCCGGCGCACGGGAGCGCTCCTCCCGGAGCCCATCGGTCCCGGGAACCGCCATCTGGCCGGAACCGCCGCCCGCTTCGAACGCGAAATGCCCCGGCATCCACAACCCTCACCCCCTCCACAGATGCACCTGTCAGGTGAGTCGCCAGCCGACTCACCTGGCAGGTTCGCCAGAAGGTGGGCGGCGGTGGAGGTGGAACACATGACTGAGCAACTGCACCGCTCAGCGGGAGCTCGTGAGGTCGGCGGCCTCGACGTCGTGGCAGCGCTGCGGCACGGCCGTCGGATCGCCCGGCTCAGTCAACGCGACCTTGCCAGGCGGGCGGGCGTGTCACAGTCGTCGATCGCCCGGATTGAAGCCCGTCGGGTCGATCCCCCAGTGGGCCTCATGCAGCGCCTTCTCGGCCTCTGCTGCCTGACTTGGGACCTGCGGGTGACACCGGCGGGCGCAACTCCCGCCCGGGCCCGGGCGGGTGCCCTGGACGTCCAGGAGTCGGCCCGTCGGCGCACGGAGGTCTCGGCTGCCGGCCGCCGAGCCAGTGAGAATGCTGCCGCCCGTGCGATGGCAGGCGCCGTGGCCGGCGCCATGCTCACCTTCCGCGAACGCCGGGCTGAGGTGAAGGCTGCTCGGCTTGCCGAGCGAGCCAGCCAGGTGGCTGCCGCGGCAGATCTGGTTCGTCACGACGACAACCGGACGCGGCAGTGGTTGGCCGAGGACCTCACGACCGCCGAGCGGCTCCTGGGCCGCCGATGCGGACGGTTACAGATTCCGCTTGCTGATCGGTTACCGGGCCAACTGGCCCGCTGCGCCCAGGACGACGTCCTGCGCCTGCTCGAAGACCTGTCCGACTGGTGCTCCCATCCGCCGGTCGCACTGACCGGCTCCACGGCGCGAGCTGTCTGGACGCCGGCACCGGTCAAACCGTCTGAGATCGACGTCGATCTTGCACCCTTGGGCTCTCGCGAACGCGCGCTCGACTACCTCCGTGAGCTCGGTGCCGTGCGGGACAGCGGGAGAGACATGTTCGACCTGGCCCGTCTCACACTGCGGCTACGGCAAGCACCGCCGCCGTCCACAGCGCTCGTGCGGTGGCGCCCAGGCAGCAACAGCCAGGCATTGGCCGTCGCGCGACCGGAGGGGCCTCCGGGCATCGGTGTCGGGCGCCATGACATGCGCGCCGTCCTGGAATCCGCCCGACGCGACGGCCGGGGTCGCCGCTACCCGCCCTATCAGGAGGTGATGGACAACGTTGTCGCCCCGGTCTGGTTCGAGCCCGGCGCGGAGCGCACTATCGTCCGGCCATGACCTTTTCGATCGTGGCGCGCAGCCCGGACGGGATGTCCTTCGGCGTCGCTGTTGCCAGTAGGTTCCTCGCCGTCGGGGTCGCCGTTCCCGCCGCCGAGGCCGGTGTCGGGGCGATCGCCACCCAGTCCTATGCCAACCTGGCCTACCGTCCGCAGGGCCTGGCGCTGCTGCGGACCGGCACCGATGCCGCCCACGTTGTCAGCGGGCTCACGGCCGCCGATCCCGGCCGCGAGACCCGTCAACTTGGCGTCGTGGGCACCCAGGGCGACGGCGCGTCTTTCAGCGGCAATGAGTGCAACCCCTGGGCCGGGGGCAGCACCGGGCCGGGCTACGCCTGCCAGGGCAACATCCTCGTCGGCCCGGAGGTCGTGCAGGACATGGAACATGTGTGGTTAGCCGGGGCGGCCGACCAACCCCTGGCCACCCGCCTGGTCGAGTGTCTCGCCGCCGGTGATGCAGCAGGCGGAGACCGTCGGGGGCGCCAGAGCGCGGCCCTCTACGTTGTGACCCCGGGCGGCGGGTACGGCGGTGGAAGTGACGTGTCGGTGGACCTGCGGGCCGACGACCACCCGTCGCCCGTCGCGGAACTACAACGCCTGCTGGGCCTGCACGAGCTGTACTTCGGCCGGCCCGACCCCGCTGACGGGATCGCCCTGCAGGGCGAGGTGGCAGCGGAGGTGCATCGGCTCCTCGACCGCCTCGGCCAGCCGGACCTGCAGACCTGGATGGGCGTGGAGAACTACGAGGAGCGCGCGCTGGCGGGAGCCATCGACCCGCTGGTGCTGGCCAAGCTGCGCGAGGCCGCGCAGTGACGGTGCTGGCCATCGACGCCGGGACCACCGGAGTCACGGCGATAGTCGTCGCCGCCGACGGCTCGGTGCAGGCTAGGGGCTACGAGGAGTTCCTCCAGCACTTCCCCCGCCCCGGGTGGGTCGAGCACGAGCCCGAGCAGATCTGGCAGGCGGTCCTCTCGGCCTGTCGGCAGGCAACGGCGAACGCCGCCGAGCCGCCGACCTGTCTCGGCGTGACCAACCAGCGCGAGACCGCGGTGCTGTGGGATCGCTGGACGCTGGCCGCGCCCCGCCGCGCCATCGTCTGGCAGGACCGGCGCACCGCCGCGCTGTGCGAGCGGCTCCGGCAGGCCGGGCACGGCGAGCGGGTCACTGAGCTGACCGGCCTGCGCCTGGATCCGTACTTCACCGGCACCAAGCTCGCCTGGCTAGCCGAGCACGGCGACGACGACAAAGCCTGGCAGGAGGTTCGCGCCGGCCGGTGTCATGTCGGCACGGTCGACTCCTACGTCGTAGCTCGGCTCACCGGCGGCGCGCGGCATGTGACCGATCCGTCCAACGCCAGCCGCACGCTGCTGTACGACATCTTCGCCGGGGAGTGGTCCGCTGAGCTGTGTGATCTGTTCGGCGTACCGATAGCTGCCCTGCCAGAGGTGGTGCGGAGTTCAGGCGAGGTCGGCCGCACCGATCCGTCGGCATTCCTTGGCCTGGATCTGCCGATCGCGGGGATCGCCGGCGACCAGCAGGCCGCACTGTTCGGCCAGGCCTGTTTCGCAGTGGGCCAGTCGAAGTGCACGTACGGCACCGGGTCCTTCGTCCTGGTCAACACCGGCGAAGCGGCCGTGCGCTCCAACCACGGCCTGCTCACCACGGTGGCGTGGGACATCGGCGGCGGCCCGCAGTACGCACTGGAGGGCGCCATCTTCGTCACCGGGGCCGCCGTGCAGTGGCTGCGCGACGGGCTCGGCATCATCGGCCAGGCGCCGGAGGTCGAGGCTCTCGCCGAGACGGTAGAAGACTCCGGCGGCGTGGTGTTCGTACCGGCCCTGACCGGCCTGGGCGCGCCCGACTGGGACCCCCACGCCAGGGGCAGCATCCTCGGGATCACCCGGGGCACGACCCGCGCGCACCTGGCCCGGGCCACCCTTGAGGCCATCGCCTTCGAGGTGCGCGACGTCATCGACGTGATGGGCTTGGACCTGGCGGAGCTCTCCGTGGACGGCGGGGCAAGCACCAACGACTTGCTCTGCCAGCTACAGGCAGACCAACTCGCGCTGCCGGTGCGCCGGCCACAGGTCACCGAGACCACTGCGCTCGGAGCCGCATTCCTGGCCGGCCTGGCGACCGGGGTGTGGGCCGGCACCGCCGAGATCGCCGCCACCTGGCGCCTGGACCGCCGCTTCATCCCGACCGCCGGCGCCCGCGACGACGGGCGGCACGATCGCTGGCGCGAGGCGGTGCAGCGCTCCCGCGGGTGGGCTCACGACTGAGGGAGCTGCTCCGGCTAGGTATGTTGACCGGCATGGCCGCGTCCCTGCGTCGTGAGCTCATTCACGCCGGCGGCGGCAGCCTGGCGCTCGCAGTGCTGATGACCTGGCCCACCCTGCGCCATCCGGCCACCACAATCCCGGCATCGCTCAACGACCCTTCGGTCGAGACGTGGATGGCGGCGTGGGCGGGGCACGCCCTGCGAACAGGCCCGCTCCACCTGTTCCAGGCGAACACCTTCTGGCCGCTGCCCGACTCTTACGCCTTCAACGACACCCTGCTGGGCTACGCGCCCTTCACCCTGCTCGGCGGAGGGGCTAGGGGTGCGCTGGTTACCTACAACCTGCTGTTCGTCCTCGCCTATGCAATCGCCTTCGCCGGTGCCTACCTGCTGGCCCGGCAGTTGGGGGCCCGACCACTGGCCGCCCTGATCGCCGGGGCTGCCTTTGCGTACGCGCCCTGGCGGGTCGCACACAGCATTCACCTCAACATCTTGTCCAGCGGCGGCATCCCGCTGTGCTTGGCCCTGCTGGCCCGCGGTCATGGGTACGGCGGCAACGGGTGTGACCGGAGCCAGGTCCGGCCGTGGTACGCCGCCCTTGGCTGGGCGGTGGCGGCCTGGCAGGTCAGCCTCGGCTTCGCGCTGGGCATTCCGTTCCTGTACGTCCTTCTCGTCGTCGCGCTAGCCGCCGTCGGCGGCTGGCTGCTCTGCGGCCGCCCATCGCTGCCAAGCCGGTTGCTCCTCACCGATCTCGGCGGCGGCCTCAGCTTCGTCACCGTCACCCTCGTGCTGGCGATCCCCTACCTCAGGGTGATCGCCGTCCACCCTGAAGCCCGGCGAGGCACCTCGGACGTCGCAAGATTCTCACCTCCGATCTCCGGCTACCTCATCGCGCCGGACGCCTCGCGGATGTGGGGCTACGGCCAGGCCGCGGCCCGGGCGCACCTGGGCTGGGCGACGGAGATGGCCCTGCTCCCCGGCTTCACGCTCCTGCTACTGGCCGGCATCGGCCTCATTGCCGGGGCCGCCCCACTGCGGCGGCGGATCTGCCTGCTCGCCGTGGTGGCCACGAGCGTGCTGATCGGGCTGGGCACCACGCTGGCCGGCGGGCGCTACACGATCGTGATCCTGCAGGCATACGTACCGGGCTGGCAGAGCGTGCGCACAACAGGGCGGCTCGTGCTGTACACCACGCTGGCGCTCGCTCTGCTCGCGGCATACGCGGTGAACCGGCTGCAAGACGTGCTGCCGCGCACCCGCTTGGTCGCGGTCGCACTGCTGGTCCTGCCCGCCCTGGTGCTCGCCGAAGGCGTTGGGGTTGTGCCGCACCCGAGGATGCCGGCGGTGCCGGCGGCCTTGCGGCACGTAAAAGGACCGGTGCTCGTGCTGCCCAGCGACTACCCGCACGACGCGCTGGCCACGTACTGGTCCACACAGAGTTGGCCGCGCATGGCCAACGGGAGCACCAGCGTCGAGCCACGCCAGATCGACCGGCTCCGGGAGCGCACCCGCGCCTTCCCGGACGCCGCCTCGGTGGCCTACCTCCGCCAGTTGGGGGTCCGCACCGTCGTGCTCCTGCCCGGGTCGGCGGCGGGCACGCCCTGGGAGGGCGCGGAGCGTCGGCCGGTCGACGGCCTGCCGGTCACCCGACGGCACCTGCCGGACGGCAG
>JBDUBV010000238.1:0-3039 GCA_040003795.1 Pseudonocardiales bacterium | reverse complement strand
CGGGCGGCCTTCTCGTACTCCTGGTTGGCCGCGGCGACCTGCATCTCCTTCTCCATCCGGCGCAGCATCTGATCGGTGCGCCCGGCCATGAAGTCGCAGAAGTCGTCGACAATCTCCCGGTGCTGCTCAGCGGAGACCCGCCCGACACAGGGGGCCGAGCACTTGCCGATATAGCCGAGCAGGCACGGCCGGCCGACCTGCCCGGCCCGCTTGAACACACCGGCACTGCACGTGCGGGCCGGGAAGACCCGCAGCAGCAGGTCGAGCGTCTCGCGGATCGCCCAGGCGTGGGCGTAGGGGCCGAAGTAACGCACGCCCTTCTTCTTCGGGCCGCGCATCACCTGCAACCGGGGGTAGTCCTCGTACAGGGTGACGGCCAGGCTCGGATAGCTCTTGTCGTCGCGGTAGCGGACGTTGAACCGCGGGTCGAACTCCTTGATCCAGGTGTATTCGAGCTGCAGTGCCTCGACCTCTGTGGAGACCACAGTCCACTCCACCCGTGCCGCCGTGGTCACCATCTGACGGGTCCTCGGGTGCAGGCCTGCCAGATCGGAGAAGTAAGACGACAGCCGGCCGCGAAGCGACTTGGCCTTGCCGACGTAGATCACCCGGCCGTGGGCGTCGCGGAACGTGTAGACGCCGGGAAGGTCGGGGATGGTGCCCTGCGCCGGGCGATAGGTCGACGGGTCGGGCACGGTTTCGAGCGTACGCGGCGCCGGCCGGGCAGCAGGCGATCCAGCGCGCCGAATTGTCCCCGGGGACCTGCGATGGCAACCTGACGGAGAGCGTCTGCACATTTCAGCAGTCGCTGACGATGGAGGCCCAGGGTGCGGGACCGCGTCACGGCAGAGGTGGTGATCACCGACCGCCACCTGTCCGGTCGGGGGCGCACCGCGACGCTGCGGCTGACCTGGGCCGCCGAGGACCCTTTCGCCGTGCATCTGGGGCTCACCGCGGCGCCCGACCACCCGTCTCTGCCTCGCGGGTCGTGGGTGGTGCTGCGCGACTTCCTGCAATACGGCCTGGAGGAGCCCACGGGCGACGGCGCGGTGCGGATCCGACCCGAGCAGGGCCAGCGGATCCGCTTCGACCTCGCCCGCGATTGCGGCGACTGCTGGGTGACGGTGCCGATCCACGTGGTACGTGCGTTTCTCGGCAGGACCGAGGCACTCGTGGCCGCGGGCGAGGAACGCGGCGACAAAGAACTCGACGAACTCATCGAGCGGCTGCTCGTGGGCGACTGATGCACCGCTCCGCCCTGGCCGCCGTCGCGGTGGGCGTGGCGGCTTCCCTGCTGGTGCTCGGTCACCTGTTCGTCCCCACCACCATCGGGACAGTCGACACCGGTGACGGACTCCGGCTGCTGTGCCAGTTGCAGGCCGGCGACCCGCGCTTCTACCAGGCGCACTCCTCCCAGGACCGCTTCGTCGCCCTGTCGTACCTGCCGATCCCGCAGAATCCCGTGGCCTGCGGGAAGTGGCGCGTCACCGAGCGGTATCCGAGCTCGGCGATACTCCCGCTTGCGGCAGCGAAGGTGCTGACGCACCTTACCCACCCGTTCGGTGCCCGGGGCACCCTGGACATGCGCTTCGTCGGTGTGTTGTACAGCCTGCTCTACGGCCTCGCGATCGGACTGCTCGTCACCGTCCTGCCCGGGCGGCTCTGGGCCCGGGTGCTCACCGCCGGCGTTCTGGGGCTGCTCGGTGCCGACGCGACGTTCGTCCCGTACTTCATCTCGCCGTTCAGCGAGCCGATGGAGTACGTCGCTCTGCTCCTGTCCTTCGCGGGCCTGCTGGCGCTGTGGCGACGCAGGTGCGTCCGGCCGATCACCCTTGCCCTTGTCACGCTCGCCTTCGGCCTGCTGGTGACGGCCAAGAGCCAGGACACACCGCTCGTCGTCGTCCTGGCGGGGGCCCTGCTGGGCACCCGATGCGAGACGGGCCGGCCGCGCGGCAGGGTGACGGCCCGGCTGGCACCCGCCGTCGCGGTGATCGCGCTGCTGACGGTCGCGGCGACCAACCTCTACCTGCAACCGAAGCTGTTCCACGAGCAACTTGTCTACACCGATGTCTTCGTCACGATCCTGAAGGACAGCCCGGACCCGAAGGCCGACCTGGCCGAGATGGGGCTACCCACGGAGCTCTCGCGGTACGCCGGCAAGACTTACTTCCAGACCCGCGGCGAAACCGCGACGGACCCGGCGTACCGCGTCTTCGTCGCCGAAACCGGCTTCCCTGACATCGCCCGCTTCTACGCCCACCATCCCGACCGCCTGGCTCGGGTGCTGGACGTCGGCGTGCAGGACATCGCGCGGGCCCGGCATCGGCTGCCCAACACCACCAGAGCAGACTCGACCCGGCCTGCGGTGGTCTGCCGCGTCTGCATCGTCGCCGGAATCGGCCCGCGGCTCGCCCCTGTCGCGCCGGTGCTCTGGCCCTTGTGGGAACTTCTCGTCCTGGTGGTGGGGATCATGCTGGTCTGGCGGTCCGGCGAGAGACAGTGGCGGGCGCTGGGAGGACTGCTGATCGCGACGGTCGGATTTGCCGTCGTGCACCTGGGCACGGCGGTGCTCGGCGACGGGTACGCCGAATTGGGCAAGCACGTCTTTCCGGCGGTTGTGGACACCTGGCTGGTGATCCCGCTGGTCGTCCTCGGGGCTGCCAAGCTGATCGGTGATGCAGCCCGCGGCGCCGGCCACCCGGACGGTCAGCGGGCGGCGGCCGCCGCCCGGCGGCGACCGGAGGACCGCGACGGGCGATCGGAGCGCTCCGGCAGCACCGGCCGGAGGAACCTGCCGGTGTGACTGGCCCGGATGCCGGCGACCTCCTCGGGGGTGCCGGCCGCCACGAGCAGGCCACCCCCGCTCCCGCCCTCCGGACCCATGTCGATCACCCAGTCGGCGCTCTTGATCACGTCGAGGTTGTGCTCGATGACGATCACGGTGTTGCCCTGGTCGACCAGCCGGCCGAGCACGCCCAGGAGCTTGCGGATGTCCTCGAAGTGCAGGCCGGTGGTCGGCTCGTCCAGGACGTAGACCGT
>JBDUBV010000237.1:0-3044 GCA_040003795.1 Pseudonocardiales bacterium | reverse complement strand
CCGCCTTGGGTCTCAGCGTCGGATACACCCCGCCCGGCGGCTGACGGGCGGACTCATTGCCCTCCGCCGGGATTGAGATGCCTTCCCTCGGGTGGGTCGCGCTGGACGGGCCGGGATAACCGTCGGCCGGGCCTAGCCGGCGGGGTTGACAACGCAGCCCCGGTGGCGTCGTAACGCGACCAACAACAGTGCCCTCCGCGAGTCTTCGGCTCGCAGGGAGCGCTGTTTTGGCGTAAACCGCGCTGGGTCCGTAGGGACTTGCCCGACACGACCCACCGGGCCCCGCGTCCACTGGCCGATCACGCCCGAGGTTGCGCGGCTCCGCCGTGACCATTCCTGCTCATCCGGGTCATCGGCGGTTGGGCCATCGACGCTGGCGGCCACCTCCGCGAAGCGCCCGCGGCTATAAGTAGCTGGGCTAGCCGGACAAGGCCCGTGACCTCTGGAAACCCGCGCCAGCAAAGGGCCAGGTGCCCCCTGGTGGTGCTCCGGTCCTCGCTGTGCTGCCCGTACCGGGCACCGCCCGGCGCCTCGACATCACCGTCCATCAACTGCGTGACGGACGCCGCGACCATCTCCCGGAGCAAGCCTGGCACGCCGCCTGCAGCTGCTTTGCCCAGCCAGTCAGCAGGGTCCATCGTGTGGCCATCCCATGCCTCCTCGGTCAGAGTCCTTTGGCGAGAACTCCATCAGGATCACGTGGTGTCTCAACTCACGACGCCACCCTCGACAGCAACAACGTCATTCCTCGGGTGATGCCTGACTCCCAGCCAGGTTCGATCCTCCCGACGAACCGTTGGGAGGACTGTTTCTTGGACCGGTCCCCGGTTGCGGCGGCTCAGTTGCCGTTGGCAACGCCGGCCCGCGGCCGACCGGTGGCGCAGTCGGCTGCTACTTACCGGCGTCGTAGGCCGTTACTGCTGCCGTGAGCGATTGCAGGATGACCTGCAGGGCGGCTGCCTGCTCATCGTCCAGGCCGATGGCGTCGCGGATCACCGCGGGGATGTGCCGGGCCCGGCGTTCCATCGCGAGGCCGGCCTCGGTCAGTCCTACCGTGACCGAGCGTTCGTCGTCTCGGCGACGTTCACGGGTGACCAGACCGCCGGCCTCCAGCCGTTGTAACAACGGCGTCAGCGTGCCGTAGTCCAGTCTCAGGGCGGCGCTGAGCTGCTTGACCGTGCAGGTTCGCTCTCGCCAGAGGACTACCAGCGCGAGGTACTGCGGGTAGGTCAGTTTCAGGGGGGCGAGTAGGGGCCGGTACTGCGACGTGACGGCGCGTGAGGCCGCGTAGAGATCGAAGCAGAGGAATTCCGACAGCTCGGTTGGGCGGCTCCTGACGGCCATGTGACCTTTGCCTCTCCAAGCGGACCGGAATTTAATCGTGCACACCCTACTTGCGAACGATGTAACCACAACCAAGCGGCTTTGACCTGACACCCGGAGGTTCGCATGCCCCGACTGACAGTTGGTACGGAGAACAGCACGCCAATCGACCTGCACTACGAGGACTTCGGAACGGGCCAGCCGGTCGTGCTCATCCACGGGTGGCCATTGAGTGGACGTTCCTGGGAGAACCAGGTGCCGGCCCTGATCGGGGCCGGACGTCGCGTCATCACCTACGACCGGCGCGGCTTCGGTGGCTCCTCCCAGCCATGGGGCGGCTACGACTACGACACCTTTGCAACGGACCTCAAGACGTTGATCGAGCACCTCGACCTACGAGAGATCACCCTCGTAGGGTTCTCGATGGGTGGCGGCGAGGTCGTCCGATATATCGCCACCTACGGCGTCGACCGGGTCGCCAACGCGGTGCTGGCGTCGGCCGTTCCCCCGTACCTGTACAAGTCCAGTGACAATCCCGACGGCGGGCTGGACGACGAGACCATCGCCGCCTTCGAGCAGGGCGTGATCGCCGACCGGCTCGCTTTCCTCGACCAGTTCACGACCGACTTCTTCAGCGCCGGTGACGAGCTTAAGGTCAGCGAGGCGCAGCGCACGTACGCCGGGGACATCGCGGCCTTCGCATCACCGAAGGCGACGCTCGACTGCATCGCGGCCTTCGGCCGCACCGACTTCCGCGGCGACCTGGCGAAGCTCACGGTGCCGACGCTGGTGATCCACGGCGACTCCGATGCCATCGTCCCGTTCGAGGTCAGCGGCAAGCGCTCAGCCGGGGCCATCGCCAACAGCGATCTTGTCGTCATCAAGGGCGGGCCCCACGGCATCAATGCCTCCCACGCCACGGAGTTCAACCAGGCATTACTTGACTTCCTGGCTCGCTGAGGGACCACCGAATCGCCTTCCGCCGCCCGGCGCCACGGACGCATAGGACACTGAGGCGCCTCCAGTTGACACCCGAAGTTGGCCTCCGACAGATAGCTATCACTAAGGACCAGCCTTGGATGAGTTCGCGACCACCGACATCGCCCAGGCGGCAGACGTTCCGGAGGCCTTGCGTGCGCTGTTCAACGACCCCGATCACGTCAAGGTGCAGAGGCCACCAAGTGAGATCCCGGACCTTGCTTCGAGGGCCGGGTACTTCGCTGCCGGGACCCGAACGATGCCCCACCGGCACGAGCGGGGCCAGCACATCGTCGTCACCGAAGGCGTCGGTGTGGTCGCCGACGAGAGCGTGACCCGGGTGGTGCGCGCTGGCGATGTGATCAGCAGCCCATCGGGCGGATGGCACTGGCACGGCGCCACCTCGACCACCGCCATGACGCACGTGACGATGGAACATCCCGGTCTGGACCTGGACGTCGAACAGCGCAACTGGGACGAGGCCTACACCGACGATCTCGGCGCCTGAACCGAACCTTGGCAAGGCGCGACTCCTGCCGCGCCACGTCGGCTCAGCCTGGTTCGCGCGCGGTCGCGCCGAACACCCAGTCGCACGCCATGCGCGTCCGATGGGCCCTGACGTCGTTACTTCGAGTCATAACGACGCGTACAGAGCCTTCTCGAAGTCGGCGTACATGGTCATGGCGTCCTCGGGAACGAACGGCAGGAACTGGGTTCAGATGGCGCCGGTGATGCCGCTGGTC
>JBDUBV010000236.1:0-3053 GCA_040003795.1 Pseudonocardiales bacterium | reverse complement strand
GCCAACCTGCTGATCGGGCTGAGCTACGACTGGTGGATCGGCAAGCACAACCGCCACCACAGCCACCCCAACGAGGTCGACCGTGATCCTGACCTCGCCACCGGTGCCTTGGTGTGGACGCCCGAACAGGCACAGGCTCGGCGGGGAATCGGGCGGGTCGTTGCCAGAATCCAGGCCTTCCTGTTCTTCCCGATGCTGCTGCTCGAGGCGCTGAACCTGCATTACGCCAGTGTCCGGGCCCTCCTCGCCGGCTCCGGGCGCCGGCGGGTCGCCGAGACGCTGATGCTAGCCACGCACTTTGCCGCGTACGCGGTCGTGATCTTCCTGGTGATGTCGCCCTTGCACGCGGTGCTGTTCATCGCCGTGCAGCAGGGCGTGTTCGGCGTCTACATGGGATGCGCCTTTGCGCCCAATCACAAAGGGATGCCGGTTTTGGGGCCCGAGGACGAGCTGGACTACTTCCGCCGTCAGGTGCTCACGGCCCGCAACGTCAGCGGTGGGTGGTTCACGCAGTTCGCCCTTGGGGGGCTGAACTACCAGATCGAGCACCACTTGTTCCCAAGCATGCCCAGCGGCAGCCTGCGGCGCTGCCAGCCCTTGGTGAAGGCGTTCTGCCATGAGCTCTCCCTGCCCTACGCCGAGACGTCTGCCTTGCGGTCCTACGCCGAGGTCCTGCGCTATCTGCACCGGGTGGCTGCCCCCTTGCGGGCGGGGGCCTAGCCCGGTTAGGTGTGCGGCCGGCGGTTTCTGAGGGCCGCTAAGGGGGCAGCGTCCCTGATCGAGTGAGGGGAGTGCCATGAGCGGTGCCATGGGTGTCGGTCGCGACGTGCGCAACACGGCGCGTCAGGCTGCTAGCAGCAAGTGGCTCGGACGGCTAGCCCGGCTGGGTCTGGTAGCCCGGGGGGTGACCTACCTGCTGGTCGGGTGGTTGGCTCTGCAGGTCGCCTTGGGCAACTCCGGCAAACAGGCCGACCGGGGCGGCGCGGTGCAGGAGATCGCCAGCAAGCCATTCGGGAGCGCTCTGCTGTGGCTGCTCGGCATCGGCTTGCTCGGTCTGGCACTGTGGCGCTTTGCCGAGGCGGCGTTCGGCCGCGACACCGGTGACCGGCTCAAGTCACTGGCCCGCGGCGTGCTTTATGCCGGCTTCGCTGTCACGACCTTCACCTACGTGCTGGGCAAGTCGAGCAGCGCCGCAGCCAACAGCAACCAGCAGTCGGTGGGTGCCACCGCCAAGATCATGAAGCACAGTGGCGGCCGGGTGCTCATCGTCGCCGTCGGTCTTGTACTCATCGCCATCGGCTGCTACATGATTTACGAGGGGGCTAAGAAGAAGTTCGAGGACGAACTCAACCTTGGCCGGATGAGTCGCCGCACCCGCCAGGTCGTCGAGAAACTCGGGATGTACGGCGGTATCGCGCGGGGTGCCGTATTCGGGCTGGCCGGCCTCTTCCTGGTCATCGCGGCGGTCAAGTACGACCCCGGCAAGGCGAAGGGCCTGGACGGCACGCTGCGCAGCTTCGCGACCACTCCACTGGGTCCGTGGCTGCTGGCAGTCGTGGCGTTGGGCCTCGTGGCATTCGGACTGTTCTCCCTGTGCGAAGCGCGGTGGCGGCGGGTCTGAGCTGCATTCGACAGGCACCTGTAGGTTGCCAAGGTGATCAGCCAGCAGGGTGCCGCCTTCGTCGCCTTTGCCCTCGTCGCGGCCCTGCTCACCGTCGCTCCCGGCGTCGACAGCCTCCTGGTGCTGCGGACGGCCGTGGTGGCCGGCGGCCGGATCGCGCTGCTGGCCGGCCTCGGCGTGCTCACCGGCCTGTTGCTGTGGGCTGTTGCCGCCGGCGTCGGCCTGGCCGCCCTGCTGGCCGCGTCGCAGAGCGCCTATGACGTGCTCCGGGTCGCCGGGTCCGGCTACCTCGCCTTCCTCGGTGTCAGAGTGATCGCGCGGTCCGTACGAGACCGTTCGGCGCGCTCCGACCTGCCAGCCAAGGCGCCCGTCGGCTCCGGCCGGGCCTACACCCAGGGCTTGCTGACCAACCTGCTCAATCCGAAGATCGGCGTCTTCTACATCACGCTGCTCCCGCAGTTCGTCATTCCGGGCCATCCCGTGCTTCTCGTCACGCTCGGCCTTGCCTTCGTGCACATCGCCGAGGGCGCCGTGTGGTTCGCCCTGGTCTCGTGGTCCGCCGTCCGCATCGGTGCGGTGTTGCGGCGGCGGCGTGCCGGCAGGGTGCTCGATGCCGTCACCGGGGCGGTGTTCTTCGGCTTTGCCGCCCGGCTGGCGCTGGAGGGCGGCCGGTGACCCACGCCGGCCGGCTGCTCGTGGCAACGCCTGCGCTGACGGACCCCAACTTCGCCCGAACGGTCATCCTGCTGATCGCCCACCAGGAGGACGGCGCCCTCGGCGTCGTGCTCAACCGTGCGTCGGACGTTCCGGTCTGGGGTGTCCTGCCCGAGTGGGCCGCCCTGGCCGGCGAGCCGCAGTCGGTGTTCACCGGCGGACCGGTGGCGCCCGAGGCCGCGATCTGCCTCGCCCGGGTCCGCCGTGGCGCCTTTCCCGACGGCTGGGCGCCCATCGACGACGGGCGCATTGGCACCGTCGACATGACGGCGCCGCCGGAGGCGCTGGAGCCGCACATGGAGCGGTTGCGGGTTTTCGCCGGCTATGCCGGGTGGGGCGCAGAGCAACTAGAGGCTGAGATCGCCGAAGGCGCGTGGTTCGTTCTCGAGGCGCTGCCGGGCGATCCGTTCGTCGAAGAGCCCGAGGCGCTCTGGCCCGCAGTGTTGCGCCGCCAGGGCGGCATGCTGGCCGCGGTGGCCACGTACCCGCTGGATCCCTCGCTCAACTGAAACCGGTACGCTAGGTCGGCAAGGGGCTGTGGCGCAGCTGGTAGCGCACCACACTGGCAGTGTGGGGGTCAGGGGTTCGAGTCCCCTCAGCTCCACCCTTCTAGCAAGGCCCTCTGGACAGGCAAAATGCCTGGTCAGAGGGTCTTTCTCGATTCGGTTTCGTTCAGCTGTGGTCGATGCACTGGCAGTTGTTGATCTCTGGACACAGT
>JBDUBV010000101.1:0-10334 GCA_040003795.1 Pseudonocardiales bacterium | reverse complement strand
CAGATCGACGCGGCCAACGAGATCTACTCACCCAAGCAGGACGACTACGACCACGCCGAGCTGATCCTCGAGGCCTACGACCACTACACAACGGTGGAGAAGCTGGGCGCGGTGATGCTGGGCGAGGAGATGATCGACGAGGCATCGCGCAAGATGGCCACCGTCATCGCCGCCAAGGGGCGGGCCGCCGGGTTGCAGCGGACGTCGAGGTTCTCCCTGCCCGGCGGGGGCTGAGCCTCAGCTGGTGGGGAAGGGCGACGGCGTCGGGAAGTGCGAGACAGCCGTACCGATTGCCAGGAACGCGAAGATGAAGAAACCGAAGGCGACGATCAGGATCACCAGCTGGCAGATGCTGATGATGATGCCGGCCAGGGCCAGGCCGGCACCCTGCTCGCCGGTCTTCTTGATCTGGCTCCGCGCGATGAAGCCGCAGATGAGACCGGCCGGGAAGAACACGAAGGCGGCGACCAGCGACACGATCGCCATCGTGTTGGTCGGTGGGCCCTGCGGCGGGTAGCCGCCGTACTGCGGTGGTTGAGGTCCGTACGGGGCGGGGTGGGTGGCGTACGGCGGCAGCGGGGGCCCGGGCGGCTGTGACATTGGTGACTCCGTCTCGTTGCAGCCACTGTAGGGGGGCGGCGGGATACTGCCCTCAGGGACTACCGCCTAGGGATCGGAGCTCGACCGTGGCACGCCTCGGGCAGACAGAGGGTCTCAGCGACACCCAGCGCGAGATCCTGGCGACCGTACGCACCTTCGTCGACAAAGAGATCCTGCCGTACGCCACGGCGCTCGAGCACAAGGACGAGTTCCCCGAAGCGATCGTCGAGGGCATGAAGGAGATGGGCCTGTTCGGGCTCATGATCGACGAGGAGTACGGCGGCCTCGGCGAGTCCCTGCTGACCTACGCCCTGGTCGTCGAGGAGATCGCCCGGGGGTGGATGAGCGTCTCCGGGATCATCAACACCCACTTCATCGTCGCCTACCTGTTGCGCCAGCACGGCACCGATGAGCAGAGGCGGCACTTCCTGCCACGGATGGCCACCGGCGAGATCCGCGGCGCGTTCTCGATGTCGGAGCCCGGCTGTGGCTCCGACGTGGCGGCGATCAAGACCAGAGCCTTCCGCGACGGCGATGAGTGGGTGCTCGACGGGCAGAAGATGTGGATCACCAACGGGCTGCGCTCCGGTGTCGTGGTGACCCTGGTCAAGACCGACACCGGCGCCGACGCTGTCTATCGCAACATGACAGCGTTCCTGCTCGAGAAGACTCCCGGCGCCACGCAGACCGGCGGCATCACCATCCCCGGGCACATCGAGAAGATGGGCTACAAGGGCGTCGAGTCGACCGAGATGATCCTGAGCGGCCACCGCGTGCCGGCCGCTGCCGTGCTCGGTGGCGAGGCGGGCGTGGGCCGCGGCTTCTACCAGATGATGGACGGCATCGAGGTGGGCCGGGTCAACGTTGCGGCGCGCGGCTGCGGGGTGGCCCAGCGGGCGTTCGAGCTCGGGGTGCGCTACGCCCAGCAGCGGGAGACGTTCGGCAAGCCCATCGCGCAGCACCAGGCCATCCAGTTCAAGCTGGCCGAGATGGCCACCAAAGTCGAGGCGATCCACGGCATGATGGTTCGGGCCGCGCGGGTGAAGGACTCCGGCGAGCGCAACGACCTCGAGGCGGGGATGGCCAAGTACCTCTCCGCGGAGTTCTGCAAGGAGGTCGTGGAGGACTCCTTCCGGATCCACGGCGGGTTCGGCTACAGCATCGAGTACGAGATCGAGCGGCTCTACCGCGAGGCGCCCATGCTGCTGATCGGGGAGGGCACGGCGGAGATCCAGAAGATGATCATCGGCCGGCGGCTCCTCGAGGAGTACGCGTTGAAGCAGTGAGCCCACTCGGCCTGGCCGAGCTATTCCGCCGCCAGGGTGAGCACTGCCTGCCCGGGTCGCCGCTCTACCACGCGTTGCTGGTGTCGGCCGCCGACGACATTGCCGCCGGCGGGGTTACCGCCGAGGTGATGAGCGGCCATGAAGCCGATCTGCCCGACAGCCTGCCTGCGCTGCGGCTGATGGCCGCCGTGCACCGGCTGGTGCTGCAGCGGCGAGCGCCGGAGCTCGCCGCCTACTACCCGAGCGTGGGTGGCGCAGGGGCACCCGGACAGGCCTGGCCGGCGTTCCGGCGCCTGCTCGCCGGCCGCAACGTGGAGGTGCGCGACCTGCTCGACCGGCCGGTGCAGACCAACGACGTCGGCCGGTCCGCGGCGCTCTTCGGCGGCCTGCTGGTGGCGGCACACCGCACCGGCTTGCCGATCCGGCTGCTGGAGGTCGGCGCCAGTGCCGGGCTGAACCTGCGGGTGGAGCACTTCTGCTACCAGGTCGATGGCTTCGCGGTGCTCGGGGATCCCGCTAGCGAGGTGCAGTTGGCCGACCCCTGGGTGGGTTGGCCGCCGGCCACGCAGGACAACACCCTCACCGTGGCATCGCGGCGCGGCTGCGACCCGGCACCCATCGACCCTGCCACGAACGACGGGCGGCTCACCCTCACCTCCTACGTCTGGGCCGACTGGCTGGCCCGGCTGCAGCGTCTCCAGGACGCGCTCGCGGTCGCGGCTCGAGTGCCCGCCGAGGTCGACCGCGCACACGCCGACGAGTGGCTCTCCGGGCAGCTGGCCGAGCCGCAGCCGGGAGTGGTGACGGTCGTCTGGCATTCGGTCGTCTGGCAGTACCTCGGCGCGGCCGAACAGGAACGAGCCAGGCAGGTCCTGCTCGGCGCTGCCGCCCGCGCCACCAGCGACGCGCCGTTGGCGCACCTGACCCTCGAGCCGCGGCAAGGGGCCGCCCATCCTTGGTCGTTCGAGTTGTGGCTCTGGCTGTGGCCGGGCCTCGAGGAGGGGACGTTCCTGGGCCGGTCGCCCGGACACGGCATGCCTATCGCCTGGGCGTGAGTCAGTCCGGCCGGTTCGCGCCCCGGTGCTCTGCCCACCACCGCCGCAGGACCTCGAGCTTGCGGTCGAAGTCGGGATCCCTGAGCACCCAGCCGGGCCGCAGGGCGGTCAGCCGCTGGCCGATGTGGCCGGCGGTCACCGTGACCGCCCCGGTGCGAACCTCGATCGCTGTGATCTGCGACCACGGGATCCGCCGCCGTCCGAGCAACCGCCAGAAGACCAGGCACTCCTGCTCGAGGAGCAGCCCGCGCGCCGGCGGAAACATCAACACCGCAGCCAACGGGAACAGCAGCCACTGCGGCCGGTGCGGCGGGAGCCAGGCGGTGACGGCGAACAGCGCGGTCGCGACCGCCGGAAGCGTGAGGAACTGCTGCGGTGGGGGCCGCAGGCGGACCGGCTCCTCCACTCGACGAGTATGGCACCGGTGAGCAGCGATAGGAGTCGCGAGTGAGCTTCGGCCGTTACTTCGAGGAGTTCGAGGTAGGTGCGACCTACCTGCACTGGCCCGGCAAGACGGTGACGGAGTACGACGACCACCTGTTCTGCCTGCTCACCATGAACCACCACCCGCTGCACCTGGACGCCCACTATGCGCAGGAGAGCACGGAATTCGGCCGTAACGTGGTGGTCGGCAGCTACGTCTACTCGCTGCTGTTCGGGATGTCGGTGCCCGATGTCAGCGGCAAGGCGATCGCCAACCTCGAGGTCGCCTCCCTCCGGCATGTGGCGCCGACCTTCCACGGCGACACGATCTACGGACAGACCACCGTCCTGGCCAAGACCGAGTCCACCTCCAAGGACGACCGGGGAATCGTCGAGGTCGAGACTGTCGGGTGCAACCAGGACGGCACCGTCGTCTGCGTCTTCCGCCGCAAGGTGATGATCCCGAAGCGTTCATCCGGTCAGGCGCACGGCGGCGACCAACCCGGCCGGCCCCGGCTGCGCGAGAATTAATGCGGCCCGGCGTACCGTGGATCCCGCAGTCGTGGGGTAGGCAGATGTCGACCCGGAGGAGGCCCTGTGAAGGCGATCGTCGTCATCCTGTTCATCGTGCTGATCCTAGTCATCGGCTGGTTCGTGTTCGCCGGAACCGGGCCGAGGCGAGTCAGGCGGGTCGTCGAGCGTCCCGCGCCATCGCGAGTCCTCCGGCGGCGCACGACGGTCGTGGAGGACTCACCAACCGTACCGGAGGAGTCGCCGGGGGTCGCTGAGGAACGCCGCATCATCGACTAGGCAGCACCCATGAGCCTCGCCTGTTGCCCGCGCTGCGAGGGCCCGGTCCGCCCCCCCAGCCTGATGTCCAGCGACTGGCGCTGCGATCTGCACGGTGCGGTGCACCCCTACTTCGTGGCGCCCACAGTGGGCCTCGAGGCCCTGCACCACGTACGGCGGAACGCCGCAGTCCCGCTGTGGTGCCCGTGGCCCCTGCTGCCCGGGTGGACGGTGACCGGCGTGGCGCACGCCGGCGACGAGCGGACCGGTGCGCGGGCAACTGCCCTTGCCTGCGCCGGACCGGCCCCACTCGGCGGGGTCGCGGATCTGATGCTGGTGGCGGAGGAGCCCGGTGTAGGGCTGGGGGCGCATCACGCCGGGCTGAGCGGGCCCGATGCCGGACAGGAGTTCACCGCGCTGCCCGACACCAAGATCCTCGTCGCCGGACATCCCACGCCGTTGTGGTCGGTGCCCGCAGGCGATCGACGCTGTGCCTTCGTCGGCGAGGCGCTGGGACTGTGGCTGTGGGCGGTCCTGTGGCCCGTCGATGCCGCCTACGTCTTCGTGGAGCACGTGGAGTTGCACGACCTGCGCGAGGACGTTCCGGGAGCCATGGTCTTCGGTGCGCCCTCGCCGTACTTGCGGCAGGCTCCCCGACCGCACGGCCGGGCACCGGCCGGCGACTAGTGCGCTGTGGCCGAGGTGAATGCGAACCGCGACAGTCGTAGCGCAGGGGTTGCGGCGGCCGCGAAGAATGCCTCGTTGAACACCTGGAGGTCCCGGCCCACGTCCTCGACAGCGCTCAGCGCCTCGAGGCTGGACTGGGTGAACCGCAGGTTGCGCACCCCGCCGGTGATCTCGCCGTCCTCGATGAGGAAGGTGCCGTCGCGGGTCATGCCGGTCAGGGTCGTCCTGAGCGGGTGTACGACGTTGGTGTAGTGGAAGCGGGTGACGTACAACCCTCGCTCACAGCCGGCCACCAGGTCCGCCAGGCTCGCCTGGCCGCCGGCCATCACGACGTGCGAGGGCAGCGGGCCGTGCGGGTTCGGCGGTGCCAGCGCGTGCCCGCTGGAGGTGGTCCCGGCGACGTCGGCCGTTTCCCGGTCGTGGGCGACGGCCACGGCGATGCCACGGTCGATGAAGGGCACCCGGCGTTTGGCGGTGCCCTCGGCGTCGAAGGGCACACCGGGCAGCAGGGGGCAGAGCGCGTCGTCGGCGATGGTCACCCGCTCGTCGCATACCAGCTCCCCGAGCCGGCCGGACAACGCCGAGCGGCCGTCGTTGTAGTCCTTGCCGCCGAAGGCGAGGTAGGCGAGGAACTGCACCAGTACCTGGGTGGCTCCAGGCTCCAGGACCACGGCCCAGGTGCCCGGCTCGACATCGCGGGGGTGCCGCCCCTGCTCGACCTTGTGGCCTGCGCGCCCGCCGAGTGCTGCCCAGTCCAGGTCGGCGAACGCCGTGCCCGATACCTCCGCATAACCGGTGCTGTCCTCGCCCGTGGCGAGGATGGCAGCGGTGGCGTAGGTGCCGGCGTGCTCCCCGGCGATGCCCTGGGAGTTGGCGATGGCGGACTCGATGCGCCCGGTCTCCACGAAGCCGGCCCCCATCACCGGGTCGGCAAGCGCCGCGAGGATGTTTGCCACGGCCTGCGCCCGCTCCCCGGCGGGGCAGGCCGCGGTGGCCGCATCGTCGCGGCCGGCAGGGGAGTAGCTCTGCGGGCCGGAGGGCAAGCCGGCGAAGGCCGCGTCGGGCGGGCTCAACCGGGCGATCTGGCGCGCCTGCTCGGCTGTGTGCAGCAACGTCGCCGGCTCCAGTGAGTTGGTGACGGCGATGCCGACCCGCGAGCCCTCGACTACCACGCGGATGCGGGCCTCTCCGTCGACGCGGGCGACGTTCTGGTGGATCCGGGAGTCGGCGAAGCGGGTCAGGGCTGTGTCGGAACGCTGAAGGCCGACCTCGACGGCGTCGCACCCGTCGAGGTCCAGCACGGCCCCGGCGAGGTCGAGCAGCGACGTCATCAGTGCACGCCCACGGTGGCGCGGAACCGCCCGGTCGGGGCACCGTGCGCGACGCGGGCCACCTGACCCGGCTGGCCCTTGCCGCAGTTGGGAACTCCCCACACCCGCAGGTCGGCCGGTCCGCCCAGGGCATCGCAGGACCGCCAGAAGTCCAGGCACCGGCCGGCGTAGGTGCCGTTGCGGTACATCCGTCCGCGTTGGCCGTGGCGGATCTCGTAGGCCACCTCGCAGCCGAACTGGAAGTTGTCGCGGCGGTCGTCGATGGACCAGGAGCGGTTGGTCTCCATCAGGAAGCCGTCGGCGGTGTCGCCGACCAACTCCGCCAGGCCGGCCCCGCCGTCGAGGCCCGGATGCAGCGAGACGTTGTTCATCCGTACGAGGGGGATAGTGCCCCAGGAGTCGGCCCGGGCGGTGCCGTTCGACCGCTCGCCCAGGACGGCCGCCGTCTCCCGGCTCGACAGGAAGCCCACGAGGATCCCGTCGGCGATGATCGGCGTGCTGTGCGCCGGCACGCCCTCGTCGTCGAAGCCGAAGGTGCCCAGTGCACCTGGCGTCGTCGCGTCCGCCGTGACATTGACAAGTCGAGAGCCGTAGCGCAGCGAGCCCCGGTCCTGCGTGCGGACGAACGACGTGCCGGCGAAGGCGCGCTCCATGCCCATGATCCGGTCGAGCTCGGTGGCGTGACCTATCGATTCGTGCACCTGAAGGGCGAGTTGGCTCGACCCGATCAGCAGCACCGCGTCGTCCCGGAAGGGCAGGTCGGGTGCGTCGAGGAGGGCCACTGCCTCCCTGGCGTGAGTCAGAGCGTGCCCGGGAAGGTCCAGTGCGAGCACCGCCTCCCAGCCGCCGGTCACGAACTGCCCGCGGAAGGAGTTCGGGTAGCACCGCCGCTGCACCTCTCCGCCGCCGACGGCGTAGGCCTCGAGACCGGCACCGGTCTGCAGGACGGTCTGATCGATGTGCCCGCCCTCGGTCGAGCGGAAGGCAGTCCTGCGTCGCCAGCCATCCGTGCTGACCTCGACCCACGACAGGCGGGCAGCCTCCCGCGCTGCGGCGGCGGTAGCGAGCAGGTGCTCGACCTTCTCTCCGAGTGGCACCTCGAGCGGGTCGCGTTCGTGCGGCGTCACGTAGGTGCCCTGCGCCGGTGGCGTCCGGTCGAGCCGGACGCGCTCACCACGCTGAACACCGGTGCTCGCCCGCGCAATGTCATGTGCTCGTTGCACGGTCGCCCGGACGGCGGCGGGGTGGGCCTGCGATGTCGCGGCGAATCCCCACGCGCCGTCGACAAGCACGCGCACTCCGACACCACGAGAGTCGGTGCGGGACACCGCTTCGACGCGTTCGTCGCGGACATCGACCGATTCGGATTCCTCGCTGACCGCCCGCGCGTCGGCGTAGTGCACCCCGGGGAGGCGGCGGATCTCCTCCAGACAGGCTTCGGCGAGGCCGGAAAGCTGCATCCGGGCAGCCTAGTAGTCGGCGTGGTGATGTTCGTTTTCGGTTTGACGCGGTACAACTAGGCGGTAACGGATCGCCTGATGTGAGGAGCCCAGCGCCACCATGGTGAAGAAGGTCGTGACCTGGCTGGTGGTCGCCTTTCTGGTGTTCTACCTGCTGAGCCAGCCGGTGGAGGCTGCCAAGGCGGTCCGTGGGGTAGGCGACGGGCTTGTCCACGGTGCAAGTCAGCTGGCTGCGTTCTTCACCCACCTGGCAAAATAGGGCGATGAGCGATCCGCTGCGTCGTCGGATCGAGCCAGCCAGCCGCTATCTGGTCCCGGCGGAGCGGATCGCGGTCAACCAACGGCGGCACTGGTCGTTGATCGTGCCCTCGTTCGGCGTTGCGCTGCTCGGCCTGTTCGCTGCCGGCTACGTCACCGGGCAGATGACCGAGCACCGCGGGCCGCTCTACGACGTCATCTGGTTCGCTGCCCTCGCCCTCATCGGGCACTTCCTCTACCGGCTGGCCGAGTGGAACCAAGACCGCTTCATCGTCACCGACCGGCGGATCATGATGGTCACCGGCCTGCTCACCCGGCAGGTGGCCATGATGCCGCTCTTGCGGGTCACCGACATGAGCTACGAGCGCAGTGTCGCGGGGCGGATCTTCGGCTGGGGCACATTCATCCTGGAGTCGGCGGGTCAGGACCAGGCACTTCGCACGATCGACCGGCTCCCCTCGCCCGACGTGCTCTACTCCACGGTCTGCGCCCTGATGTTCGGCGAGAGCCCCCACTTCGCCGGGCCTCTTGCGGAGACCATGGGGGAGGCGGCGTTGGACGAGACCGGACCGGACGCCTGATTCTCGCGAGGCGGTCAGGGGAGGCTGTGCGCGTCGACCTGCACACCCACTCCACGGCCAGTGACGGCACCCTGACGCCGGCAGAGTTGATGTTGGCGGCGGAGGCCGTCGGCCTCGACGTCATCGCACTGTGCGACCACGACACCACTGGAGGCTGGGACGAGGCGGCAGCGGCGTTGCCGGCCGGGCTGTCCCTGGTACGCGGGGCCGAGTTGTCCTGCAGCTATTCCGGCCGGGCATGTCGAGGAGCAGGGCTGGACGGCGCCATCAGCATGCACCTGCTGGCCTACCTGTTCGACCGGGCCGAGCCGGCGCTGGCCGACGAGCGGTCGCGCGTCCGGCAGAGCCGGCTGGCGCGAGGACGGCTGATCGTCGAGAGGTTGCGGGCCGATGGTGTGGAGGTGTCCTGGGACGAGGTGCTCTCCGACGCCGCCGGCGGGACGGTCGGTCGGCCGCACGTCGCCCGGGCGCTGCTGCGCCGCGGCTACGTCGCCGATCTCGACGCCGCCTTCGGCCCTGACTGGGTGGGCACCCACGGGCGGTACTGGGCCGGCAAGGAGGAGACCGACGCGCGCGCCGCGGTGGGCCTGGTGCGGGCGGCCGGCGGCGTCACTGTCCTCGCGCACCCGGCGGCCGGAAAGCGCGGGCGCACGCTGGGTGACGAGGCCATCGCCGACCTGGCGGCGGCCGGGTTGAGCGGCCTGGAGGTCGAGCACGTCGACCACACCGAGGCGGACCGTCGACACCTGGCCGGCTTAGCCGCCGACCTAGGCTTGGTGACGACCGGTTCCAGTGACTTCCACGGCACCAACAAGACCACCCGCCTGGGCGCCCATCTCACCGACCCGGACGCCTACGGCACCCTGGTCGCCCCGGCGACCGGCTGTGCCGTGGTGACCGGGTGAGCCGGCTGTTCGACCTGCGGTTCTTCGGCGAGGCGTTCGTCACGCTGTTCGTGATCATGGACCCGGCCGGCACCATCCCGGTGTTCCTCGCCCTGACCTCGGGTCGCGCGCCGCGGATCCGGCACCGGGCGTCCTGGCAGGCGGTGGCGGTCTCCCTGGGCGTCATCTCCTCCTTCGCGGTGTTCGGCCAGGCGATCCTGGACTACCTCGGGATCGGCATCCCGGCCCTGCAGGGCGCCGGCGGTCTACTGCTGCTGCTCGTGGCGCTGCAACTGCTCACCGGTCAGGCCGAGGACCCGCAACAGGTCACCGACGTCAACGTGGCTCTGGTGCCGCTCGGCACGCCGCTGCTGGCCGGGCCGGGAGCGATCGTGGCGACCATCGTGTTCGTCCGCCGGGCCGAGGGAGAACGGCAGATCGCCGCCCTGGTGCTGGCGATCGTCGCCGTGCACGTGGCGCTGCTAGTGTTCCTGCGCTACTCCAGCGTCATCATCCGGGTGATCCGCGAAAGCGGGATCGTGCTGGTGACCAGGATCGCCGGCCTGTTGCTGTCGGCCATCGCCGTGCAGTTGATCGCCTCGTGCGTCACCGGGTTTGTCGCCGCCGCACGGTCATAGACCGGCGACGCATGCTCCAGGGAAGTTTGGTCCTGGCCCACTCAGGGGGTCGTCGCAACGCGTGGTTGTTGTAGATCTTGCATGAGTAGGTCGGTGAAAGGCCTCGTGGGGGTCTGGAAGCCGAGGCGTTTGCGGGGCCGGTCGTTGAGCTCGTCGGGGGTCTGTTGCGGCTGCGGGGGCTGTGGATCGACTGGTCGGTGCCGTTGGGGAGGTACTCGCGGGTCAGGCGTTGACTTCGTTGCTGCCGCGCTGGTGTGGGCTGTAGGGGTCGGCGGGGCCGCAACGGTGTCGGCGGCCTGCTCGGCGCGGTGCCCGTCTTGTAGTGCCAGCAGGGTCGGGTAG
>JBDUBV010000007.1:0-32382 GCA_040003795.1 Pseudonocardiales bacterium | reverse complement strand
CTCAACGTCACCCGCATCGGCTACGTGGCCGCCGAGGTCGCGCGCCACGGCGGGGTGGCCATCTGCGCACCGATCGCGCCCTTCGCCAGCAGCCGGGCGACCGTCCGTGCCATGGCGGCAGTGACCGGGGACTTCGTGCTCGTCTGGGTATCCACGCCGTTGGAACGCTGCGAGGCCCGCGACCGCAAGGGCCTCTACGCTCGAGCACGGGCCGGTCAGTTGCCGGGCTTCACCGGCATCGACGACCCTTACGAGGAGCCGGTCGACGCCGACCTCGTCATAGACACGTCGGACCGGCCGATCGGGGAGTGCGTGCAGGACCTGGTCGCGTTCCTGCAGCAAGGTGGCTGGTTGGAGATGCACCCGTGAACATTCCTCTGGCGATCGTCAGCTTCTTCATCGGAATGATCGTGGGCCTCACCGGCATGGGCGGTGGAGCCCTGATGACGCCGGTGCTCGTGCTGTTCTTCGGCGTCCCGCCGTTGGCGGCGGTGTCCAGCGACCTGGTCGCGTCGGCGGTGATGAAACCGTTCGGGAGTTTTGTGCACCTGCGCAACGGCACCGTGCACCTCGGTCTCGTCAAGTGGCTGTGCGTGGGCTCCGTGCCCAGCGCCTTCTGCGGGGTCTTCGTGACCAGATCCCTGGGCCAGGGCCAGCGCCTTCAGGACGCGGTGAGGACGTCGCTCGGGATCGTCCTCGTCATCGCTGCCTGCGCCCTCATCGTCAAGGCCTACCTCGCACTCGTCCAGCGGGCCCGCCGCAGGGCCGCCCGGGAGTCAGCACATCCCACGGAGCACCCCCCGGCAAGCCTGAAGGTGCGACCGGTGCCCACGGTGCTGATCGGCGCGGTCGGCGGGCTTGTCGTCGGAATGACGTCCGTAGGCTCGGGCTCGCTGATCATCATCGCCCTGATCCTGCTGTACCCGACCCTGCAGGCGTCGCAGCTGGTGGGCACGGACCTCTTCCAGGCGGTGCCGCTGGTGGTCTCCGCCGCGCTGGCCCACCTGTTCTTCGGCGACTTCCAGCTCTCGGTGACGACGTCGGTGCTCATCGGCTCGATCCCCGGTGTGCTCGTGGGCGCTACCCTGTCGGCCCGCGCGCCCGGTGGCCTGATCCGCCGGGCGCTGGTCCTCGTGCTCTTGGCATCGGGGCTCAGACTCTTGGGTGTCGGCAATACGGGCACCCTGGTGGCCCTAGGCGCGGTCGTCGCCGTCGGGCCGCCGTTGTGGATGCTGGCCCGCCGACGGCAGGGTTTCGTGGCCCTTCCGCGCCGGGATCGGCGGCGGGCGGCGGCCGTGCGGCCCCCCGACGCCGAGGTGGCCGACCCAGCGGGCTAGCCGGTCACCGGGGCATCAGCGGGCCTCGATCACCATGCCTGCGCCGACCGTGCGGTTGGTGCCCTCGTCGATCAGGATGAATCCCCCGGTGCTGCGGTTGCGGCGGTACTCGTCACAGAAGAGCGGTTGGGTGATGCGCAGCCTGATCCGGCCGATCTCGTTGAGCTCGAGCTGCTCGACCTGCTCGTCGCGGTGCAGTGTGTTGACGTCGAGCCGGTAGTGCAGGCCGCGCACGTGCGCCCGGGCGGTCCGGGTCGTGTGCTTGATCCGGTAGACGCTGCCGGGCCGCAGCGGCTGATCGGTCATCCAGCACACGGTGGCCTCCACGTCCTGGCTCATCGTCGGGCTGTTGTGGGGGCGGCAGATCATGTCGCCCCGGGAGATGTCGAGGTCGTCGGCGAGTCGAAGGGTCACCGACATCGGCGGAAAGGCCTCCTCGACGGCGCGGCCGGCCACCTCGATCCCAACGACGTGGGTGGTCAGCCCCGATGGCAACGCCATGACCTCGTCGCCGGCCCTGATGACCCCGCCGGCCACCGTGCCGGCGTAGGCCCGGTAGTCGCGGTGCGTGAGCGACTGCGGCCGGATCACGTATTGGACGGGGAAGCGCACATCGACCAGATTGCGGTCGGAGGCGACGTGGACGTTCTCGAGGTGGTGCAGCAGCGAGGTGCCGTCGTACCACGGCATGTTCTCCGACCGGTTGACGATGTTGTCGCCGCGCAGGGCGCTGACCGGTATCACGGCGAGGTCGGGGACCTCGAGTTTGATCGCGAAGGCGGTGAACTCGGCACGGACCTGCTCGAAGACTGCCTGGTCGTAGTCGACGAGGTCCATCTTGTTGACGCACAGCACGAGGTGCGGCACGCGAAGGAGCGAGACGAGGAAGGCGTGCCGCCGGCTCTGCTCGAGCAGGCCCTTGCGAGCGTCGACCAGGACCAGCGCGAGGTCCGCTGTCGACGCCCCGGTAACCATGTTGCGGGTGTACTGGATGTGGCCGGGGGTGTCGGCGATGACGAACTTGCGCCGCGGGGTGGCGAAGTAGCGGTAGGCGACGTCGATGGTGATGCCCTGCTCGCGCTCGGCGCGCAGCCCGTCGGTCAGCAGGGCCAGGTCGGTATAGTCGTCGCCCCTGGCCCGGCTGGTCTCCTCGACCGACTGGAGCTGATCTTCGAAGATCGCCTTGGAGTCGAAGAGGAGCCGGCCGATCAGCGTGCTCTTGCCGTCGTCGACCGAGCCTGCCGTCGCGAACCGCAGCATGTCTGGGCCGGGCATATCAGAAGTACCCCTCGCGCTTGCGGTCCTCCATCGAGGCTTCACTCGATCGGTCGTCGGCGCGCGTCGCCCCGCGCTCGGTGATCCGCGATCCGGCCACTTCGGCGATGATCTCCTCAAGAGTGCTCGCGGTCGATGCGACTGCTCCCGTGCACGACATGTCCCCAACGGTGCGATAGCGCACCACCCGGTCGAAGAGCGGCTCGTCGTCCCCACGCTGGGTGAACGGGCTGTCCGCGAACAGCATCCCGTCCCGCTCGAAAACGGCTCGCTCGTGCGCGAAGTAGATCGACGGGACTTCCAGGCCTTCGGCGGCTATGTAGTTCCAGACATCGAGCTCGGTCCAGTTGGACAGGGGGAAGACCCGGATGCTCTCGCCGGGGTGCACGTTGGTGTTGTAGAGGCTCCAGAGCTCCGGCCGCTGGTTCTTGGGGTCCCATTGGCCGAACTCGTCGCGGAAGGAGAACACCCGCTCCTTGGCCCTGGCCTTCTCCTCGTCGCGCCTGGCGCCGCCGAACAGCGCCTCGAACTGATACTTCTCGACGGTGGCCAGAAGCGTCCGGGTCTGCAGCCGGTTGCGGCTGGCCCGCCGGCCCACCTCCTCGACCGACCGGCCGGAGTCGATGGCCTCTTGGACCGAGCCGACGATGAGCTGGATATTCAGCTCGGCAACCCGGCGGTCCCGGAAGTCCATCGTCTCGGGGAAGTTGTGTCCTGTGTCGATGTGGACGACCGGGAACGGGATGCGGGAAGGGGCGAACGCCTTCTCGGCCAGCCGCAGCGAGACGATGGAGTCCTTGCCGCCGGAGAACAGCAGCGCCGGTCGCCGGCAGTCCGCCGCCACCTCCCGGAAAATATGCATTGACTCGGCCTCGAGGGCGTCCAACTGGCTGAGCCGGTAGTCCACGTATCTGGCGGTCAAAGGATGCCCTCCCTAGCGGCGATCAGTTCCAGGATGCGACGGGCGAGGTGCGGCAGGCAGATAAGCAGATCCGGTAAGTACGGGTCGCGCTGGTTGTACCGCAGGGCTGAGCCGTCCAGCCGCGAGGCATGCAGGCCCGCAGCCACCGCCACTGCCACCGGCGCTGCAGAGTCCCACTCGTACTGCCCACCCGCATGGACGTAGGCGTCCACATCTCCCATTATCACCGAGGCCGTTTTGGCACCTGAGGACCCCATGGGAACGAGGTCGGCCTGCAGTGCCGTGGCGAGGTCGCGCGCCACGTCGGGGGGGCGGGTCCTGCTGACGGCCAAGCGCACCGGGCGGGCCGGTGCAATCGCCGTGGCCCGGGGGGCTGCGGTGCCCAGCGTGACGCCTCGGGCTGGCAGGGCGACCGCCCCGGCGGTCAGCCTGCCCTGCACCCAGAGCGCTACGTGAACTGCCCAGTCGCTGCGCCCCTCCTCTGCGTACTCGCGCGTTCCGTCCAGCGGATCGATGATCCAGACCCGGTCGGCGCCCAGCCGGCCCAGATCATCGGAGGCCTCTTCGGAGAGCACTGCATCTTCGGGACGGGCCCGGCCCAGCCACTCGGCGAGCAACTCCTGGGCGCACCGGTCGCCGGCGTCGCGCAGGGCTGCGCCGTCGGCGAAGCCAAGTCGTCCCCGCGCCGCAATCAGGGCAGCTCCCGCCGCCTCGGCAAGCCGCGCGGCGAGCGCGTGGTCGTCGGCCGGGTCCAGCTGGGCCGGCCCGGCCGGCCTTGGCTGAGCCTCATGGCCGGAGGGAACCGTCATCTCTGCCCTTCGGATCCGGATGGCTGGCAGAGTGCGAGCCTGATCAGTACGCTCCCGACGACCGGACCACGGCGTTGATCGTCCGGGCCAGGATCACCACGTCGAGGGCCAGCGACCAGTTCTCGACGTAGCGCAGGTCGAGGCGCACCGCTTCCTCCCACGGCAGATCGGCCCGGCCGCTCACCTGCCACAGGCCAGTCAGTCCCGGCTTGACCACGAGCCGCCGCCGCACATGGCCGGCATAGAGCTCCACTTCGGAGGGCAACGGCGGTCGCGGGCCGACCAGCGACATATCGCCGCGCAGTACGTTCACCAGCTGCGGCAGCTCGTCGATGGAGTATCGACGCAGCCAGCGACCGAGCGCGGTCACCCGCGGGTCCCGCCGGGCCTTGAACAACACGCCTTCGTGATTATTGAGCGACATCACCTCGTCGAGGCGCGCTTCGGAGCCGTCGTACATGGTACGGAACTTGTAGAGGGAAAAGGTCTGCCCCTCCTTGCCCACGCGAGTCTGCCGAAACAAGGCAGGTCCGGGGGACGTCAACCGGGTGGCGAGGCCGACCGCGAACATCAACGGAGCCAGCACGACCAGGGCCAGAGCGGCGAGCACGACATCAAAGGAGGTCTTGACCACCCGGCGGGTGCCAGCCAGCTCAGGGTGCTCGACATGCATCAGGGGCAGGCCGTCGACCGGCCGGATGGTGGTCCGGGGGCCCGCGACGTCAATGAGGGCCGGGGCGACGAACAAGTCGGTGCGGGTCTTCTCCAACTGCCAGGCCAGTCCCCTCAGCACCTCGGCGTCGAGCTCCGGACAGGCCAGGACGGCGACGGCGTCGGCACCGCTGACCTCGACCGCTGAGACGACGTCGTTGAAGGTACCCAGGACGTCCACGTCGACATCATCGAGCCGCTTGCGCCGAGGGCGATGCGGCGGCAGGCACGCGCCCACTACCTGGACCCCGTGATAGCGCTCACGGGACAACTGCCGGCACAGGTTGGCCACCGCCCGCTCGTACCCGACCAGGACCACCCGCTTCATGAAGCGCCCGTCCCGGGCCCGGTGCCGGTGCAGCCATTTGCGCAGGGCATGCCGCCCCATGAGGTCGCCCAGCAACAGGATGCTCACCGCGATGGCGACGTAGCCGCGGGCGAGGCTGAGGTGGACCGTGTAGGAGAAGAAGGCGATGCCGGCGGCGAACGTCAGCGCTGCGACCAGCACCCTGCGGTATTCGTCCGGACCGACGTAGAGGTAGCGCGACTCGTAGGCCTGGGACAGCGAGAGGGTCAGCAGCCAGGCCATCGGGAGGAGCAGGCTCAGCGCGAGGTAGCGCGGGATGTACCAGCCCTGGACGGCGAAGCGCAGGAAGTATGCGGTGCCGCCGGCGAGCACCGCCACTGCCACGTCGACGGCGACGAGCAGGCGAAGGTATTCGCCCTCCCAGCGCTGGCTCTTCGGGGCGACCGGACGCGCGACAGGCAGGGCGCTCGGCGCGTCGGTCGCCTGAAGGGCGCTCAGCCCTTCACCACGCACGCTCGCGCTGTCCAGCGCGTCCATCCGGTTATCCCCTCACGCTGCTCTATCCCACCCCGGTAGACGACCCTGTCCACCTCATTGCCGTCGAAACATGTGTCGACCGAGCGGGCAACGCTCTGTAGGCACCGGGGGACAAGATAGCTCCTCCCGCCAAGGCTGAACCACCTTGTGGGTGACATCGGCATTCGTCGTCAGTCATTGAAACGGTTCTGTGCGCTGGCTATGCCACCCGAAATGAGGGCTTCGACGGCATCTGCCGCGCGGTCGACGTGCAGGGTCAGCTCCTTGCGCTCGGCGGCCGAGAAGTCATGCAGCACATAAGCGGCCGGATCCTGCCGGCCCGGCGGACGAGAAATGCCGAATCGGACCCGACAGAACTCTCCCGTGCCCAGTGCCGCGCGTACGGAGCGCAGCCCGTTGTGCCCGTTGTCGCCGCCGCCCAGCTTGAGCCGAAGTGCGCCGTAGGGCAGGTCGAGCTCGTCGTGCACGACGATGATGTGGCCGGTCGGCACCTTGAAGAAGTCGCGCAGCGCCGCCACGGGGCCGCCGGAGAGGTTCATGTACGCCTTGGGCTTTGCCAGGACGACCCGCGTGCCGGCCAACCGGCCCTCGATGACGTCGGCCCTGCCCTTGTGCGCCTTGAAACGCCGGTCCATGCGCGCGGCCAGCAGATCGGCCACCATGAAGCCGGCGTTGTGCCTGTTGCCGGCGTGGGCGGGGCCGGGATTGCCCAGGCCGACGAGCAGCCTGACATCTCCGGAAACGGCCGCCGAGTCGCGCGGCGGGAACGGGCTCAGGATTGGGTCGGCTGCGCCTGAGGCACTCCAGCGGAGTCCGTGGACTCCCCCGGTTCGGCGCCGCCGGCGGCCTCGGCCTCGGAGGCGGCGGCTGTGGCCTCCTCCTCGTCGGTGGGCTCGCGCTCGATGCCGACCTCGGCCTCTGCCTCGGCCAGCTCGGCGTCGAGCTGCTCGGCGGTCGGGGCCGCCAGGCCCTGCACGACGATGTGGGCACCGTCACTGACCAGGGTCGTGCCCGGAGGGAGGGTGACGTCTGCTGCCGTGATGTGCTGGCCGACGACCAGCCCCTCGATGCTGATCTCCACTCCCCCGGGAATGTGCGTCGCCTCGGCCTCGACGGCCAGGGTGACCAGCTGATGGTCGACGAGCGTGTCCGGCGCGGCGGCGCCGGACAGTGTGACGGGGATCTCGACGGTGACCTTCTCGCCCCGTCGCACCAGGACCAGGTCCACGTGCTCGAGGAAGCCCTTGATCGGGTCGCGCTGCACGGCCTTGGGCAGGACCAGCTCGCTCCTGCCCTCGAGGTCGAGGCTCAGCAGCACGTTGGGGGTCTTCAGGGCACGCATCAGGTCGTGTCCGGGCAGCGAGATGTGCACCGGGTTGCGGCCGTGACCGTAGACCACTGCGGGCACCTTGCCGGCCCGCCTGGTGCGCCGCGCCCCACCCTTGCCGAACTCGGTGCGGGGCTCGGAGCTGATGCGGACCTCGGCCACGGTGAAAGTCCTCCTGCTTGCAGATCAGCTGGTGACGGATGTCTCGACCGGGCCGGCGGTGATGACTGCGCATCAGTGCAGGAGGCGAGCGACTCCAGTCTAGCGGCGTGCCCCTGCGCTGGGGAAACCCGGTGCGGGTTAGCTGTCGCCGCCGAACATGGAGGTGATCGAGCCGTCATCGAAGACCTCCCTGATCGCCCGGGCGATCAGCGGGGCGATCGAGAGCACGGTGAGCTTGTCGTAGCGCTTGTCGTCGGGAATGGGCAGCGTGTTGGTGAGGACGACCTCGCTGATGCGACTGTTCTTGAGTCGGTCGAGCGCCGGGCCGGAGAGCACGCCATGGGTCGCGGCCGCGATCACCTCGACCGCGCCGGCGCTGAACAGCGCCTCCGCTGCCTTCACCGTCGTGCCGCCGGTGTCGATCATGTCGTCGACGATGATGCAGATCCGGCCCTCGACCTCACCGACCACGCGGTTGGCCTTGGCCTGGTTGGGCACCAGCGGGTCGCGGGTCTTGTGGATGAAGGCCAGCGGGCAGCCGCCGAGCCGGTCCGCCCAGCGCTCGGCGACCCTGACCCGGCCGGAGTCCGGGGCCACCACCGTCACGTGGCTGGTGTCGAGCTTGCCGGCCAGGTAGTCGGCCAACAACGGCAACGCGAACAGGTGGTCGACCGGGCCGTCGAAGAATCCCTGGATCTGAGCGGTGTGCAGGTCGACGGTGAGGATGCGGTCGGCACCGGCGGTCTGGAACATGTCGGCGACCAGCCGGGCCGAGATCGGCTCGCGCCCGCGGTGCTTCTTGTCCTGCCGCGCGTAGGGATAGAAGGGCGCGACTACGGTGATCCGCTTGGCCGACCCTCGCTTGAGCGCGTCGACCATGATCAGTTGCTCCATCAGCCACTGGTTGATCGGCTCGGTGTGGCTTTGCACCACGAAGGCGTCGCTGCCGCGCACGGACTCCTGGAACCGTACGTACATCTCCCCGTTGGCGAAGTCGTAGGCAGTCGTCGGGGTCGGGGCCACTCCGAGCTCCTCGCCGATCTCGGTGGCCAGCTGTGGATATCCCCGGCCGGAGAACAGCATGAGCGTCTTGCGGTTGGCGATCTCGATCCCGCTCACGGACCCGATTCTTCTTCCCTCTCGGGTCCAGCTCCGCCGGGCGGCTCGTCGTCCTCGAACTGCTGGCGGGCGCGGGCGGCGGCAACAGCCGACGTTGTGCCGGGGCGCCTGCGCTCCACCCACCCCTCGATGTTGCGTTGCTTGCCGCGGGCCACCGCCATCGCCCCCGGCGGCACGTCGTCGGTGATTACCGAGCCGGCCCCGGTGTACGCGCCGTCACCGACGCTGACCGGAGCGACGAACATATTGTCCGCGCCAGTGCGGACGTGCGCGCCGATCACGCTGCGGTGCTTGGCCACGCCGTCGTAGTTGACGAAGACACTGGCCGCCCCGATGTTGGTGCCCTCACCGATCGTTGCGTCCCCCACATAGCTCAGGTGCGGCACCTTGGCACCATCGCCGACGTCGGCGTTCTTGATCTCCACGTACGTGCCGACCTTGGCCCCCCGCCCGAGCCGCGTCCCCGGTCGGAGGTAGGCGAACGGTCCGACGGTGGCCCCCGCCCCGATTTCGGCGGACTCGCACTGGGCCCGCACCACCCGGGCACCGGCACCGACGACGGTGTCCCTCATGGTGCACTCGGGACCGAGCTCGGCACCGGTGTCGACCCGAGTGCGGCCCAGCAGCTGCGTGCACGGGTGCAGCACAACGTCGCGCTCGATCCGCACGCCGACGTCGACCCAGGTCGTGGCAGGGTCGACGACGGTCACCCCCTCGCGCATCCACGCCTCGATCAGCCGGTCGCGCAGGCGGGCGCGTGCTGCCGCCAGTTGCACGCGGTCGTTGACCCCCTCGGTCTCACCCGCGTCGGGTGCGACCAGCGCCCCGATCGCATAGCCGTCTGCCACGAGGACGCCGATCGCGTCGGGGAGATACTCCTCCCCCTGCACGTTGTCCGTCCCGATCCTCTCGAGTGCCAGTCGCAGCAGGGCCGCGTCGAAGGCGTAGGCACTCGTCCCGACCTCGGTGACGTCCAGCTCGGCCGGAATGGCGTCACGGTGCTCCACCACCCGCGTCACCACCCCGCTGCTGTCCCGGATCACCCGGCCGTAGCCCGTCGGGTCGGCAAGTACGGCGGTGAGCAGGGTCGCGGCAGCCTCGTCGCGGACATGCTGCTCGACCAGGCCGGCCAGGGTGGCGGCGGTCAGCAGCGGCGCGTCTCCGGGCACGACGAGCACCGTGCCGTCGCACTCCGGCAGCGCCTGCAGTGCAAGGCGTACGGCATGGCCGGTGCCGAGTTGCTCGGCCTGCACCACCGGCAGCACGTCGGGCGCCTCGGCGTCCAGCAGGGCGGTGACCCGGTCGCAGGCGGAACCGACGACAACGACGGTGCGGGCAGCCTTGAGTGGCTCCACGGCAGCGAGGACATGGCCCAGCAGGGTGCGGCCGCAGATCTCGTGGAGGACCTTGGGGGTGCCAGAACGCATCCGGCTGCCCTCGCCGGCGGCGAGGATGACGACTGCTGCAGGGCGAGCGTCGGGCACGGACAGCTCCCCTCAGGCGCAATTGCTCTCCCGCACCATAGCGATCGAGCTCCCGGGGTAGGAATCGAACCTACGAGTACCTAGATCCAAAATCTAGTCGCCCATGCCAGCAGAGCAACCCGGGACCAACCAGCCGACCGCTGCGAGTCTACGGCTGGACACCCACCTGCGGCGACGGCGGACAGCCGTGGATTGGCGGGCTACGGTTGCGTAGGTTACGGTTACGTAGCCAGGAAGGACGCCATCAGCCGAAGCCCCCGAGGAAGCCCATGACATCTCCCCGGAACACCGCCCTGCTCGAGCCCGGCGCCCCGACCGGCGGCAAGAAGCCGCTCACCGACGAGGTGAAGTCCGGATGGGAGCAGGTTGCGCTCTACCTCTTCGTGATCGTCCCCTTCGTCGCCGTGCTGGCCGCCGTTCCGGTCGCCTGGGGGTGGGGCCTGGGATGGCACGACGTGGTCATCACCGCCGTGTTCTACATCGTCTCGGGGCTCGGTATCACGGTCGGATTCCACCGCTACTTCACCCACGGGTCGTTCAGGGCCAAGCGGGCGTTGCGCATTGCGCTTGCCCTTGCCGGGACGCTGGCGATCGAGGGACCGGTGATCCGGTGGGTGGCCGACCATCGCCGGCACCACGCTTTCAGCGACAAGGAGGGCGACCCGCACTCCCCGTGGCGCTACGGGACGAGCATCCGGGCGCTGGGCAAGGGATTCTGCTACGCCCACGTCGGCTGGCTCTTCGACGTCGAGCAGACCAACCAGGCACGCTTCGCCCCAGACCTGCTCGCCGACTCCGACCTCAAGCGCATCGACCGCGCCTTTCCCTTCATCGTCGCCTTCAGCCTGCTCGGCCCCGCGGTCATCGGCGGCCTGTGGTCCATGTCGTGGACCGGAGCGATCACTGCGTACTTCTGGGCCAGCCTCGTCCGGATCAGCGTCCTGCACCACGTCACGTGGTCGATCAACTCGGTTTGCCACACCATCGGCCAGCGGCCCTTCGTCGCGCGTGACCAGTCGCGCAACTTCTGGCCGCTGGCGATCATCAGCTTCGGGGAGTCATGGCATAACCTGCACCATGCCGACCCCACCTCGGCCCGGCACGGCGTGCTGCGCGGGCAGTTGGACCCGTCTGCTCGGGTGATCAGGTGGTTCGAGCAACTGGGCTGGGCGTCCGAGGCACGCTGGCCCTCCCCCGAGCGCATCCGCAGCAAACTCTTGGCCGACGACAGCCGGTGACGTCATTGCGGGGATAGCAGCGGGCCAGGGGGATGGCCGACGGGAGGTCTCTCGCGATACCCGACAGCGGGTGCGGATGACCGGCAAGGAACGACGCGAGCAACTCCTGGACGTGGGCCGAGGCCTGTTCGCCGAGCGAGGGTTCGAGGCCACCTCCATCGAGGAGATCGCCTCCCGGGCCGGGGTGTCCAAGCCTGTCGTCTACGAGCATTTCGGCGGCAAGGAGGGACTCTATGCGGTGGTCGTCGACCGCGAGATGCAAGCCCTGCTCGATCGGGTCACCGGGGTATTGACCGGCGGGCACCCCAAGGAGTTGCTGGAACAGGCCGCCCTGGCCCTGCTGGTCTACATCGAGGAGCAGACCGACGGCTTCCGGATCCTGGTGCGGGACTCGCCGGTGGTCAGCACCGGCGGCAATTTCTCCAGCCTCCTCAACGACATCGCGAGCCAGGTGGAGTACGTGCTCGCCGCGGAGTTCAAGTCACGCGGCTTCGAGACCAAGCTGGCCGGCCTCTACGCACAGGCCCTGGTCGGCATGGTCGCCCTGACCGGCCAGTGGTGGCTGGAGGCCCGCAAGCCCAAGCGCGACGAGGTTGCAGCGCACCTGGTCAACCTGGCGTGGAACGGCCTGTCCCACCTCGAGCCCAAGCCGAAGCTCGCACTCACCCACAAGCGCTAGCCGCACCGTTTCGTGACCGTGCTGGGTGGCGCGGATCTGGCAGGTGTCAGTCCGCGCGCACGGAGCACCCCCGGTTGGCCGGGGTATTGTCCGTAGGGTGAGTTCACTCCTGGCGGCGCCGGAGGTCGATCGTCGCCGCATGCTCCGCACCCTGCGCCGTCGGATGCCGGCCATCATCTGCGTTGCCCTGATCTTCAGCGCCATCGGCTTCGGGATCGGCAAGATCATGCCCCGTTCCTACACGGCCACCGCCAAGGTCGTCCTCGCCAGCCCGATCTCGGTCTCACTGCTGGGCTCGAGTCCGAGTACCGTCGAGAGCGCTCGGGCCGCAGCCACGGAGCTGGAGATCCTCAACAGCGACCCGGTCGTGCTCGCCACGGACAAAGCCGTCGGGCACCGGATCTCCGTATCGGTGTCCCCCGTGACGAATGCCAACGTGGCGGTGGTGTCGGCGACCGCCAACGCCGGCTCACGCGCGGTGGCAGATGCCGACGCGTACGTGAAGAACTACATCACTCTCCGGACCGGGCAGCTCAGCGCCATCATCAAGACGGCCACCACGAGCCTGCAGACCGAGATAACTGCCACGACCGCTGCTCTCAAGCCCCTGGACGACCAGGTGTCAGCCGCGAGCAGCACGTCACTTCCGGCCGTCCTGGCGCTCATCGGCCCCGAACGCGATGCCCTCCTCACCCACAAGTCGGACCTGGAGAACCGCCTCGCCGACCTGACGCTGCGCAACGTCGTGGCCGATGCCCTGCCCAAGGTTGCCGCGGCCGCGACGATCCCGTCGGCGTCAGGCCCGGGGAAACCTCCCCTCTTTGCCGTCATCGGGCTCGTCATCGGCCTGCTGCTGGGCGTCGGCATGGCCGTGGTCCTCGAGCGGTCCCTTGGGCGGGTGCACGACGAGGAGGACGTCCGCAATGCCGGCGTCGACGCGCCGATGGTCGTCTCCCTGCCGGCCAGCCGCAAACAGTCCGGCATTCTGCTGGGCAATGCGCAGTCCACGCCTGAAGCTGCGGCCTATCGACGCGTCGCCGCCGCCCTGACCATGGGCCTGGCCCCGGGCGCCGATCACACGCTGACCGTGCTCCCGGTCCACACGCAATCCTCTACGGCAGCGCAGGCAAGCAACCTCGCGCTGGCCCTCGCCAGCCTCGGACGCAGCGTCGCCCTGGTCGATGTCGACCTCGACCGTCCCTCGCTGCACGAGCTGTTCGGCATCGAGGGCCGCGTTGGTCTCAACAACGTGCTGCAGGGTGAGCTACCGCTGTCAGAGGCTGTCGGCCAGGTCCGTGACTGCGACCTGCTCCTGTTGCCGGCGGGGGCTCCCACCGCGGGCCGTCCACCCGACGTCTCGCGTCTCCCGGAGATCCTCAAGGAGCTGCGGCCCAGCGCCAACGTGATCGTGTTGGCCGCCGCCTCGACAGTGACGTCTGCGGTCGCGATCGCCGTGCTCCCGTTCGGCGACTCCATTGCCTTGACGGCTTCGCGCGGCGTGGTGCACCGGTCGGAGTTGGCCGAGGCCGCGGAGTTCCTGAAGGCCTACGGACGCAGCGCGGCAGCGGTGCTCCTGGTCCCTCCGCAGGATCGCCGCCGGTCACGCGAGAACAACGCGGTCTCGCCACCCGCCGAGCCGGCGATAGACCTGCCGATGCGCATCGGGCGGTGACGGGCGCTCGACGCTGAGGACCGTGGCGCGCCCCTGGGACTGCCGCTGATTGCGCCGGGCCGTCCCCCGTACACCCTGACCGTGTTCCAAGGGTTCGGTCTCGCCGGGCCCGGAATGGAGAGACATGCGGGTCGGTCTCAACGGTCATCTGCTCGGGAAGGGCGGCGGCTACCGACGCGCCGGGCTCAGCCACTACGTCGAGCGCCTGGTCCGCGACCTGCCCCGGGCACTGCACGACGACGACGAGCTCGTGGTCTATGCCGCACGGGGAGTCGACAGGTCGAACACCCCCGATGCGGTCCGCTGGCGGCTGTCCCCGCTGCCCACCGAGCACCCCGCGGTCCGGATCGGCTGGGAGCAGATGGTCCTGCCAGCATGGACCGCCCGGGATCAACTCGACGTGTTCCACGGCACCGTCAATGTGCTTCCGCTGGCGTCGGGCACCCCTGCGGTCCTGACGATCCATGACGTCGCGTTCCTGCGCCTGCCCGACCGGCTCTCCGCCCGTCGCCGCCGCTATCTCGAGACGGCCACCCGCGCATCGGCACGGCGCGCCCGTCGGGTCATCGCGGTGTCGGAAAGCACCCGCGACGATGTCGTGCAGCTCCTGGACATCCCGAGCGAACGAGTTGTGGTCATCCCGCTCGCGGCCGACGAGAGCTATCAGCCGGCCGGCGAGGCTGCACTTGCCGCCTTCCGCGCCGAGCATGACCTGGCCGTCCCTTACCTGCTCTACGTCGGAACCCTCGAGCCGCGCAAGAACGTGCCCGCGCTGCTGCGCGCCTTCGCCACCCTGGCCGACAGCATCCCCCATCAGATCGTGCTCGTGGGCGCCGAGGGTTGGATGACCGATGAGTTGCACCGAACCATCGCCCAGCTCAAGCTCGGCGACCGCCTGCGCCTCACCGGGTATGTGCCCTCGGAGTCGCTACCGCTGTGGTACTCCGCCGCTGACGTGTTCGCCTTTCCCTCTTCCTACGAGGGATTCGGCCTACCGCCGCTGGAGGCGATGGCCTGTGGTACGCCGGTAGTCGCCTCCACGGTCTCCTCGCTGCCCGAGGTCGTGGGCGACGCCGCCCTGAGCGTCCACCCGGACGACATCGACGGGCTCGCCGCGGCGATCGGCAGGGTGCTGGGCGACGACGAGTTGCGCGGTGAACTGCGGCGGCGCGGCCTGGCTCGCGCCGCGACCTTTTCGTGGGCGCGGACGGCGCGCGAGACCGGCCGGGTCTATCACGAGGTCGCCGACCAGATACCGACCGGCTCGGGGCCACTCACCGGCTGAGCCGCACCCAGCCGACAACCCGCCGAACGGGCCTGCGGAAGGACAGCGCGACCTGCTCGCCGCGGGATCGCTCGAAGGCCGGCTGCAGGTCCAGCGCCCAGTCTGTCGCCATAGCTCGCCAAGCACCGAGTCGCACGTGGTTCCACCAGCGCTCACGAGGGGTCGGGTGGGAGAGCTCACGCAGCCGGACCGTCCGCCTGAGGTGCCCGATCCGGGCGAACGTGCGCGCTGTCGCGTCGTCCGGGAGCGGCCCGCCGTAACCGGCCTGGAAGACCTCCCGCTCACCGGCACTGAGAGCTGCGCTGCGTCCCGGATCGACCAAGAAGGCCAGATCCCAGTGGGGACCGCCGAGGCCGAGCTCGTCGGTGTCGCACAGCACGCAGCCATTCTCGGTGACCAGCACGTTGTCCAGGTGCAGGTCGCCGTGCACGAATACCCGGCTCTCCCGGGCACTGGGGTCGATCGATCGCAGTTGTGCGTCGAGCCGTTCGGCACAGTCCAGGAGCACGCGGGCGTCCGCCGCGGACAACCGCCCGCCGAGCGCTTGGCGCTCGATGCCCTCCACCACGTCGGTGAGCTGTTGTACGTCGGGCAGGACGAGGCCGCACGCCCGGACGCCCGCCGGCGCCACCTCCTGCAGGGCACGAACAGCACGGCCCAGGGCATGCATGTCCGGCCGGCCCGGCCGGGTGGCCACCCGGCGCCAGACCGTGACGCACAGGCCGGTCTCGCTGCTGATCGGGGGCTCGACGGGCACCACGAACGCCAGCCGGCCGGACAGGTAGCCGGCCGCCGCCACCCGCTCGGCCACGTCGGCCGGAGAGCGCCCAGGCCGCGCCACGATCAGCACGGTGTCCATGCCGGGGAGGTCGAACACCCAGCTCGTGCTGCCGCGCGGCAGGTGGGTGATCCGGCCCGGGTCAGCGCCCAGCTGACGGGCCACCTGCTCGGCCGCCCGCCTGGCGGCCCGCCGCTGTACGGATTCCAACGGGATGCGGACCGGACGGCGAACGGCGAGCCGACCTGGGATCAGGGCCGGCTCCAGCTGAACCGCTGGCCGAGCAGGTCCGCCAACTCGTCGTTGAACGGTGCGTAGTGCTCGACGAGGCGTCGCCGCAGGTCGGCGGCCATGGGGCTCGCCGGCGCAGCATTGAGCACCGGCGCGGAGCCAGCGGGTGTGGCCGGCAATCCCAGGAAGGCGTGCGCCGCACGGCAGGCCCGCTCGGGATCTTCGTAGTAGAGCTCGCTCGGCTGGACGAGCAGCTGTGCCCGGGGGAATTGCTCGAGCCAACGGCGCAGACCCGCGACATATTCGCCCTGTCGCAGGTACGACTGTTGCTCGTGGGCAAAGCTCTGCGCCCCCGGGTTGTCGATCAGCCGGCCCTCCTCGCCGCGGGTCCGCCCGTCCTCGGCCGCCAGCGCCTCGGCGAAGCCGAGCGTCTCCGTGCCGTTGCGCCGCTGCTCGCGGTAGTGCGAGAACGCACGCTCGACCGGGTCACGCAACAAGACGAGCAGCCGGGCGCCGGGCACGTCGCGGGCCGCCCGCTGCGCCGCCAGTGGGTGGTAGAGGTAGTACGGCGACGCCTCGCCGGAAACGACTGGGCCGGACGTGCTCGCGGCGGCGATCCGGCGCGTGAGCAGCGAGGGGAAGTGCGCGCGGTACCACGCGAGTCTCCGGTGGTAGTTGCTGTCGAAGAAGTGTGGTCCCTTGCCGTCGCGGGCCTTCGGCAGGAACCGCGCTGACGGGAACATCGGCAGCACGCCAGGATGGCGCAGGAGGTGGAAGTAGAACGAGGTAGTGCCGCACCTCTTGGCCCCGATGAGGAGGAAGTCGGGCAGCGGCCGCACCGGCGAGGTGAGCTTCCCGTACCCTCGCAGGACCCCCCGACCGGCCCGCACGATGCCGGGAGAGATCGGCCGGCCCATCACGTGGGGCACCAGGGCCCGCCGGGATGCCGGCTCGGGCTCTCGCTGGGCGGCGGGTGGTTCGGGAACACCGACTCCCACAGTGCTCATCTGAGCCAGTCCGCGAGATCTCGCCCGATCAGCTGGGCGAGCTGCTGGATGTCCTCGGCGTAGAGCTCGACCAGCTGGCGGCGAATCTGCGGGTCGAACTCCGGCCGGTCGAGCCCGCGCAGCAGCCGCGCATCGACGACCCGCTGCAGGCCCGCCGGCACGAGCGGCTTGAGATAGGGCTGTAGACGCCGGCGCATCCGGTAGGCACCGGCAATGGCGCGATTGCGCGGCACCCCGGAGACGTTGCGGACATCTGCCACGTTGGGCTCGAAGTTCGGGTCGACATCGAACCACTCGAGCAGCGACCGGATCAGGTCGCGGGGATCGTCGCGGAGGTCCTCGAACAACAGCACTCGCAACTGCTCCGGAGGGAACTGCTCGATATACGGCTTGAGCTGCCGGCCGTAGAACCCGGTCTCGAGGTAGGGCGGGAAGGTCCCCGTACCGTGCGGACGCCCGATCGCGTCGACGAAGGACCCGCGCTCCAGGCCGTCGCGAACCAGCATCGAGTAGTCAGAGAAGGCGCGGTCGGCCGGGTGCCGGAGGATCGCGATGAGCTTGGCATCAGGCAGCATGCACTTGATCCGCCCACACGCCGCGGGTTCGCGCAGGTACTGCGGCGAGGACTCCCCTGCAACGACGTCCTCGGGGACCCCCTCGAAGAGACTGGTGTACTGCGAGAGCGAATCAGTGCGCTTGCGGCCGTAGATGCTCTGCGCGGGGCGCTGTGGCCGCTTCTCGCCGTCGAGTTGCGGGTTGTAGTTGGGTGAGGCGAAGAAGTTGGGCTCCTGAAGCCACGGAACGAAGACCTTGGGGTGCTGTCCCAGCCAGGACAACAGCGACGTCGTGCCGCTCTTGAAGGCCCCGATGATGATGAAGTCGGGCATCCGAAGCGCGACCGGGCGCCGGCGTGACACCGCGCCCATCAGGGCTGCTCCACACATCGGTCGCGGCCGGAGTAACCGAGGGTCGTCCAGAGGAGCACGCCGTAGATGCCCAGATAGACGTTCGTGAACAGCAGTGTGACGGCCAGCGCCACCGATGCAGAAGCGATGAACGCGAGGTAGGCGGGTCGCCGCAGCGCGCGGCGCCACGCTCGCGTGACTGCCAGGATCGTCGTGCCGAGGAGGAACAGACCCGGAATGGAGCCCAGGGTGAACAGCGCCTCGAACACCCCGCTGTCGAAGCTCCCGACGAGGGTTGCACTAGGCGCCGCCGCCGCCAGCCGGCTGGCCGTACCCGTCGAGCCCAGTCCACGGCCGAACGGGTCGGTCAAAGAGGGGCCGATGATCGACGTCTGGAACGCGATGCGCTGCTGGAGGCTGTAGTCGTTGGATCCGGCAGAGACGCTGCTGTGGAAGCGGTTGCTGACGGTTGCGGCAATCGGGCCGCCGAGCAGGGCCAGTCCCGCCACGACTGCCAGCACGCCAGCGAGAAGTCCGATGCGCGACACCCGTCGCGCGAACAGGAGCAGCATCAGGGCGACGGCAAGGGCGATCCAGCCGGACCGGACCAGCGACAGGCCGAGGCCGATCAGAGCAACCCCCACCGACGCCGTCCGGAGAACTATCGAGTAGCCGCGGGCGGCGACGCCCAAAAGGATGAGCGAGACCAGAGCCAGGGCATAAGGGCCGGGACTGTTCAGCGTCCCGAACACCCGCAGGCTCTCGGGCACGATGGCACCGACAGCGGTGATCCCGGAGTCGATCGCCCACTGAGCGTCCCAGGGCGGCAGCAGAAAGAACTGGACCATGCCGTAGGCCCCGAGGATCAACCCACCGAGCAACGCGACCCGGCTGAAACACGCGCGGAGGGCACCGGGGTCGATCGGTGCGGTGAGCAGGAACAGGCCTAGGGCGACGGGCCCCAGCAGGTTGACGCCGGCATCCGCGGCGGCGCTCACGCCGACGTACAGCACGCCGGTGCCGATCCCGTAGCAGAACACCGAGGCTGCCACGGCCATGGCGACCAGAACGTCCCGGTAGACGGGCACCCGCCACTGCGGCACCCAGGGCAGGCATGCCAGGGACAACAGCGGAGCAGCCAGCAGGATCAGGCTCACTCGATGGAAGTGCGACGAGTAGTCCGCGACGCGGCGGACCAGCGGATCAAGCAGCCAAAGCCACAGGGTGAACTCGAGATAGTCCGCCCAGTGCCGGCGGTAGAGGAAGTACCCGCCCAGACCGAGGGCGGTGGCAAGGAAGACCGGGGACGCAAGGGTTCCAAGCCCGTGCGGGCCGGCGAGACAGACCAGGCAGGTGAGCAGGACAAGGCAGAGCGCCGTGGGGGTGCCGCGAACGCGGGTGCGCCCGGTGTCTGCCGGCGCAGTCGTAGGCGCCGGCGCGACGGAAGTCACGGTCATCTTGCAATCCTCGTGCTCACGGTTGCCTGAGTCTAGGACACCCCCGTCAGGACGAGTGACGCCTGCGCCGGCGGACCACCGCGAAGACGACGCCCACTGCGACGACAAGAGCGGCCACGACTGCGAGGACCGGGACAACCAGGTCGCCGTGCGATGCGGGCGCCGGGGCATGTGCGAAGGTCACCCGACCGATCTCGGGGCGGGCCGAGGTGCCGAATGCGTCCTGGCCGGCCGCCGCAGGACCTAGCAGAACACGCGCGCTGCGACCGCCGCCGTGCGGCACCGGCGCCATCGGCTCGGCGGTGCTTCCGGGCGCGCGCGGGTCGATGCGCAGGACCACCAGGTCGGCGCCGAGGTTGCCCCGGATGTCGGCGACGTTGTGCAGCGTGGTCACCGGTGGAGCAGACAGGCTCGGCCGGTGGATGTCGACCTGGCTGACCGGCCGGGCGAACTTCACCTCGATCGGCAGCTGCCGGGCATCGTCGCCGCGCCCGAGCCGATCGACGGCGATGTCGCGCCACATCACCAGGAGCAAGGTGCCGTCCCGCCGGGACAGCAGCAGCTCGTGGTGGTCGGCGGCCGCACTGCCGACGGAGTAGGAGAACGACGACGGTGCCACGCCGGTGCTGTCGCCGTCAGTGACCAGCCCGAGCAACCGCTGAAGCGATGTGTATGCCGGCTTCGGCGTCAGGTCGGAGTACAACAGGCCGAAGTGCGCCTCCTCGTCTGTGAGCCCCTGCTCGCCGCGCTCGTCCAGCAACTCATACAGGAACGTCCGCATCGTGCCGGAGCGGAACGCCGCCGCGAACAGTCTCGGGATGTATACCGCCGCCACCGCGTCGGTGACCGGTGGCTTCTGGTCGGTGGCCCGGACGGCGCTGGTATAACCGGTCTCCGTCGTTACGACCGGCTTACCGCCGGAGACCGTGGCCTCCTTGGTCCGTTCGTCGGCGTACTCCCCGACGGTCGGTGCTCCGTGGGAGTAGGTGTGGTTGTTGCCCCAATCGACGTAGGGGTCGAGATTGCCTAGCTCAGCCCGATGGAAGCGTCGCGACAGCGCAGGTGCGACGACGACCACGCCGGTCATTCTCGGGTCGCCGCGCACGGCGTTGTGCAGTGTCTCCTGATAGCGGCGCACCTGCTGCGGCCAGTCGGAACCCCCGCGAATGTCCCACTCGTTGGGCCCCTCGATCGCCTCGACGGGTCCGGTCAGCTGCGGCATCGAGCCGATCGTGGTCATGACGTCGGCAACAGGGGTGAGCGCCTGACCCTTCTTGCGGCCGACGGCGCCGACGGTGAGTTGGGTGCGGATGCCCACTCCTGCCAACGCCGCAATTCGGTCGGCATAGCCGGCCGGCGGCCGCACGGGAAAGTTCTCCCGGACGTGGCGTACCCCCAGTTCCTGCAGCGCACGCTGTACAGGAGCCGACTGTGCATAGGGCGTGTTGGTGTAGCCGAGATGGGTGTTGACCCCGACGCTGTCGAGGAAGGCCGCGGCCGGGGTGGCGGTTTGCGGCGCAGGGGCCGGCGTGCCGCGGATCGACGCGGCGGCGGCCTGCCCGCCGCATCCAACGGCGTTGATCAGCAGGGCGAGAGCCGCCAGAGTCGCCGCGAAAAGGTGGACAGAACGGCGGGCCCGGCTCAAGACGCTCCTCTGCGATCGACGCTCCGACCGCTCAGGCCAGCTGGTCCGAATGCTACCTGATAGGACCTGCGGGCCGATCGCCGTGGGCCGGCACTGGGACCACGGTGGAGGTGCTAGGACGCGGCCCGATCCTTCAGCCATCCGCTGACATCGCGGCCGGACAGCCGGCCGATCATCGAGGTGTCGAAACGAAAGGCGCTTTCGATCCGCCTCCACTCCGCTAGGTCGAGTTGCTCGGGCCGCAGGTTCCAGTTGCGCACCCGCTGCTGGATGCCAACACCCCATTGGTAGGGCACTACCCGCTTGACCAGGTCCTTGGCCGCGTTGTTACGCGCGAGCAGGAAGTTGAGCCGGTGGAATCTGGGCCGGCCCGACATGTTCAGTTGCAGGGAGGTGTCGCACCGGAAACTGTCATCGACGCCGAGGAAGGAAAAGATCGACTGCATGGCCGCATCCGGATGTGCGACGAGATCGTCGTAGAGCAGCACGTGCAGTTGCTTCGGCGGCACCACCTCGTTGACCGCCGCCAGTAGCGGCACGTAGTCGCTGACCGCGCGATAATGCCACCCGAAGGACCAGCCCGCCGCGATCCGCTCCTGCTCAGCGGCGATAGCCGTGGCGAAGTCGTCGATCGACTCCCACATGTCGCGCCGCTGATGCGAGAAGGCGGAGAACGCGCGGGCGATCGGCTCGCGCAGGCTGACGATGAACCGCATGTCGGGGTTGAACTCAAGGGCGCGACGCATCGAATCCGGTCGATAGAGGTAATAGACCGACGCCTCGCCGACCGCCGACTCGGTAGTGACGTCGTCAAAGCACGCCAGATACCGCGACCGGTCGGGAATCACCAGCGGGTTGAACTCGCGATCGTCGCCGGGGCCGGTAAAGGTGGGGCTGCCGGCAGAGAAGAGAAAGTGGTGCGACTCCTTCTCGCGGGCCACAAACACGTTCGGATGCTGACGGAGATAGTGACACAGCGACGTGGTCCCGGATTTGGCGGCGCCGGCTACCAAGAAGTTGGGAACCGGGTGGGGCACCTGCTACCTCACAACCTTTGCCGAGTGACGATTCGCGGATCACGGCACAGACCGGCCGCAGCTTGCATAGCTTACGCAGGGTAACCCGGGCGGGCGCGAGAGCGCCCCGGGCACCCCGTGCCGGGCTGGTGGAGCGTTCGACGGCGTTCCACCACGTTACAACGGGTGCCCGCGTACTCTCAGGTAGTGGGGTCCTTGTTCGCGACGCACGAGTTCGACCCGCGGCGCACTGGTCGCGTGCTGCGGCGAAGGCTGCCGAACGTTCTGCTGAGCGCGATCGCGTCGGGTGTCGTCGGTTTCGTCATCGGCTTCCTGGCACCGGCCAGTTACACCGCGACTGCCAAGGTGATCCTCCCCGGGTCGCAGGCGAGCACCGCGAGCACCTCCAGCACCTCCTCGAGCAACGGCCGGGTCGCGGCCACCGAGATCGAGCTGCTCAACAGCGCGCCGGTCCAGCAGTCCACCGACAAGGCTGTGGGACACAGCATCACCATCTCCATAACCCCCGTGACCGGCTCGGACGTCGCCGACGTGGCGGCGACATCGAAGACCCCACAAACCGCCGCCAACGACGCCAACGCCTACGTCAAGACCTATCTGGCCTTGCGGACCGCCCAGCTCGCCGCCCCCGAGGCAACTGCCACGAAGAGCCTTCAGGCGCAACTCGCCGCGACCGCCGCGGCCCTGAAGCCCCTCGACGCCCAACTGTCCGCGCTGACGACCGCGACCGCCGGGCAGCTGCAGCAGATCCTCGCCATCGTCGGCCCGCAACGCGACGCCCTCGTCCGCCGGCAGGCAGCACTGCAGACGCAGCTCGACCAGATCACACTACAGAGCGAGATCGGGAGCTTCCGGCCGAGACTCGGTGCGGCCGCCACGGCGCCGACCACCGCGGATCTGCACAAGCCGGCGGTCTATGCCGGCGTCGGAGTGCTCCTTGGCCTGCTGGCCGGCGGCTGGCTGGCACTGCTCCTGGAGCGGCGGCGAGGGCGGGTCCACGATGGCCAGGACATCGTCGACGCCGGCGTGGATGCCGGACTGGTGGCCGCAGTGCCCAAGCAACGCGGCTCGCCTGGCCTGCTGTCCGGAGACGCTCAGTCCTCTGCTGCAGCCATGCTCTATCGCCGCGTCGCCGCGGCGTTGATGCTGGGCTATGCCAACCACGCGGACTGCACCATCTTGGTCTTGCCCGTCGACGGGCGAACCCTGACCGCGCTGCCGGCGGCGAACCTCGCTCTGGCACTCACCAGCATGGGTCGCCGCGTCGTGCTGGTGGATCTCGATCTCGACCAACCGTCGCTGCATGGGTTGTTCGGCGTCCGCGGTGAGAAGGGCGTCCGAGGGGTCCTGCAGGGTTTGGAGCCGTTATCCGGGGCGCTGGTGACGGTCAGCGACGGCACTATCCATCTGCTGCCCGCCGGGGCGACGTACGAGGCGCGCCGTGCCGACATCGCTGCGCTCCCAGACATCTTCGCTGACCTACGCACGGACTACGACACGATCGTGGTGGCGGCCGCGTCGACCGACACCTCCGACGTGGCGATCACCGCCACCCCCCTGGCGGACATCACGATCCTGCTGGCCGAGCAGGGACGCGCCCGCAAGGTGGCGCTGGCCGCCGCCGCCCACTTCGCACAACGGCTCGGGCAAGCGCCCTCGGCGATCCTTCTCGTACCGCCGGCCGGCCGGCGCTCGACCAAGGTCCCCGTGGCCGGCCAGGGGGCCGAGCCGGCCGAGGAACTCACCCAGCTTGGCCGCCGGTAGGGGTCGGCTGCCCGGCGGCTTCGATGAGGCCGTGCAGCCGCCGGACGAACCGCTCGCGGGAGAACAGCTCGCTGTGTGAGCGGATGACCTGGTCGCTCCAGGCCCGGCCGAGCAGGTCCTCGATGGCCGGCAGGATCGCATCGGCGGCTGGGCGGTCGAAGAAGACACCGGTCCCCCCCTCGACCACCGTGTCGAGGTAGCCACCCCATCGGAGGACGGCGACCGGCCGGCCGAAGGCCGCGGCTTCGAGCGGGGTGAGCCCGTAGTCCTCGTAAGACGCCGCCAGGACGGCACGAGAATTGGCATAGAGCCATCGCAGTTCGGCGTCGGAGGCCCGGTGCAGGAACGTCATGTTCGGTCTAGCCATGGCGAGCAGTCGATCCCGGTAGGGCCCGTCGCCCACGACCACGAGTCGCTCCGCAGGCAGGGAGCAGAACGCCTCCATCAGGGCATCGACGTTCTTGTAGGCGTGCAGGCGGGCCACACACAGGAAGAACCCCGGCTCGACGCCGGCTACCTCGCGTTGTTCGCCGTCAGGCGTGAGGGCCGGCGGCGGCGGCAACACCGTGGCCTCGATGCCGTAGATCGCGCGGACCCGCCCGGCAACTACCGTGGAGTTGGCGAGATAGACGTCTGCCGTCGCTGCTGCCTTGCGGTCCCACCGACGCAGCGACGGCGCGAGCAGGCCGCTAATGGCCCGGATGGCCGGATGGCTGTCGCGGAGGTACTCGTCCTGCTGATAGAGCCACCGGGCCGGATTGTGGCAGTAGACCACCTTGCGCCCGGTCGCCTGCACGCCGTGCGCCCAGCCACTGGAACTGCAGATGACCAGATCGGCCTCGATGCGCATCCGGGAGAACACCGGCGCGTACAGCGGCAGACCCAGCCGGTGATCGGCCCGGATGGCCGGCACCCGGTTGAGCACCGAGGTGTGAATCTCGTGCTGGGAGAACTCCGGGAACGTCGCCGACGGTAGGTGCGTCGCCGTGTAAAGGGGCGCGCCGGGGTAGGCGCGCAGCAGCTCGAGAACTACCCGCTCGGCGCCCCCGCGCTGAGTGAGGTAATCATGGGCTAGGGCGACCACCGGCGCACGGTAACACCGCTCATTGGTGGCACCGGCCGCTCCGATCAGTGACCCGTCTGCCGATGGCATTGCGCGAGTACCGCGGCCGCATCGGTGTCGAGGTGCACCACCTGGCCGAGCAGGGTGGCCGCCGTCGTGCGGTCGGCGGTGGCGGCTGCCGAGATGACGGCCCGGGCCGGCGGGGCGGCCTGCAGGGCGGTCCGGTAGGCCGCCACGTCGGAGTCGGTGGCACCGGCCTGCTGCGCTGCTGTCAGTTCGGCATTCGCCTTGGTCAACACCGCTGCGGATCCGGCGATGGCGGCGAGGGCTGCGTTGGCGTTAGCAGTGATGCTGGCGGCCAAGCCTGCGGCACTGACCCGGTCGGCCGCGACCAGGGAGCGGCTCGCCCCGACGGTGACACAGTTCTGCGGGATCGTGGTGTGCGCCGCCCGCTCCGCGCGCAGATGCTCGCGGGCCGCGGCGGTCACGGCGCGAAGGGTCACCAACTGCGCCTTCGCGTTCGCAAGGTCGAGATTGGCTGCCGCCTGCACCTTCGCCAGGGCGCTCGCGGCCGTGGCGACCGCGGCAAGGTGGCCGGCCGCGGCGGACGTGGGCGACGGTGAGTCCGACGGCGAGGGCGAGGCGGCCGGGGCGGTGTTCGCCTGAGTTGCGGCAGGGTGGGCCAAGGCGATGAACAGCCCGACCACGAGCCCGGCCACGATGACGGCAGCGCCGACGGCCACTGCTCCGCGGTGCGGCGGCCAGAAGGTCACCGGTCACCTGCGGCGTACCGGCGTTCCTGCACGTTTGGAGTGTACGTGAGCCGCCGGCCAGGCTGGGTGGCATTGCGCGTAGTCCGAAAGGGTGAGGCCCACCGACGATCGGCCGGTTTTTGTGCGCCGCGGTTGTCGGCATACGGGGTCTGGGGTAGTTTTCACCCTGTCAGATTCGGGTGGGGCCGCTTTCTGCGTCCGGGCACGGCGGGGACGTAGCAGTTACTCCTGTGCACCTGTGAGGACGCTTGTCGTGACGCATGCCATCGCTGTCAACAACGCCCGACACTTCGCGCGGGGCCGTCGCGCCGGCCTCGCCGCGGCTGTGCTCGCCATCGCCAGCGTGCTGCTCGCTCCGCTGACGCCCGCGCACGCCGACACCACCGTGCTGTTAGTGACCTCCACGGCCGACACGATCGGCTGCACCGTCACGGACTGCACCCTGCGCGGGGCCATCCTCGCCGCTAACAAGACCACCGGCCACGTGGAGATCCGTTTCGCCATCAGCGGCGGCACTAGCCCGTTCATCATCTCCCCGACCACACTGCTGCCGACCCTCACCAACCCGGCCGGGATCGACATCAACGGCTACAGCCAGGCCGGCTCGGCAGAGAACATCGACCCGATCAAGGCCCTGCCGACCCTGATGATCAACCTGCGCGGCCAGCCGGCGATGGAGGGCATCAGGGTCGGGTCGTCGAACAACACGATCCGCGGCCTGGCGATCTACAACTGGCGCCACTCCATCCTGATCAACGGCCAGTACAGCGCCACCGGTGAGGTGGGCAACAACAGGATAGTCGGCGACTTCATCTGCACCGACGCTTCGGGGACGTTCTACGCGCCGGTCTACAACGCGGGCGCGGGCGGCATCCTGATTTCGAACAACGCCCATGACAACGTCATCGGCGCCCCCACTCCGGCCGAGCGCAACGTCATCTCCGGCTGCGCGCAGCGGGGCCTCACCGTGAGCTTCGCGGGGAGCAGTTTCAACAAGGTGCAGAACAACATCGTCGGCCTCAGCCCCGACGGGAGCGCAAAGCTGAGCAACCTGGCCCATGGCCTCGACGTCAACTACTCCGCGACCGACAACCTCATCGGCGGGGACGGCTTGTACGAGCACAACGTCGTATCCGGCAACAGCAACGAGGGCATCGAGGTCTCCCACGGCAGCGGCAACCGGCGCAACCGGGTCATCGGCAACTACGTCGGCTCCGACCTCACCGGCCGTGCGGCACCGGCGTATGCCGGCAACGGCCAGGGCACCAACATCGCGGCCTACGGCATCCGGCTGGAAGGCGAGCACGACTGCAACCCGTGCGCGCCGAACGCCGGCTTCATCGAGGTCGCCGACAACGTCATCGTGAACAACCGCGGCGGCGGCATGCTGATCGACAAGGGCCAGCAGTGGAACTGGATCCACGACAACCTGATCGGCGTGCTACTCGACGGCACGCCGGCCGGCAACCGCGCCTGGGGGCTGCGCTTCGAGCACATCGCCCAGAACAACACGGTCGGCCCGGGCAACACCATCGCCTACAACACCTACGGCGTGCAGATGCAGGCCACGGCCAGTCAGCCGCCCAACTCCACGCACTACGACACACCGTGGAACCGGCTGACCCAGAACTCCATTTTCAGCAACGGGGGAAGCGCCCTGGGCATCGACCTCGCGCCGTACGGGAAGGCCAACGCGCCAGGCACCAGCACCATCGTGGACGCCTTCGTGAACCACGGAATCCTGGCGCCGGTCATCACGAGCGCCTCGACCAGTGCCGTGTCGGGGACCTCCTGCGCGAATTGCCTGATCGAGGTCTACCTCACTGATGCGGCGTTGACGTCGACGCTGGCCGGCTACGGCGAGCCCAAGACCTACCTCGGCACCGCCACGGCGGACGGCTCCGGCGCGTGGTCGCTATCAACGGCGCTGAGGTCCGGCGTCGACTACGTGACCGCGACGGCCACCGCCCTGTCCGGGAACGTCGCCCCCGCTGGCGTGCCCTCCGGCGCCACCGCCTCAGGTGACACCTCGGAGGCGGCCCGCAACAAGCAGGTCGCCTGAGCCTGACGGCTAGCGGCCCCGGTAGCCGTAGAGGAGCTGTCCCGGCCCGGTCAGCGCCGTCACCAAGCGGCGGTCCTGTGGAGTCATCCGGCGCTGCCATTCGTCGTCGAGCCGCATCGCCTCCCGGCCCACTCGCAGCCGCATGGGGTTGCCCCAGACGCTGTGGTCCCCCGACAGGTCGGCGCTCTGGTTGTCGACGAAGCCCAATTCGTCGGGGCGGCGGCGTTCGCCCAGGAAGTCCAGGATCCCTTCCAGTCGAGTCCGGGGAGCCGCGACGAAGTCTTCGTATCGCAGTCGCAGGGTGGGCACGCCGGCGCGCCGCAAAGCCTCGAAGAGGGCGTTGACCGTCATCCAGCGCACCGAGCTCGACGTGACCGACAGGCGCTGCATCTCCTCCTCCTGGTCGGTGTCCGGCCGCTCGACCCGCTTGGCCCAGGAATGTGCGACGCCGTACGGCGAGCGCACCAGATGGACGACGCGCAGATCGATCGCGTCGAGGTGATGGAGCAGGAAAGCCATCGACGGCTTCTTGGAGTTGTCGACGACGACGGCGTCGCCGCTGACCCTGCTGATGGCGCCGTAGACCCGCGTGGTGACGTCAGCGAATTCCTTGAAGTCGCGAGCGTAGGCCGAGCTCAGTTGCGGCGCGATCATCAACGGCAGGCGCCGTATCCGCTCCACTCTCAGCCGCTGGGCGTTGACCGCCTGAGGGTCGGCGCGCTTCCAGCCACCGAACGCCTCCTCGCCGACGCTGAGCCAGAAAGGGCAGGCGTCGAACGGCCGCCCGCAGCCGCATGTCCGGTTGTTGATGACCCCCTGGTTCCACAGGTTGCACGCCTCGCCGACGCTGACGAAGCCCGGCACGCGGTCGAGAACCCGCGACAGCAGTGTGCTGCCGCTGCGTCCCACGCCGCCCAGGAATACGACGGTGACGGGGACCGGCATTCAGGAACCTCCTCTGGTGCTCACCGGGAGGCTGCGGCCTTTGCGGCGGGCGATCTTGCGGGCGAATTCGGCGACCCAGCGGACGTCGCTGATCCGCGGCACGAGGCACACGGCCGGGGACAGCCCGCTCATCCGGCAGAAGAAGGTCAGGGTGAGCAGGAAGTTTACCGTGTACGCCGATACGGAGGTCAGCGCCGCGCCCCTCGTACCGAAGATCGGGACGAAGAAGATCAGCCCGACAACGGTGAAGCCGGCGGCGACGACCTGACCGACGGAGCGCAGCCCGGGCCGGCCGAGCGAGAGCAGCCCGGCAGCGAGAATGAGTTCGGTGACGAAGGGGATGTTGCCGAGCAGCAGAATCCGCGCGAGTTGTGTCGCAGGTGCGAAGGGGTCGCCGAAGAACAGCCGCACGACGTACGGCGCAGCCAAAGCGATCGCGACGTCGACGAGGATGGCGGCCGCCAAGATCACCCGAGCCGCCCTGGCGACGACCCGCAGGTCCTTACGCATCGCTGCCTCGGTGAAGACAACCGACTTGGTGGCCCCGAGGAGGGCACTCGGCAGTTCGGCAAGGCTGACCGCAACCGCGTAGTAGCCGAGGTTTGCTGCGCCGACGAATGCCGGCAGGATCGCCTGGTCCAGCCGCCAGTTGACCAGGTTGGCGAAGACCCCGCCCCATCCGCGGAGGCCGAACTTGGCCAGGTTGGCCGCCAGCGGCCGGCCGGCCAGCGTGGAAGCGCCGGGCCGGGGCCGGGACCGTACCAGCGGCACGAAAAGCACGAGGGCGGCGAGCAGGTTGGCGCCGAGGTTGCACCAGACGGCGGTCTTCGACGTGAGGTAGCCGGCCCCGGCTAACCCGACCAGGAGGGCAAGGCGGCCGAAGGCGGCCGTAGTGCGTTCGACGCTGGTCATGCCGTAGCGGCGATCACCGGACATCGCGAAGCGCTGCATGACCACGAACATCAGCAGGGGCAGGGCAGGCAACGCCTCACGGAGCGTCGGAATGACCTGCGGGGTGCCGCGTTCGATGATGGGTGCGGCGAAGTACAGGGCGACCGCGGCGAGCAGGCCGCCGACCAGCTGGAGCGGGGCCGCAGTGAACGCGGCACGCCGCACCGGCACCTTCAGATGTGCGACCGCGTAGGTGGTGGCCTCCGGCAGCGCTACCGATGCGACGAACATGGTGACGAACAACGGCGCGAGCACCGCATTCATCTCACCGCGCTGTTCGGGGCCCAGAACCCGGGCCAGTAGCGGTCCGGAGATGAGCGCCGTGATCGGCAGAGCGCTGCTGGACAGGGAGGTGAGCAGGGCGTTGCCCGCCATGCTGCGCTGCCGGGGAGCGTGGACCGCGCGGTGCCTGTGAGGGTGACCGGCCGCTCCAGCCGGCGGCGCCGATGCTGCAGGGAACCCGTCGGCCGGTGTCACCGGCACCAACGCTCGGGCAGCTACCCGGCTCGGGCGGTGCCGTCCAGGCCCTTGATTCGGGCGCTCTCGGGGGGCAGGCGGGGCAGCAACCCGGCCTGCTAGGGGGCCAGGCGAGGGCGCCCTTTCCGGCGCAGGACGATGCGGCGTCAGCCGAGTGCCACGAGTTCGGAGAGCAGCGTCGCCGGCGTCCCGGCGACCCTGCTACGAGCCCTGTCTTCCATCCGATCAGCCTAACGGACCTGCTAGCCCGGTCGATCTCGGCGGGCCGGCCGGCCGACTCAGCCGATCTGCAACACGACCAGGTCGCCACCCATCCGCACCGACGGAGCGCTGGTCATCATCGTCGCCTGAGCCGACGTCGAGGCCGACGGCCGGAACACGCTGACCGCGGTCGTGCTGGGCAGGCGTACCCCGATCGTCGCCGCACCAACCGCTAGGTTGACCTTCTTCACCGGGTCCCAGACGGCCACATCGCGCCACAGCAGGAGCAGGAACTTGCCGTTGCTCTTCTGCAGCAGGATGTGGCGCAGGTCGCTGGGGGCACCGGCCAGGCTGTAGTTCAACGACCCGGGAGTGAAGCTGGCGCCTGGGTCGGCAGTCACCTGCAAGAGGTTGCGCAACGCACCGAACACCGGCTTCTCACTGAGGTCGTTGCGGAGCAGCCCGAAGTGGTCCTCGCGGTTGTTCAGCAAGGAGTTAGCGGCGTCGTCGACCAGGTCGTACAGGTACATCCGGTTCTCACCGCGCGCGAAGTGCTCGGCGAGCAGTCGGGGGCCGTAGATCGCTGCCACACTCTCACTGGTTGGCCAGTGCGTGCTGGTGTCTCTGAGCGCGTTGTGGTAGCCCATCTCGGTGAAGAGCACCGGCTTGTTCCCGCAGATGATCCGGGCCGAGTCGATCTGCTGGTCGATCCGATAGCTGGGCACGCGGCCACCGGGGTAGAGGTGGTTGTTGCCGTAGTCGAGATAGGCGCTGAGGTCGCCGAGCACGGACCGCTGGTCAGTGGAATTGGCCGAGATAGCCGGACCGAGAACCGGAATGCTGGAAGTCCGGGAGCTCGCATTCACCGCCTTGAACAGCCGCTGTTGGTGCGCCCGAGCCTCCGCCGCCCAGTTCGAGTGACCGGAGAAATTCCACTCGTTGACACCCTCGAACGATTCGACCGCGCTGCCCAGCTGCGAGGCGGCGGTCGAGACAAGTTGCTCCGGCGTGCCGCCGACCCCGGTGGGGTCCCCAGCGATCACATCGGAGCGCACGCCGGCCGCCGCAAGGGACCGCAGCACCGCGTACTGGGCGCTGCGGTTGGTGTAAAGGCGGGTGCGCAGGTGGCGCGCGCCCAGCCGTTGCAGCTCCGTCTCAATCTTGGCGTGCTGGCCCCAGGCCCCCGTGTTGTTCGACGTCTTGACGTTGACGCCCAACGAGGAGGAGAAGACGTTTGCCAGCCTGGCCCGCTCGCCGCCGGTCGATGCGATGAGCCCGCTATCGGTCGGCGCGGGAGTGGCGGAAGCAGCTGGCGCGGAGGCGACGGGCGGGCGCGCGGTGCCGTCATCGGCTTGGCGACCGCCCACCAGAGAATCGAGCGTGGTGCCCACCGCAGTGATGCCCGGATCGGACTGGGCGAGTTCGAGTGGCGCGGCGCTCGCGGTCGAGCCACCGACCAGCGCGAGCGCAAGCGTCGTCACGATGGTCAGCCGGCTGCGGCTGCGGCGAGGGGCTGCCCGGCGGTGCCGGGAGGGAGCGTGTCTGGCAGGGGGGCCGGGCGACCCGCTGCTCTGGCGACCGGAGGGGGTCTGGGTCATCGTCGTCGCCGGCTAGCCGAGCCGGCAACAAGGGGAGCCAACGGTGGGTCGGCTTGGCTCGAGTGCGCAGCAATGCATGAGCCGGTTGCTCCTTCCGCGACGCCGACCGGGTTAGCTGACGGGTTCGGGCGGGAAGTGGTCGCCCTACAGCGCTGAAAGCGCCGATTCACCCCGGGATTTCGTGGGTCCCCGGCTCCGGACACTCATCGAAGTGCCCGCGATTTGGCGGTGACTGCAGAGGCCCTGGTGGCACTCGACCGGCAGTCAGGCACACCATAGAGGACCCACGAACAGGGGCGCAAGGCAGGAGATGTTTGACATGTCGGCCCGAAGTTCGCCCCCCCAGGGGTTACGGAGTCGTCACAGTGTTCGACTTCGGGTCGATCGTGCAGTGACCAGCTAGCCCACGATCGTCAGGGGGCTCCACCCGGCGCCGATGATCCGGGCAGCAAAGAAGCCGCCCGCGCCGGATCCCGGATAGAGCAGGAGGCTGCCGGTGCTGGTCCGCGCGATCAGGTCCGGGTGCCCGTCGCCGGAGAAGTCGCCGGCCGCCACCAGGGCGGTGAAGGCGCCCCAGCCCCGTCCGATGACCAGGCGACCGCCGGCGAACGCACCGCCACCGTT
>JBDUBV010000100.1:0-10358 GCA_040003795.1 Pseudonocardiales bacterium | reverse complement strand
CGCATCTTGCCGCTGATGTGGGCCAGCACCCGGTGGCCGTTCTGCAGCTCGACACGAAACATCGCGTTGGGCAGGGGTTCGACGACCTTGCCCTCGATCTCGATGGCACCGTCCTTCTTCGGCATATCTCGCTTTCGTGTGAGTGCTGCGTTGCTGACCATGGACTTGACATCGGAAGGGATTCTGCTTGCACCCGGCGCCGCAACCGTGCCCGGCCACCGAGAGCATCCGCGCCCTAGGACATGCTGAGAGTGACGCCGCGCGCCAAGAGCCGAGTCTACGCGCTGACCCGCATGATTACCAACCGCCCGTAGGGCGGGCCCGAAGCGCCCACCCTCCGCGGTGATCTTGCAGAACCGCACGCCGACAAGCCGTCAAACCCCTCGACCGGCTAGCCGACGTTGCCGAGCCCGGCCGAGCGCACAGCCAGCGTGACCTCATCAAAGGCTGAAGCGTTCCGATCGCCTGGACCCAGAGGTGATCGGGCACCGCCCAGCCAGGATGCGACCCGTGGCGCACGTGGACGAACCTCAGGCGACGGGTTCGCGGGAGCTGAGGGCCGCACCGAGGTGACTGCGCCCGCCGTCGAGGGCGGTGAGCACCCAGGGGCCGTCCTCGGTGAGGACGAAGGTGTGCTCGTAGTGGGCGGCGTAGGACCCGTCGGCGGTGACCACAGTCCAGCCGTCGGCCAGCTCCACGGTCGCCGGTGAGCCGACGGTGATCATCGGCTCGATCGCCAGGGCCATCCCGACGACGACCTTAGGGCCCCGTGCACCCCGGCCGTGGTTGAGCACATGTGGCTCCTGATGCATCTCCGTACCGATGCCGTGCCCGCCGTAGTTGTCCACGATGCCGTAGCCGGCCGGCGTGATGACACCCTCCACCACGGCACCGAGGTCGCGGATCCGCATGCCCGCCCGGGTCTGGCGGAACACCGCCCACATCGACTCCTCGCAGACCTCCATCAGCCGGCACAGCTCGGGAGCCACCTGTCCCACCGGAAGCGTGACCGCGGAGTCGCCGTGCCAGCCTTCGAAGATGGCGCCACAGTCCAGCGAGACGATGTCGCCCTCGCGCAGGCGCTTGGTCGGCCTGGGGATGCCGTGCACTATCTCCTCGTTGACCGACGCGCAGATCGATCCGGGGAAGCCGTGATAACCCAGGAACGACGGGATCGCGCCCTGAGTGCGGATCGACTCCTCCGCCAGAGCGTCGAGCTCGGCCGTCGTCACCCCCGGCGCCACCGCGTCGCGCAGCAGCTCCAAGGTGCGCGCGACCACGAGACCGGCCTCGCGCATGAGGGCGATCTCGTCGGTGCTCTTGATCTGGATCATGTTGTCGTTTCCTCTCATTCACCGTACGGCCGCAGGGCGTCGATCGCACGCTCGGTGACGTCCTCGACCGGGCCGGTCGCGTCGAGGCCGACCAGGAGGCCGCGCTCGGCGTAGTAGGCGATCAGGGGCGCGGTCTGGTCGGCGTAAACCTCGATGCGGTGCCGCACGGTGTCGGGCCGGTCGTCGTCGCGCTGGAACAGCTCTCCCCCGCACCGGTCACAGACGCCCTCCCGGGCGGGTGGGTCGAAGTCGAGGTGCCAGACATGGCCGCAGTTGCGGCAGGTACGCCGACCGGAGAGGCGGCGGACCACCTCATCGTCGTCGACCACGAGCTCGAGCACTACGTCGAGCTTGGCCCCCAGCTGGGCCAGCATGTCGTCGAGCACCTCGGCCTGCGCCACGTTGCGCGGGAACCCGTCGAGCAGGAAGCCGTCCTGCGCGTCCTCCTCGCTGAGGCGGTCCCGGACCATGTCGATGGTGATCTCGTCAGGGACCAGGTCGCCGGCATCCATGAACTTCTTGGCCTGCAGCCCCAGCGTCGTCCGCTGGCTGACATTGGTCCGAAAGATGTCGCCGGTGGAGATCTTGGGCATCGAGGCGTGAGCCGCGATGAACTGTGCCTGAGTGCCCTTCCCCGCGCCGGGTGGGCCGACGAGGACAAAGCGCACTAGCGGAGGAAGCCCTCGTAGTTGCGCTGCATCAGCTGCGACTCGATCTGCTTCACCGTCTCAAGTCCCACCCCGACCATGATCAGCACCGCGGTGCCGCCGAAGGGGAAGTTCTGGTTGTTGCCGCTGCCGGTCAGCCCGAGGAAAAAGTTGGGCAGGACAGCGACGATACCCAGGTAGATGGAGCCGGGCAGGGTGATGCGGGACAGGATGTAGTCGAGGTACTCCGAGGTCGGCTTACCGGGCCGGATGCCCGGAATGAAACCGCCGTACTTCTTCATGTTGTCGGCGACCTCGGTGGGGTTGAACGTGATCGCGACGTAGAAGTACGTGAAGAAGATGATCAGCAGGAAGTACGTCGAGATGTGCACCCAGCTGGACTGGTTGACCAGGTACCGGGCGATGAACTTCGTCACCCTGCCCGGGTTGTTCTGGTTGCCGAGGCTGGAGATCAGCTGGGGCAGGTAGAGCAACGACGATGCGAAGATGACCGGAATGACACCTGCCTGGTTGACCTTGAGCGGGATGTAGGTCGACGTCCCGCCGTACATCCGCCGGCCGATCATCCGCTTGGCGTACTGCACCGGGACCCGCCGCTGGCCCTGCTCGAGGAACACCACCGAGGCGATGACGACGAGCCCGAAGGCGCAGATCAGGGTGAAGGTCAGCCCACCCTTCTTCAGGATGTTGCTGCCCTCGGCGGGGATGCGCGCCGCGATCGAGGTGAAGATCAGGATCGACATGCCGTTGCCGACACCGCGGTCGGTGATCAGCTCGGCCAGCCACATGATCACGCCGGTGCCCGCGGTCATGACGACCACCAGGGTGATCAGCCGCATCAGCGACTCGTCAGGGATGACCTTCAGCGTGCAGGAGTTGCCGAACAGCTGGCCGCTGCGGGCCAGGGCGATGATGCCGGTGGACTGCAGGATCGCCAGCCCGATGGTGAGGTAGCGGGTGTACTGCGTGAGCTTGGCCTGGCCGGCCTGCCCCTCCTTCTTCAGCGTCTCCAGCCGCGGGATCACCACGACCAGCAACTGGATGATGATGCTGGAGGTGATGTACGGCATGATGCCTAGGGCGAACACCGATAACCGCAGCAGCGCCCCACCGCTGAAGAGGTTGATCAGGGTGTAGATGTCGGCATTGCCGCCCTTCTGCGCCTGATCGATGCAGGCGGAGATGTTCTTGAAGGACACCCCCGGCGAGGGCAGCGTCGCGCCCAAGCGGTAGATGGCGATGATGAACAGCGTGAAGAGCAGCTTGTTGCGCAGGTCGGGCGTCTTGAACGCCTTGGCGAAGGCGGTGAGCACGGGTCCTCCTGCGCGCCGGCCGGGCCGGTCTCATGGTCAGCTATCGGTGATGTCCCCACGGGGCAAGAGATGAGGACGCGGGCTTGACTGGCTCGGTCCGACTCTAACAGCCGGGTACGAGGGACTCTGCGATCACAGCTGGGTCACCGCGCCACCGGCTGCCGCGATCTTCTCGCGCGCACTGGCGGAGAAGGCGTCGGCGCTGACCTGGACCTTGATGTCGCCCAGGTCGCCGTCGCCGAGGACCTTGACCAGTAGCCCCGGCCGGACCGCGCCGGCCTTGACCAGCTCCTCCGGGCCGACCGTGCCGCCGCCGGGGAACAACTCGGCGATGCGGCCGAGGTTGACCACCTGATACTCCACCCGGAAGCGGTTGCGGAAGCCCTTGAGTTTTGGCAGCCGCATGTGGATCGGCATCTGGCCGCCCTCGAAACCGGCGGGCACCTGGTAGCGGGCCTTGGTCCCCTTGGTGCCGCGGCCCGCGGTCTTGCCCTTGGAGCCGGCTCCCCGGCCGACCCGCGTCTTCTTGGTATGGGCGCCCGCGGCGGGGCGCAGGTGATGCACCTTGAGTGTCATCTGACTAGTCGACCTCCTCGACGGTGACGAGATGGGTCACGGTCGCGACCATGCCGCGGATCTCGGGGCGGTCCTCCTGAACGACTACGTCGTGCATGCGCTTGAGGCCCAGCGAACGCAGCGTCTCCCGCTGGTTGCGCCTGGAGCCGATGACGGAGCGGGTCTGGGTGACCTTGAGGCGTCCCACGATCAGCCTGCCACCGCTGCCCGGGCCCGCAACATGGCCGCCGGAGCGACGTCCTCGAGTGGCAGGCCGCGCCGGGCGGCCACCTCCTCGGGCCGCGACAGCGACCGCAGTGCGGCCACCGTCGCGTGGACGATGTTGATCGGGTTGGACGAGCCGAGGCTCTTGGAGAGCACGTCGTGGATGCCCGCGCACTCGAGCACCGCCCGGACCGGCCCCCCGGCGATGACGCCGGTACCGGGGCTGGCCGGGATCAGCAGCACGACACCGGCCGCCTTCTCCCCCTGCACCCGGTGCGGGATGGTGGAGGCGATGCGCGGCACCTTGAAGAAGTGCTTCTTGGCCTCCTCGATGCCCTTGGCGATCGCCGCCGGCACCTCTTTGGCCTTGCCGTAGCCGATCCCGACACTGCCGTCGCCGTCGCCGACCACGACCAGCGCGGTGAAGCTGAAGCGCCGGCCGCCCTTCACGACCTTGGCGACCCGGTTGATCGCCACGACCCGCTCGAGATGCGGCGTCTTCTCGGCAGCCGCTCCGCCGCGGCCACCGCCCTGGCGGTCCCGGCGGTCGGTGCCGCCGGTCGAACCGCCGCGGCGCTGTGGTCCTGGCATCAGGCGTCCCTTCCGTTCGTCAATGGTGTGCTCATCAGAATCGCAAGCCTCCATCGCGGGCGGCGTCGGCAAGTGCCGCGACCCGGCCGTGATAGCTGTTGCCCCCGCGGTCGAAAACCACGGCGCTCACCCCGGCCTGGCTCGCCCGGCTCGCGAGCAGCGCGCCGACCAGCCGAGCCCGGGCGACCTTGTCGCCATTATCGCCGCCGCGGATCGAGGCGTCCAGGGTGGAGGCCGAGACCAGCGTGCGACCGGACAGGTCGTCGACGACCTGGGCGGAGATATGTCGTGACGAGCGGGTGACGACCAGCCGGGGACGCGCCGCGGTGCCGCTGATCTTCTTGCGCAGCCGGAAGTGCCGGCGGGTGCGTGAGGTGCGCCGTGCCGCAGCGACGCCGCCCTTGGGCGACTTGCGCAGCAGTGTTGCCGCCATTACTTGCCTGCCTTCCCGGCCTTGCGGCGAACTACCTCGCCGGCGTAGCGCACGCCCTTGCCCTTGTACGGGTCGGGCTTGCGCAACTTGCGGATGTTCGCGGCGACCTCGCCGACCTTCTGCTTGTCGATCCCGCGTACGGCGAACCGCGTGGGCGTGCTCACCTCGAAGCTGATCCCGTCGGGGGCGCGGACCGGCACGGGGTGGCTGAAGCCGAGGGCGAACTCCAGGTCGTTGCCCTTGGCGACGACGCGGTAGCCGGTGCCGACGATCTCCAGGGCCTTGACGTAGCCGTCGGTCACCCCCACGACCATGTTGTTGACCAGCGTGCGCGACAGCCCGTGCAAGGCCCGGCTCTCCCGCTCGTCGTCGGGCCGGACCAGGACCAGCGCGCCGTCGCCATCCTTGTCGATGCTGATCGGCTCGGAGATGGTGAGGCTGAGCTCGCCCTTGGGGCCCCTGACGCTGACGTGGCGGCCGTCGATGGCAACGTCGACACCGGCGGGCACGGGGACGGGCAGGCGTCCGATTCGAGACATTCCCGCCTACCAGACGTAGGCGAGGACTTCCCCGCCTACTTTCCGCATAGCAGCCTGCCGGTCGGTCAGCAGCCCGGTGGAGGTGGAGATGATGGCGACACCCAGTCCGCCGAGCACGCGGGGCAGCCCGGTCGCCTTGGCATAGACCCGCAGGCCCGGCTTGGAGATCCGCTTCACGCCCGCGATGCTGCGCTCACGGTTGGGGCCGTACTTCAGGTCGAGCACCAGCACCTGCCCGACGGCACCTTCGGGGGCGTCGGCGACCGCCCAGCCGGCGATGTAGCCCTCGCGCTGGAGGATCTCGGCGATGTGGGTCTTGAGCTTGGAGTGCGGCATGACCACGCGCTCGTGGTAGGCCGAGTTGGCGTTGCGCAGCCGGGTGAGCATGTCTGCTATCGGGTCGGTCATCGTCATCGGGGTACGTGCCTTTCTCGCCGTGGTTCCCGCGGGCCTGCGGCGAAGCGTGGGGAGGTCACCAGCTGGACTTGGTGATGCCGGGCAGCTCGCCGGCGTGGGCCATCTCGCGCATGCAGATGCGGCACAGCCCGAACACGCGGTAGACCGCGCGCGGGCGGCCGCACCGCTGGCAGCGGGTGTAGCCGCGCACCTTGAACTTCGGCTTGCGGTTGGCCTTGTTGACCAGTGCTGTCTTAGCCATGCTTGCTCAGTTCTCCCTGAACGGGAAGCCCAGGCGCTTGAGCAGCGCCTGACCCTCCGCGTCGTTGGCTGCGGTGGTCACTACGGTGATGTCCATGCCGCGTGGGCGGTCGATCCGGTCGACGTCGATCTCGTGGAACATCGACTGCTCGTTGAGGCCGAAGGTGTAGTTACCGGACCCGTCGAACTGCTGGGGCGACAGGCCACGGAAGTCCCTGATCCTCGGCAGGGCGATAGCCAGCAGCCGGTCGAGGAACTCCCACATCCGGTCGCCGCGCAGCGTGACCTTGGCGCCGATCGGCATGCCCTCGCGCAGCTTGAACTGCGCGATCGACTTGCGGGCCTTCTGCACCAGCGGCTTCTGGCCGGTGATGGCGGTGAGGTCGCGCACCGCGCCGTCCATCAGCTTGGCGTCACGGGCAGCCTCGCCGACGCCCATGTTGACGACGATCTTGACTACGCCGGGGACCTGCATGACGTTGCCGAAGGAGAACTCCTCTCGCAGTGCGGGGACGATCTCGTCGCGGTAGCGCGCCTTGAGCCGGGGCAGCGTCCTGGTCGGGGCACTCATCAGATGTCCTTGCCGTTGCGGCGCGAGACCCGCACGCTCCGGCCGGACTCGTCCTTGCGGTGGCCGACACGGGTCGCGTTGCCCTCGCTGTCGAGGACCATCACTTTGCTGGCCCGGATCGGCGCCTCCTGGGTGACGATGCCACCACTCTTGGCGCCGCGCTGGGTCTGGCTGACCTTGGTGTGCTTCTTGATCCGGTTGACACCCTCGACCAGGATCTTGCCGGTCTCGGGGTAGGCCTGCATGACCTGACCCTTCTGGCCGACGTAGGAACCGCTGATCACCAGTACGGTGTCGCCCTTCTTGACCTTCATGGCTACAGCACCTCCGGTGCCAGTGAGATGATCTTCATGAACCGCTTGTCGCGCAGCTCGCGACCCACTGGGCCGAAGATGCGGGTACCCCGCGGGTCGCCGCCGTCGCGGATGAGCACGGCGGCGTTCTCGTCGAAGCGGATGTAGGAACCGTCGGGGCGTCGCTTCTCCTTCACCGTGCGCACGATGACTGCCTTGACCACGTCACCGCGTTTGACGCCCGCACCCGGCATCGCGTCCTTGACGGTGCCCACGATGATGTCGCCGATCCCGGCGTAGCGCCGCCCGGAGCCGCCGAGCACCCGGATGCACAGGATCTCCTTGGCACCGGTGTTGTCGGCGACCCGCAGCCGCGACTCCTGCTGGATCACTTGGCACGCTCCACGATCTCCACGACGCGCCAGCGCTTGGAGGCCGACAGCGGCCGGGTCTCCATCAGGCGTACGCGGTCGCCGACGCCGGCACTGTTGGCCTCGTCATGGGCCTTGAGCCGGCTGCTGCGGCGCAGCACCTTGCCGTACAGCGGGTGCTTGACGCGGTCCTCGACGATCACGACGACGGTCTTGTCCATCTTGTCGCTCACGACGAGGCCCTCGCGCGTCTTGCGGTAGCCGCGGCTGGTCTCGGTGGTCACTGACCTCTCACTCTCACTCATTCGGCGGACGCCTCTGCAGCCTGGGCGGGTGCGACGGCCAGCCCGAGCTCGCGCTCGCGCATCACCGTGTAGATCCGGGCGATGGTGCGGCGCACCGTGTGCAGCCGTGCGTTGTTGTCGAGCTGGCCGGTGGCGACCTGGAAGCGCAGGTTGAACAGCTCCTCCTTGGCCTCGCGCAGCTGCGTGAGCAGCTCGTCCTCGTCTAACTCCCGCAGGTCCAGTGCCTGCTTGTTCGCGACGCTGGCCATCACTCACCACCCTCGCGACGGACGAACTTGCACTTCATCGGGAGCTTGTGCATCGCCCGACGCATCGCCTCCTGGGCGATGCCCTCCGGGATGCCGGCCAGCTCGAACATCACCCGGCCGGGCTTGACGTTGGCGATCCACCACTCCGGCGAGCCCTTGCCGGAGCCCATCCGGGTCTCGGCCGGCTTCTTGGTCAGCGGCCGGTCGGGGTAGATGTTGATCCACACCTTGCCGCCACGCTTGATGTGGCGGGTCATGGCGATCCGGGCCGACTCGATCTGCCGGTTGGTGACGTAGGCCGGCTCCAACGCCTGGATGCCGAACTCGCCGAACGTCACCCGGGTGCCGCCCTTGGCCGCGCCGGTGCGGCTCGGGTGGTGCTGCTTGCGGTGCTTGACCTTGCGGGGGATGAGCATTGCCTCAGCCCTCCGGGTTCTGGTCGGGAGCGGGTGCCCCGGCGGCGGGGGCCTCGGCCGGAGCCTCAGCCGGAGCTTCGCCGACCGGCTCCTCCGTGATCGCCTCGGCAATCGTCTCGGACAGCGGCTCAGTGACCTCCAGCTCGACGTCCGAGGTGGTGTCGGGCTCGCTCGGCGGTGCCGCGGCCGCGGCTCGGCCGGCCTCAGTGCCCGACGGGGTGGTGCCGCTTGATCCCGACCGGCGCGGCCGGACCGGCCGCTCGCGGCGCTGCTGGCGCAGGGCGGCCTCGGCCGCCTCGCGCTCGGCGCGGGACTGCACGACGTCGCCCTTGTAGATCCAGACCTTGACGCCGATGCGGCCGAAGGTGGTGCGCGCTTCGTACATGCCGTAGTCGATGTTCGCCCGCAGTGTGTGCAACGGCACCCGGCCCTCGCGGTAGAACTCCGAGCGCGACATCTCCGCCCCGCCGAGGCGCCCGGAACACTGCACCCGGATGCCCTTGACGCCGGGGCCCTTCATCGCCGACTGCATAGCCTTGCGCATCGCCCGGCGGAAGGACACCCGGGAGGACAACTGCTCGGCGACGCCCTGGGCGACCAGTTGGGCGTCGGACTCGGGGCTCTTGACCTCGAGGATGTTGAGCTGCACCTGTTTGTTGGTCAGCTTCTCGAGGTCACCGCGGATCCGGTCGGCCTCTGCGCCCCGCCGGCCGATGACGATGCCCGGCCGGGCGGTGTGGATATCGACCCGGACCCGGTCGACTGTGCGCTCGATGTCGACCCGTGAGATGCCGGCCCGCTCCATGCCCTTGGACATCATGCGGCGGATGGCCACGTCCTCGGAGACGTAGTCCTTGTAGAGCTTGTCGGCATACCACCGGGACTTCCACTCAGTGGTGATTCCAAGGCGGAACCCGTGCGGATTGACCTTCTGACCCACTATCGGGCCCTCCTGTTCGCGATCTTGGCGGCCACTGACCGCTTGGCCGGCTTGGCGGCTCTCGGCACGGAAGTGACGACCACGGTGATGTGGCTGGTGCGCTTGCGGATCCGGTAGGCCCGGCCCTGGGCCCGCGGCCGGAACCGCTTGAGCGTCGGGCCGCCGTCGACGAAGGCCTCGCTCACGACCAGGTCCTCGCGGTCGAGCCGCTCGTTGTTCTCGGCGTTGGCAACCGCGCTGGCCAGCACCTTGCGGACCTGCTCGCTGGCCGCCTGGGGCGCGAACTGCAGGATCGCCAGCGCCTCGTCGGCCGACAGTCCCCGGATCAGGTCGATGACCCGCCGCGCCTTCATCGGCGTGATCCGTACGTAGCGCGCGGTCGCCCGGGCACCCGGCAGGTCGGCAGCGAGCTCAGCCACGGCGCGCTCTCCGATCGTCGCGGATGTGCCCACGGAAGGTCCGGGTCAGCGCGAACTCTCCCAGCTTGTGACCCACCATCGACTCGGTGATGAACACCGGAACGTGCTTGCGGCCGTCGTGCACGGCAATGGTGTGCCCGAGCATGTCAGGGATGATCGTCGAGCGGCGCGACCACGTCTTGATCACGTTCTTGGTGCCCTTGTCGTTCTGTACGTCGACCTTCTTGAGCAGGTGGTCGTCGACGAACGGGCCCTTCTTCAGACTGCGCGGCATCGTGTGTTACCTCAGCGCTTCTTGTTGGCTCGGCGGCGGCGGACGATGAGGTCGTCGCTGGGCTTGCGACGACGGGTGCGGCCCTCGGGCTTGCCCTTGGGGTTGACCGGATGCCGGCCACCGGAGGTCTTGCCCTCGCCACCGCCGTGCGGATGGTCGACGGGGTTCATGGCCACGCCGCGGACTGTCGGGCGCTTGCCCTTCCA
>JBDUBV010000099.1:0-10431 GCA_040003795.1 Pseudonocardiales bacterium | reverse complement strand
GACGTTGCGCGAACGCGGAATAACGCTGGCCGGCCCGGACCCGAGGACCGTCGTCAGACGATGGCGTGGGGGCAGCGCTATGCGGTCGCGACCCTCGCCCGCGTCCTCTACACGCTGAAGACCGCCGAGGTCACCTCCAAGTCAACGGCCCTGTTGTGGGCCGAAAAGGCCCTGGACCCCGCCTGGCACTCGCTGCTCCGGTCGGCGCGGGAGGAGCGGTCGCGCGGCTACGACCCGGCGGACCGGTCGCGACCGGGGACCGTCGAGCAAACGAGGGAGTTCGCGCGTTACGCGATCGGCCTGGCTGAGTCGGCCGGCGCGGCAACCGGCTGGTAGTACGTGTCGCATGCGCCTCGAAATCGTCGGAACGCAGTTGCCAGGACACCCGTCGGGTGCCAGCGGCGTCCATGTCGGGGTGCAGAGCGGCGCCGGGCCGGAGCAAGTCGTGCCCGCATATGCCGAGCGGGTCACCCTCGCCCTCGACCTCAAGGTCCACCGGTGCCCGCTGTGCGCCCGGGCCGCCGCCGACCGGCTCACCTGGGCGACCGGGCCGGAGGGGGACGGCGCGCTCAATCCATCGTTATGGCGACCTTGCCGCTCTGGCCGCCGTCGGCCAGCCGGTAGGCATCGGCCGCGTCGGACAAGGCGAAGCGGTCGGTGACCACGACCTCGGGGTGCAGTGCCCAGCGAACGAGGTTCTGGGCCAGCTCGGCCATCCGCCAGGTGCTGGTGACCCACGAGCCGTACAGCGTGACCTGCGGGTGGATGAGCACCGGGCTGACGTCGATCTCCAGCCGGCCGCCCTCCCCCACCATCACCGACCGGCCCCAGTGCCGGGTGGCCTGCAGTGCGATAGCACGTGCGGAAGCAGCCCCGGAGGCATCGAGGGTCACCTCGCAGCCGGCGCCTGCGGTCAGGTCGAGGATCGCGCCCAGCGCGTCGTCCCCGGCGGGCACCACGTGGTCGACCGCGCCGATGCGCCGGGCCAGGGCGAGGCGCTCCGGTGAGATGTCCGTGCCGATCCGCAGCGGCGATCCCAGCCGCCCGGCCATCAGCCCGGCAGCCAACCCCACCGGCCCCATACCGGTGACCAGGACGACATCGCGCCCGGACACACTCACCTTGCTCAACGCTTCGTACGCCGTGCCGAAACCGCAGGCAATGCACGCGCCGTCGACGAACGTGAGCTCGTCGGGCAGCGCGATGCAGGTGTTCTCCTCCGCGAGCACGTAGTCGGCGTGGCCGCCGTCACGCTGCCATCCGTAGGCCGCCCGGACCGATGACGCGCAGCCGATCAGGTATCCCCGGCGGCACTCGTCGCACTGGCCGCAGCCGCTGATGTGGTAAAGCGCGACGCGGTCCCCGACCCGCACCCGGCGGCAACCCGGGCCGACCTCGACGACCTCACCAGCGGGCTCGTGCCCGGCGATCACGCCCTGATAGGCCTCGGCGCCGGTGCCCAGATGCTCGCGGTAGATCGCCCGCAGGTCGCTGCCGCAGATGCTCGACGCCCGCATCCGCACGACCACTTGGCCGTGACCGGGCACCGGGTCGGGAGCCTCTCGCAGGTCGACCACGCGGTCACCTGGCAGGTATGCACCGCGCACGTCTACTCCTCTGGTTGGTGGTCGGCGAGCCCAGCAGCAGCAGCGACCCTCGCCACCGCTGCCCGCAACTCCTCGGCGGTCTGCTCGGGCTCGGTATCGTTGATGAACGCGCCGGCGCCCAACTCCGAGCCGGCGATGTACTTCAGACGGTTGGCGCTGCGGTGCAGCGGAGTGAACTCGATGTGCAGGTGGCTGACCGACAGCCACGGCCCGTCCTCGGTCGGTGCCTGGTGCATCGACATCACGTACGGCAACGAGAAGCCGAACAACTCGTCATAGCCGGTCAGCACGGTCTTGAGCACGCTGGCCAGGGCGCCGCGCTCGGGATCGCTGAGGTCGAGCAGGCAGGGGGCGTGCCGGTTGGACACCACGTGCACTTCGTACGGGAAGCGGGCCGCGAAGGGGACGTAGGCGATGAAGCTGGTGTTGGCAGCCACCACCCGCACCGCGTCGGCGTACTCGTTGGCCACCTCGTCACACCAGACGCACGTGCCGTGTTCGCTCTGGTGCCGGGTGGCAACCGTCAGCTCCTGCAGCGGCCGCGGCGGCACGTCGGGGTAACCGTAGATCTGCCCGTGCGGATGGTTCAGCGTCACGCCGACCGCTTCGCCCTTGTTCTCGAACACGAAGACGTAGCCGATCTCCTCGCGGTCGCCGAGGTGGGCGTACCGGTCGGCCCACACGTCGACCAGCCGATGAATGTGCTCGACGTCCAGGTCGGCCAGGGTCAGGTCGTGCCGGTCGGAATAGAGGACCACCTCGGTGGCCCCGATGGCCGGCTCGACCGGGTGCAGCGGTGTGCCCGATATCGACGGGGCCGGCGGCTGTGCCAGCAGCGACGGGAACTTGTTGTCGAAGACGGCGAGCTGGTAGGACGACCGCGGTATCTCCGTCGGGTGCTCGGGGTCCCGGGTCGGGCACAGCGGGCAGGCGTCGGTCGGGGGCAGGAAGGTGCGGGTCTGCCGGTGAGTGGCAAAGGTGCGCCACTCGCCGAGCGTCGGGTCCCATCGCCGCTCGGTCATGACGTCGCAGGGAACGAGTAGTAGGTCAGCGCCCGCCCGTCGTCCTTCGTGACACGTTCGGAGTCGGTCGGCGGGCGGGGGGCGGCCGCCCACTGCACGAGGTCGGCGAGCAGCGCCCGCGCAGCGGGGTCCCCGCCGGCTGCTCTTGCGGCCAATCGGTACTGGCAGAGCAGCAGCCGGCCGGCCGCCACCCGGTGCAGGCCGACCACGGTGCCCGTGATCGAACCCGGCAGCGGCTTGTAGGCGATCACCACCGGCTCGTCCGGGAAGGGCTCGCCGCCGACCCGCACGATGACGTTGCGGGCCTGCACCGTGGACTCTTCGGCCACCAGCAGGTTGCGACGCGGCAGCGAGGGCAGCCCGCCGTGGTCGGTGGTGAAGTGGAACACCGAAGAGCCCCATGCTGTCTCGACCGCGGCAAGCTCCACCGGCACCGGATAGTGCGCTCCGGACTCCATGGTCTGGGCCAGGACGACAACCGTCTCCCCGGCCCCCACCCGCCGGCTGAGCTCCTCGCCGAGGTCGGCGTCCAACGTTCCCTCGGCCACGAAGGTGGGACCATTGGTGCCCACCTCGGCCCCGACCCCCGACAGTGCGCGGGCCAGCGACTCGGCGTTGGCCCCGGCGCCGGCCACCTGAATGGGGTGTCGCGCGACGGGCTCGCCGACGACGTGCACGGGGTAGCGGTTCTCGGCCAGTACCCCGCCGTTCGTACGCAGGGTGAGGAGCAGGTCGTGGGTTCCCGGCACTTCAGGGGCCCGGACCGAGATCGTCCCCGCCGACGTCACGGTGTCTGCCGGCAGCTCACCGACAACCTGCCGCTCGGCGGTGACCGCAGCAGTACCGCCGAACCGCAGTTCTACGGTCACGTCGGGCAGGGCCGGGCCGTCGTTGGCGACATGCAGCGGCGCCGAGATGACCTGGCCCGCAACGACGACGAGGCTGTCGAGGCGCAGCATCGGCAGGACCGGCTGATTGACCCGCACGATCTCCTGGACGGCCGCCGGCTTGGGCCGGCGGTGCAGGTCGAGCAACCCGTTGAACTCGCGCGGGACGTCGGTGAGCTCCGTGAGGCAGTAGCCGCCGATGTGGTCGTGCTGTCGCAGCACCTCGATCTGCATCCGGTCGGAGAGCCCCTGGTAGCGCTGCGTCTCATGTACGAAACGCGCCATGCTGCTGGGCCACAGGGTCGTGGCGAGGCCGGCGGCGTAGCCGGCCCTGGCGTCCCAGAAGGGGGCGTCCTGCAGCAGCGGCATCTCAGGCAGGCCCCAGTCGCCGAGCTCTGTGACGAACAGCGGCCGCCCGACGTCGCGCACCTGTGCAGCCTTGCGGTCGAGGGTGTCGAGATAGTCGGCGTGCAGGCGGCCGTACCAGTGCGCCGTCAGCACCGGTGAGCAGAACACCCGGTCGGGGTCGGGCTCCACCCAGTCGTTCTCGATCACCGGCCGGGTGTCGTCTGCGGTGACGACGGCCTGGTAGATGGTCCTGGCGAACTGCTCGTAGACGTCCCAACCGCGGACCCCTTCCCTGTCCAGGCCGAGCTCGTTCATGGCAGACCACAGCACGATGCTGGGATGGTTGCGGTCGCGGCGTACCTGCTGGCCCACCGCCTCGGCGCAGCGCCGGCTCAGCTCCGTGCCGTCCCCGAGCTCCTCGTGGGCGATGGGCTCGGCGATCGGCAGGTCGCTGTGGACCAGCATGCCCAGTTCGTCGCAGACGTCGACATAGGTCGGGTCGAACGCCTTGATGTGCAGGCGCAGCATGGTGAAGCCCATCGCCTGGGCCGCCCGGACCTCCGCCTCGATCGTGGCCCGCGGGCCCTCCGCGTAGAGCTCCTCGGCCGTAAAGCCCTGGACCAGCACGCTCTTCATCCGGTACGGACGGCCGTTGACCAGCAGGCGCGTGCCGTCGATCCGGACGGTCCGCAGGCCGTAGCGGACCCGGCTCCGATCGGCGAGCAGGCCGTCGGCCTCCACGTCGATGAGCGCCTCGTGCAGGACCGGATCGTCCGGGCTCCACCGTGCCGCAGGCGTCCTGCCGAGCTGCCAGGTCAGGGTGCGACGCTCCTCGGGGAGCAGCCGGATGCGATCGGTGCGGGCCAGGCCCAGCGTGCGAAGGCTGACGATCGCATCCGCGGGCTCACCGGAGAGGTTCACTACCTCGACCGTGGCCACGAGGTTGTCGGCATCACCGTTGAGGAAGGCATCGCGTGACACGACACGGCCGTGCCGGCGCAGGGTGACCGACTGCCAGATGCCCCCATAGGTCAGGTAGAGGCTGGGACGGCTGGGAAAGACCTGGTTGGCCCAGCCCTGCTTGCCGTGCGCCGATCGGATGTGCTCGGGGTCGTCGACGGAGGGGTCGTGCACCCGGACGTCCAGTACGTTGAGCCCCGCCACCAGCGCCTGCCCCGCCGGCAGCTCGAAGGGGGTGAACGGTTGCAGGTGTCCGCCGAGGAGCCGGCCGTTGAGATAGACCTCGGCGGTGTCCATGACGGCAGCGAAGCGCAGCGTCCACCACCCGGCCGGGTCCCCGGGGATGAAGCGCAGCCGGTACCACGCATAGCCGTCGAGTGCGAGGTGCCCCTGCGCCTCCCACAGGCCGGGCACCGAGATCGACTCCGGCTGCAGGTGGTCGAGGTCAGCCCTGTCGTGATCACCGGGAAAGAACTCCCAGGTGCCGTCCAGTGATGCCTGCCCCCTCTCGTCAAGGGTCAGGGACAGCGGGCGCTGTTCTGCCGTCATGTGTCGCGTGTACCGCCTCGGATCGGTCTCAGCTGGCCGGGCCGACCGGTCCCTCCCCCGCACCGGTGCGCCGGATCGCAGCCGAGAGCTCGGTCAGGTCCTCGGGTGTCAGCTCGAGCGATGCAGCCGGGAGCCATCCTTGCACCTGGTCTGTGGTGCGCGCCCCCACGATGGCGCCGGTGACCCCGGGCCAGGCCAACGTCCACGCGACGGCAACAGCGGCAACCGTCACGTCGTGCCGCTCGGCGACCGGGCGCAGCGCGTCGGCCAGTGCGAGATTGCGCTGCAGGTTGTCACCGGTGAAGTCCTCGTGGGTTGCCCGCCAGTCATCAGCCGGCATGCCGGCCACCCGCTCGGCGGTCATCCTCCCGGTCAGCAGGCCCGACTGCATGGGGCTGTAGACGATGGCCCCGGTGCCGTGTTCGGCGACCCAGGGCAGCAGATCGGCGGCCGTCTCGCGATGGATCATCGAGAAGGGTGGCTGCACGGAGTCGACATGCCCGATGCCCTCGCACTGCTCGATCTGCTTGAGCTCGTGGTTGGACAGCCCGATCGCCCGGACCTTGCCCTCGTCGCGCAGGGCCACCATCGTCGCCCAGTACTCCTCAAGAGGCGTGCCGTCCTCCGGCGGCCAGTGCACATGGTAGAGGTCGATCCGCTCGACCTGCAGGCGCCGCAGCGAGTCCTCCAGCTCGCGGCGGATGCTGTCCGCAGCGAGCACGTTGTAGGGCCCGTCGTCGGGCCGGTCGGTGTCGAACGTCAGGCCGCACTTGGTGAAGACGTACGGCCGCTCGTCCCCGGACATCTCGGCGAGGGCGTGCCCGACCACCTCCTCCGAGCGCCCGAGTCCGTAGACCGGGGCGGTGTCCACCCAGTTGACTCCGCCGTCCACGGCGGCGCGGATCGCCCGGACGGAGTCAGCATCGTCGGAGTTGCCCCAGCCGAACTTCCAGCCGCCGCCGCCGACAGCCCAGGCCCCGAACCCGATCCGCGTGATGCTCAGGTCAGTGGCGCCGAGGCGGCAGGTCCGCAGCGTCATGCCAGCTCCATTTCAGGCCGGGGATACACGTCGTGGATGGCCTGCCCACTCGAATCGGGTCCATGCGCCGTCAGTGCTGCACCGAAGGGATGTCGCCCTTCCAGACGATGCGCCCGACGTACATGCCCCGATAGCTGATGGCGGGGTCCCATCCGTGGAAGGCGATGACATCCCCACCCCGCACCTCGACCACGTCCGCGCCGCCCGGCCCGATCACCTTGAGTTGGCCAGAGGACATCAGCGGCTGCTGGCCCTTGGTGTACGGGCCGAAGATGGTGGGCGCGGTGGCGTATCCGGTGGCGTACTTCCCCCCGCCATAGTCGTTTGCCGAGTAGAACAGCACGTAGGTCGACCCGTGCCGGATCAGCACCGGCGCCTCGACCAGGTGTCCTTCCCACGGAAGGCTCTGCTTGACCAGACGGTGCGGCGGGCCGGTCACCCGGGTGCCGTCCGGGCTCACCGGCTGCACCTGCAACCAGGTGTCCTTGCCGCAACAGTTGCCGTCGTTCTTCCACAGCAGGTAGCGCCTGCCGTCAGGATCGACGTAGGAGGAGGGGTCGATGGCCCCGCCCTGCTCGGCCGGGCAGACCAAGGGGGTGCTGCCGACTACGGAGAACGGCCCCGCGGGCGACGCGGCCCGGGCCACCCCGACGCACTGCACGTCGGGTGTCGCGCTGTGCGCGGTGAAGTACATGACATATCCGCCCGGGACCGCCGACACCTCCGGCGCCCAGGTCCGACCCGCCAGGGCCCAGGCGGGCAGCCGCGGGAGCGGGTCGGAGCTGAGCACGTGCCAGGACTTGAGGTCCGCAGAGGTGGCCATTGTGATGTTGCGGCCACCCTCCTGGGGCTGCGTCGCGTAGGCGTAGTAGTTAGCACCCGCGAGCAGGATGTCGGGGTCCGCGAAGTTCTCGTCGATCACAGGGGCCCAGCCCGGGGCAGGTCGGGCCGGCTTCGGGTCGGCACCGCCGCAGGCGGCCACGGCCACCAGGGCGAGCAGGCCGGCAATGCTGGCGAGGCGAGGAATTGGCACGGCCGTGACCTTCCACTCGGTGGCCCGTCCTACACGGGATGCCGGCGAAGCGACGATGATTAGCCCCCTGTTCGAGGGGTAGTCCGAGGTCCTAGGGCTACGTTGAGCAGGCGCAGCGACTGCCGCAGCAGAGCGGCGGTAATACCTCGGGAAGAAGGGACCAGATGGCGTTCAGCGATGACATTACGGACAGGAGCCTGACGCGACGGGGATTCATGACGCTCACCGCGGGCGCGAGCGCTGGTCTGCTCGCCGCCGCCTGTGGGGGCTCCTCGGGCACCACCGGTGCCAGCGGCAAGAAGTTCAGCGGCAAGTACACCGGTCCCAAGGTCAGCCTGGCGTACTGGAACGGCTTCACCGGCGGCGACGGTCCCACGATGAAGAAGATGGTCGAGGACTTCAACGCGGCGCACAGCAACATCTCGGTGAAGATGACGACCATTCAGTGGTCCGACTACTACCAGAAGGTTCCCGCCGCGGTGCAGAACGGCAAGGGCCCCGACGTCGGGATCGCTCACCAGGACGCACTGGCCGGCTTGGCCGCCCGCAAGACGATCCAGCCACTTGACGACATCGCCGGCGAACTCAAGATGAGCGAGGGCGACTTCGTCGCGGCGATCTGGAAGGGCGGCATCTTCAAGGACAAGCGCTACGGGATCCCGCTCGACGTCCACTCCCTGGCGCAGTACTACAACAAGGATCTGCTCTCCAAGGGAGGCGTGCAGAGCCTGCCGGACAAGAACCCCGACTTCAGCTCGGCCCTCGGCAAGCTGAAGGCTGGTGCGCCCAACCCGTTCTGGATGCCGACGTTGTGGCCGGCCCACCTCATCTTCATGTCGCTGGTCTGGCAGTTTGGCGGCGAGCCGTGGGGCAGTGACGGGACCAAGGCGGGATTCAACTCCGACGCCGGGGTGAAGGCCCTGACCTGGATGGTCGACCAGGTCAAGAACGGGATCAGCCCGAAGAACGTCGCGATCGACACCCAGTACAACGCCTTCAAGACCGGCAAGAACGCCGTGACCTGGGACGGCATCTGGCAGATCAACGACCTCAAGACCACTGCCTCGTCCCTGAAGTGGGGGATCTCCTTCCTGCCGCAGATCGGCGAGCAGCCGGGCGTCTGGGCCAACGGTCACAACTTCGTCCTGATGAACCCCAGCAACATCGACGCGAACAAGCAGGATGCCGCGAAGGTCTTCATCGCCTACATCAGCGCAAAGTCCGTCGAGTGGGCCAAGTCCGGGATGATCCCGGCCCGCAACACAGTCCGCGACTCCGCCGAGTTCAAGGCGTTGCCGCAGGCAGAGGTCGCCAAGGGAGTCGACAACATGCACTTCCTGCCCGCGGTCCCGGGCATAGGCGACGTGCAGACCGCCACCATGCAGGACGCTGTCAACAAGGCCGTGCTGGGGCAGCAGTCGCCCCAGGATGCGCTGAAGTCGGCAGGCAAGGCGGCGGACAAGCTACTCGCAGAGAACAGGAAGAAGTTCGGCGGATGACGTCATGACCGTCACCGCAGTACGCACCGAGGGCGGCGCACGGACCGATGTCGTCGAGCGGCCGCCGAAGAGCGGCCGCTGGACGCCCTATCTGTTCCTCGCGCCATACATGGTGCTCTTCACCGTCTTCATCCTTCTCCCGGTCCTGCTCGGGATCTGGATCAGCCTGCACGCGTGGGACTTCACCCTGCCCGGCAAGCCGTGGATCGGCCTGGACAACTACAAGGACCTGTTCAGCTCGAGTTCGAGCACCGGCTCCAACTTCTGGCACAGCATGAAGGCGACCGGGATCTTCACGCTTTTCAGCGTGCCGCTGCTCGTCGTCATTCCGCTGTTCGTGGCGATGTTGATGAACGCGAAGTACCCCGGACGCAACTTCTTCCGGGCCATTTACTTCGCTCCGTACGTGCTCGGCGTCGCGGTCATCGGCGTGTTGTGGCGCTACATCCTGGACAACAACATCGGCCTGCTGAACCACTATCTCGGAGCGCTCGGCCTCCCGGGCGGCACGGCATGGCTCACCTCCGTGCCGGCCGCCTGGGTGGCGCTGGTCGGGGTGACCGTGTGGTGGACGCTGGGCTTCAACGCGGTCATCTACCTGGCCGGCCTGCAGGACATCCCCCGCGAGCTGTACGAAGCGGCCAGTATCGACGGCGCCAGCGCCTGGCAGAAGTTCCGCTACGTCACTATGCCCGGGCTGGCTCAAGTCCGGCAGCTGGTGGTGGTCACCACGATCATCTCCTCGGCCAACATGTTCGGCCAGTCCTACATCATCACGCAGGGCGCACCGGGCACGGACACCAAGACGGCGATCTACTACATCGCCCAGACCGGCCTGCGCCAGTTCGACATGGGCAAGGCAGCGGCAATGAGCTTCATCCTGACCGTCTCCCTGCTTCTGCTCAGCGGTGCGGTGGCACTCGCGTTCCGCGAAAGGAAGGCGTAGCGATGGCTACCGCAACGGCTACCGCCCCGCCGGTCGCCCCGCAAGCGCCGGCTTACAGCCCCGGGCGGGCCCGGGCCAAGCGGGCGCTGCAATACACCGCGCTGATCATCTTGACCCTGATCTTCATCAGCCCGCTGATCTGGATGGCGGTCACATCCTTCAAGACCCAGTCCGACGCGATCGCCTCGTCGCCGCAATGGGTCCCCCGCCACCCCACCACACACGCGTTCTCCTCGATCCTGAACGCGTCGGGGACGCCCGTGCTGCGCTGGTTCTTCAACAGCGTGCTGGCGGCGACTGCACAGGCCGCACTCGTCGTCGCGACCGCCGCGATGGCGGCCTACGCGCTGGCTCGGATGGATTTCCCGGGCAAGCGGGCGATCTTCGCGATGATCCTGTCGACGCTGTTCGTTCCCGGGGTCATCCTGATCATCCCCAACTACGTGATCGTCAGTCACCTGAAGTGGCTCGACAGCCTGCCGGCGATCATCGTGCCGGGTGCGGCCAGCGCCTTCGGGGTGTTCTTCCTCCGGCAGTTCTT
>JBDUBV010000235.1:0-3117 GCA_040003795.1 Pseudonocardiales bacterium | reverse complement strand
CCATCGTGCACTGTGGACAGTGCGGCGAGGTCGCCGTGCCCGACGATCAACTGCCGGTGGTGCTGCCCGACCTGCGCGGTCACGACCTGGCACCCAAGGGTGTGTCGCCGCTGGCGTCGGCCACTGGCTGGGCCAACGTGCCGTGTCCCCGCTGTGGCGGCGCGGCCACCCGCGACACCGACACGATGGACACCTTCGTCGACTCGTCGTGGTACTTCCTGCGCTACTGCTCCCCGGCCTACGATCAGGGGCCGTTCGACCCGGCGGCCGTACGCGAGTGGATGCCGGCGCACCAATACGTCGGCGGCGTCGAGCACGCGATCCTGCATTCGCTGTACAGCCGGTTCTTCACCAAGGTGCTGCACGACATGGGCATGGTCGACTTCACCGAGCCGTTCACCGCCCTGCTCAACCAAGGCCAGGTCATCAACCAGGGCAAGTCGATGTCGAAGTCGCTGGGCAACGGCGTCGACCTGGGCGAAGAGCTGAACGCGCACGGCGTCGACGCGATCCGGCTGACCGTGCTGTTCGCCGGCCCGCCGGAGGAGGATATGGACTGGGCCGACGTCTCAGCGGCGGGCTCGGGCAAGTTCCTGGCCCGGGCATGGCGGGTGTGGTCCGACGTGGCCGCCACCGCGGCGGCGGCCGGCGCAGGTGACCACGAGGTGCGGCGCGGTGTCGCCCGGCTGGTGCACGAAGTCACCGGCCTGGTCGAGGGCTATCGCTTCAATGTCGCTATCGCCCGGCTGATGGAGCTGACCTCCCTGCTGCGCCGCGCCATCGACACAGGGCCGGGCGCGGGCGACCTGGCCGTTCGGGAGGGGGCGCAGTGGCTGGCTGTGCAGTTGAGCCTGTTCGCCCCCTACACCGCCGAGGACGGCTGGGCACTGCTGGGCCACGACGTCGAGGGCGGCGATGTGGTGGGCCGCAGTGCCTGGCCGGTCGTCGACGAGACCCTGCTGGTCGAGGCCGCAGTGACCTGCGTGGTCCAGGTGGCCGGCAAGGTGCGCGCCCGGCTGCAGGTGCCCCCGGGCGTCGACGAAGGCACCTTGCGCGACCTGGCACTGGCCGACGAAGCCGTGCGGCGCTCGCTGGGCGACCGTGAGATCCGTACCGTCATCATCCGCCCGCCCGGCCTGGTCAACGTCGTGCCCGCCTGATGAGTCCGGAGGTCGCCGTCGTCACGGATTCGACTGCCTACCTCTCGCCCGAGGACATCGACACTTCGGGGGTGCGGGTGGTGCCGTTGCAGGTGCTGCTCGGCAGCAGGACCGGAGCCGAGGGCACCGACTTCCTGCCAACCGACGTGGCGACCGCGCTGCTCGACCGGCGCCTGCGGGTGACCACGTCCCGGCCGACGCCGGCTGACTTTGCCCGGGCCTATGCCGACGCCTTTGCCGGGGGTGCCACGGGCGTCCTGTCGGTGCACCTTTCCGGTGAGCTGTCCGGCACCTGGCAGTCGGCCGCCCTTGCCGCCAAGGAGGCGACCGGACAGGTGCGGGTGCTCGACTCGCGCAGCACGGCGATGGGCCTGGGCTTCGCCGTGCTGGCGGCTGCCGAATGCGCGGCGGCCGGCGGCTCGCTCGACGAGGTCTACGAGGCGGCACAGGACTGCGTACGGCGGACCTCCATGCTGTTCTACGTCGACACACTGGAATACCTGCGCCGGGGCGGCCGCATCGGTGCCACTGCCGCGATCCTCGGCACTGCCCTGTCGGTGAAGCCGATCCTGCACCTGCTCGACGGCGGCATCGTGCTGCTGGAAAAGGTGCGCACCCCCGGACGCGGCCTGACCCGCCTGGAGGAGCTCGCTGCCGAGGCCGCCGACGGATGCATGGTGGACATCGCCGTGCACCACCTGGCGGCCCCGGAGCGGGCCACCTCGCTCAGCGACCGCATCCGTGCCCGGCTGCCGAAGCTGCGACGGCTGATCGTTTCCGAGCTCGGCGCGGCGGTCGGCGCTCATGTGGGCCCGGGGGTGCTCGGTGTGGTCATCGTCCGGGAGTCGACGCCCCGCTAGGCCTTAGCACAGGTAGTCGCGAGCAGCAGCGCTGCGAACACATCCGCACCGGTGTCCACAGGGGCAATTCGCCGGGCCGGCTTCGCGTTCTCGGCGATGGAGGGTGGGGTGGTGCCAGTCCGCTACCGCCATCCCGACCCGTCAGCCGCTGCCGCTGCCAGGGCACGGCTGGCCCGCCTGGGCGGTGACGAGCCGACGTCGGCGCCTGCCGAGTCCGCGGCGTCAGAGCAGGTCGAGGAGCAGCCGGTGCGGGTGGGGCCGCTGGCGGGATGGATCGAACGCCTGGTGCCGGCCACGCTTCGCGGCGCGCGGCTGGATCCCGGCCGGCCGGGCGTGGTGGCTGTGGCAGTGGTCGCTGTGCTTGCCGCGGCGTTGGCCTGCTTCGTCGTCTGGCGGGCCCGGCCGCAATCGGTGCCCGTCGCTGTTCCGCCGGCACCCCCCGCGAGCGCCGTCACCCGGCGGAGCACCGGTCCGGCCGTGGTCGTCGCGGTCGCCGGCGGTGTGCGGCGGCCCGGCCTGGTGAGCTTGCCGGCCGGCTCCCGGGTGGCCGACGCCGTGCGCGCGGCGGGAGGGGTGCGGCAGGGCGTCGACATCGGCCTGCTGAACCTCGCGCGCCGGCTCGTCGACGGCGAGCAGATCATTGTCGGAGCGACCGCGCAGCAGGCTTCCGCAGCGCCGGCCCCCGCCGGCGGTCCAGTCAACCTGAACACCGCCACCGTCGAGCAGCTCGACGCACTACCCGGGGTCGGCCCCGTGTTGGCTGCCCACATCGTGGCTTATCGCAGCCAGCACTCCGGCTTCGCGTCGGTGGACCAGCTGCGCGAGGTCAGCGGCATCGGAGAGGCGAAGTTCGCCGACCTGCGCCCGCTGGTGTCGGTGTGAACCCGGCGAGCCCAGACCTGCGACGGGCCGCCGCGGCGGCGGGTGCATGGCTGGCCACGCCGGGCTGCCTCGGCCCGGTCCCGGCCGTTGCCGGGGCCGTGGTGGCCATCAGCGCTTATCGGGCTTGCGATCGCGAGCGGGCGGCGTTCTGACCGAGCATCCCCTACGACACATGATTTCGGCGGATGGAGGGCGCGGATAGTGCACCGTGGCGC
>JBDUBV010000098.1:0-10499 GCA_040003795.1 Pseudonocardiales bacterium | reverse complement strand
GATCTGGCTCGATCACAGTTTCGCGGCTTCGGGCCATCACTAACTGGTCGGGCTGCGACGGGCCGGGCCAGGTCATCGGCAAGAACGAATCCCTGCAGGGCGCGCTGAGCCTGGTCCGGACCCCACCCACAAGTGCGAACCGAGTTGCGGGAGCTCCTTGACGTGCGGCACGCCCCAGGTCGACTACTGGTTTCTCGGACCAGGTATCTACGTCAAACATGCAGGTGAGAGAGGCAGACGGCCGTGACCTGGAAGCTGCGCACGCGGGTTAGCTCAGCGCCCTGCTGCGGCGGAGGCCGCTTGCCCGAACGACCGGCCGGGTGACGGCAAGTTTGACGGCCTCCTCCGTCCCGATGACCCGGACGAACGTCTCGGCCCGGGTCACGGCCGTGTAGAACAGCTCTCGAGTCAGCAGCGGTGAGTCCTCTGGGGGTAGCAGCACCGACACTCGGTCGAACTGGCTGCCTTGTCCGCGGTGGACTGTCATCGCATGCACCGTCTGGATCCCGGACAGCCGGCTCGGCGACAGCAGCAGCGGCTCGGCCCGGCCGCCGAAAGCTGCCACCGGCTCGCCACCACCTCCGTCGACCACCACTCCGGTGTCACCGTTGTAGATCTTGAGCTCGTAGTCGTTCGCCGTCACGAGCAGCGGGCGGCCCCGATACCACTCACCCTCTGCCGCATAGCCGTCGATGACAGCGGCCAGCCAGTGCTCGATCTGATCGCTCCACCGGGCCACGCCGTACGGTCCGCGGCGGTGGGCACACACCAGGCGGTGACGTTCGAGCTCGCCGAGTGCCGCAGCAGAATCGCCTGCTCGCGCCGCCAACGTCATCGCAAGACCCGCGTGCACCACATCGGCGCGCAGCCCCTCCAGCCCTGCCGGAGCCCGCGCCGATACATCGCCAGAGTCCACGAACTCGATCGCCGCGTCACCACCACGGAGAACAGCGAGCACCTCGTCCGGCCGGTTCAAGCGGATCGCCTCGGCCAGCTCGGCGATGGCCCCGCCGAAGCGGTGCGGCTTGCGCAGCCGTACGACGTCATTGCGCAACTCCGCCTCGACCTCCGCGGCCGGCACCAGATCAGCAGGCACCAGCGACGTCAGCGCAGTCAGCCGCGCATCCACGCCCGGCCGGGGCGGCCGACCCACCAGGTCACCCAGCACAGCGCCGGCCTCGACCGAGGCCAGCTGGTCGGGGTCGCCCACAAGCACCAGCCGGGCGTCCGGGCGGATCGCCTCGAGCAGCCGCGACATCAGCGTCAGCGACACCATCGAGGTCTCGTCGATGAGAACCACGTCGAAGGGCAGCCGGTTGCTGCGGTTGTACTTGAACCGGCTGTGCGAGTCCGGCCGCCAGCCCAGCAGGCGGTGCACGGTCGATGCGGTTGGCGTTCCCAGGGCTGCCCGATCCTGCTCGGCCAGCCCCGCAGACACTGCCGCGATCGCTTCCTGCAGCCGCGCCGCCGCCTTGCCGGTCGGCGCTGCCAGCGCGACGCGCAGCGGTCCGTCGAACAGCTCATGCAGTACCGCGAGCAGCCGCGCCACGGTGCTCGTCTTGCCGGTACCCGGTCCACCGGCCACGACGGTCACGGCACCCGTGACACAAGCGGCCGCCGCCAGGCGCTGGTAGTCGGGTGCCTCGCTCGGGAACAGCCGAGACAGGGCGGCCCGCAGCCGCGCCGGATCCACCCCAGCCAATGACAGAGCAGCCCGCGCGTCCAACTCGGTCCGCACAAGTTGCTCCTGCCGCCAGTACCGGTCGAGGTAGATCAGCTCCTCGACCAGCCGCACCGGCCCATCGGCCGCACCCGACACCCCGACGGCGACCAGTGGGCTGTTCCGGCACGCGGCGTACCACTCAACAACGGAAGGCCACGGTAGGTCGACCGGATCCACGGACTCCTCGGTGTCCGACGCGGCAGTCTTGTGCACCTCGCCCAGGTCGATGCATACCGAGCCGAGCCGGACTGCGCGTACGGCGAGAGCCACAGCCAGCAGCACCCGGTCGTCGCCCTCAGAACCCAGCCGCCCCAACGTGGTGGCCACATGCACGTCGGCCGCGCTGAGCACGCCGGCCTGGTTGAACGCCGCGAGGCGGCCACCGGCCCGGGCTGCGTACCCGACGTCGAACAGGTCGACTGTCATACCAACCCGGTATCCAACAGAGATGACAACCCAACGACGAGGCCCGACGGCGGCCGCCACGAGAACACCCCGCACGGAATCCCGTCTACAAGAGGCGTCGCAGGCCCGCACATCCCTCGCAAGAAGAGATAGAGCACCCCGCCGAGGTGGCGATCCGGGTCGTAGCCCGGCTGCCGCCAGCGCAGGAAGCGGTGCAGCGCGACGGAGTACAGCAGTGCCTGCAAGCCGTAGTGCGCCTGCACCATCTCGGCAGCCAGCGCAGCCGGCCGGTAGTCCCACGCCGTCAAGGACTGGTCGACCCCAAAGGCGCCCATCCAGTTCGTCTTGTAGTCGACGACCACATAGCGCGGCCCAGCGGCACCGCCCCCCACCCGGAGCACCGCGTCGATGCTGCCGGACAGGTAGCCGCGCAGCCGCTGCGGTCCCAGCGCAGGCACGGCAAGCGCGTCGGCATAGCCCGCCATCGGGTCGGGCGGCAAGACGTACGACCGCAGCAAGCCGGCCACGGAGCCCAGGGTGCTGTCCACAACACCTGGCGAATCGCCGCCGGCCAGCGGCAGCTCGAAGTCGAGCTCGGCCAGCCGGTCGGCCGGCGCGATGTCACGCAGCCGAAGACCGCCGAAGACCCCGCCGAGCGGGGTCTCGAACGACGCCAACATCCCCTGCGCGAGGACACCGGCGTCCAACGCCGACCCGAGCCGCCCGGCCACCGCCTCCGAGCACCGCGCCTGCAACTCGGTCGGCAGATCAAGAGCGCCCGTGTCCACCGTCTCCAGCACCCGGTGCACCAGCGTGCCGAACGCCGTCCCCGCCGGCAGGTCGGCCATCGGCGACGGCACAGCGCGCAGCCGCTCCTCGTCCGATTCCACCGCGAGTGGCAACCCGGGCGGCAGCACCGGCTCATCTTCCCGATCGGCCGCCTCCGGCTCGCTGCCCACCCCCGGTGCGTGCCGGGCCTCGTACAAAGAAGCAGTGAGCCCGCTGTAGGACGTGCGCCGCCACGCACGGTCGAGGGATCGGCCGAACACCGCCGCCGACAGCTGTGCGACAGGCCCGGCCGGCGGAGTCCAGCGCGCCTTCCGATCGTCGGCAACCGACTCCACCTCGATACTCCCCGCCGATGAAGCCGCCTTGGTCGACAGCCGCACCCGCGCCGGCCCGTCCATGGGCACGGGCACCTTGTCCATCACCTTCTGCCCCGGCGGGAAGTCGTCGTACAGCAGCCGATGCAGCGGCGATGCGGAGGTGTTGTTCGACGGCGCCCACCACGCCACCACCTGGCACTGCGCCCGGGTCATGGCGACATAGAGCAGTCGCAGGTCCTCGCCGCGTTCCTCGGCGTCGTGCTCAGCGAGGTGCTGGCCGTACGAGGGACTGTCGGGGCCGCCGACGTACAACTGCCGGGTGCCCTCGGCCGTGTGCAGCCGGAGCGGGTCGGGCTTGCTGCCGGCGAACCGGTCCCAGCCGAAGGGCACGTAGACGATCGGGAACTCCAGCCCTTTGGCGCCGTGGATGGTAACGACCTGGACGGCCTCGGCGTCGGACTCGAGCCGCCGGCTGCGCTCCTCGGCGGCGTCCTCACCCGCCTCACTGACCCGCCGCTGCAGCCACTCGACCAGTGCAGCCGGCCCGAGCTGTCCGTCGACCGCTGCGCCGTGCAGCGCCTCACCGATGTGCCGAATGTCGGTGAGGTCGCGCTCCCCGTTGGTGGCGCCGAGCATCCGCTCGATCAGCCCGCCAGAGGACGTTATGATCTCCAGCAGCGCCGCCACCCCTCGCTCAGCGAGCAGGCCCCGCCAGCCCCGGAGCTGGGGTCCCAGAGCGTCCACCGAGACGGCATCGGCCGTCGCCAGCGCCTCGGCGGTCCACCCCATGAAGCAGGTCAGCGCCGCCGCCCGGGCCAGTCCGGTCCTATGTGGCTGGTCGATCGCGCGCAGGAGGGTCAGCCACTCGCGCGTCATCGGGGCGAGGAACACGCTCTTGCTCCCGGTCAGGACGGCGGGGACGTTCGCCTTGTCCAGTTGGTCGCGGACGAGGATGGCTTGATCATTGGTACGGACGAGCACGGCGATATCGCCCGGCCGCGGTGGCCGGGCGTCCCTATCGAGGGTGAGCATCGCGGGGCCGGAGAGCAGACCCACGATGTCGAAGGCCACGTCCTCCGCCACCAGCGCGCGGGCCTCGCCGACCAACGGCATGCCGCAGTCAGCCTTGCCTGCCTGTGCGCGACTGGCCACCCGAAGCCGCAGCGGCGGCCCCGCACCACAGAGCCGTCGCCCCTCGTGCTCCGCGACCACGGGCACCACCGGAATCCGGCGGTCACCCAGAGCAGCGCCGCCGAAGACCGTACCCAGGGCGGTGAGCAGGTCGTTGTCGCTGCGCCAGTTGCGCGCCAGCGTGCGCTTCTCCCCGGCCGTCTCGGCCGCCTTCAGATAGGTGACCAGGTCGGCTCCGCGGAAGGCGTAGATCGCCTGCTTCGGGTCGCCGATGAGCACCAGCGTCGTGCTGGCGCCGAACGCCGCCTGCAAGATCTCCCACTGCACCGGGTCGGTGTCCTGGAACTCGTCGACCAGCACCACGCGATAGCGCGAGCGCACCCGCTCCTGTGCGGCCGTGCCGCGCACCGGGTCGAAGAGCGCGTCACGCAGGCGGGTGAGCAGGTCGTCGTAGTCGAGCAGCCGCCGGGTGCGCTTGCGGGCTTCGACCTCCTGTCGTACGGCGAACGCCATCCCGTAGCGCTGCTGTCCGGCCGAGCCCTTCTCCGCATCGTCGGGCAGGAGTTGGGCCTGCCGGTCCGCCATGGCATCCCGGGCGACCTTGCGGGCGCAGCCGTAGGTGATCGCCGGGTCGGCGGAGTCGAGGGCAAACTTGCGTACGTAGAGGTCGTCGACGACCTCCCGCACGAGGTCGTCGGCCTGCTCGACGAACGTCGTGTCGGTCTCCAGGTCGCCCACCATCCCGAGCCCGGCGAGCATCTGCTGGCAGAAGCCGTGGGTGGTCGCGATGGTGGCGGCGTCGAAGTCGGCCAGGGCGCGCGCGAGCCGGCGCCGCCTGACGTGCACCTCGTCGTCGGGACAGCCGGCGAGCAGCCGCATCAGTGAGTCTTCGGGATGTGCGCGCGCCAGAGCCGGGTCGGTGAGGCCGTGCTCGGCGCTGACCAGTCGCTCCCGCACCCGCTCGCGCAACTCCTGGGTCGCGGCCCGGCTGAAGGTGACGAGCATCAACTCCGAGAGGGCGGCGACACCTTCGGCGACGTAGCGGGTGGCGAGGGCGGCGATGGTGAATGTCTTGCCGGTGCCCGCACTCGCCTCGAGCACGGTGGTGCCGGTCGGCAGCGGCCCGCAGACATCGAACGCCTTGTGCGCCTGCCCCGTCACGCCGGCCCCAACGACTCGGCGGCGAGCAACGGCTCCCAGAGGCGCAGTGCCAGCACCCCGAACGGTGCCGCGCCATCGAAGGGGGCGGCCTCTCCCCAGACGAGCTGGTGCGCCTCCTCCGCATGCTCGCCGCCGAAGGCGCTAAGCCACTCCTTGCGGGCGCCGGTGAGCGCGTCCTGTACGGACACGCCGGTCGCATGCCTGGCCGCGTACTCCGCCGACGTCTTGACCGCCATCGGTAGCGGTGCGCACAGGCCCTCCACCCGGAGCTCGACCAGATCGGCCAGGCACTGCCTTGCCGCTGCGCGGTCGACGGGCCCGAGTACGGATTGCACGGGCGCCCTCGACCCGCGGCCGATCGTGACCGCCTGCCACGGTGTCTCCGGCCGGGCCGCCGAGAGAGCCAGGAGCTGCGCCCACGCCCGGAGCCGGTGTTTGGCCGACAGCTTGGAGTACTCGATACGGACGATGTCGTCGCCGTGGACGCTGCCGACCGTGCCGGTGAGATGCCGGCCGCCGCCCAGATCTACGGCGACGTCGATGGCCCGGGCCTCGGTCTGCCGGAGGGGCGCACCGGCGGTGAGCAGCGGTTGGACCTGCCCTGCCACCCCCTCAACAATCCGCTTGCCCAGCTCGCGAGGGGGCAACGTCCCGCGCAGCCACTCGGCGTGCGTCGCCGCTGTTAGGTCCGCACCGGTGAGGCAGGACTTCAGCAAGCGGTCGCCGATGGCCCACTTCTCGAGGTTGTCGAGGTCGACGCTGAGTCCGTCTACCAAGTCGTCCTCGTCGCGGCTCAGCGTGACGCCGAGGCGCTGGCGCAGGAATGCCCGTACCGGCTGCTCGAGGAAGTACACGAGATCGTCGAGCGATACCTCGTTGCTGTCAGCGGGAGGGGGCAACGGCTCGGGCAGGAACGGGCCCGTCGCTTCGCGCGGCCGGGCGGCCCGCTGCACCCCGCGCAGGGCGTGCTTGTCGAAGCTGAATGGGCCGTGGGCGCCGAGCGCCCCGTCGGTGAAGTTGCGCGCGTCGAAGGGCTGCAGCGGGTGCCGTACGACGATGCGGTCGCGGACTGGCATGCGCATCGTGGCGTCCGCCGCGTCGAGGATCTCGCCGACGGGTACGGCCGGGGGGCGACGGGCATTGGTCCGGGGGTCGGCGCCGGTGTAGAGAATCACCAGGTGGTCCCGGGCGGCCAGGATGCCGTCGAGCAGCAGTTGCCGGTCCTCGCTGCGAGGGTCGCGCTCCCCGACGCACGGGTCCCGCGCGAGCACGTCGTCGCCGTCGACGCCCGACCGGCGGGGGAAGGTGCCGTCGTCCATGCCCAACAGGCAGACGACCCGGTGCGGAACCGAGCGCATGGGCACCATCGAGCACATGGTCAGGCTGCCAGTACGGAAATTCGCCCGCGTCGGGCGACCATGCAGCCGGGCAGCCAGCAGCGCGTGGACGTCGGCGAGCGCGAGCATCGTGGAATGGGCGCGTTCGCCGGCGTCCGTCGCCACCTGTGCCAGCTCGCGGTGCGCCTGGGCGGACTGCCAGGCATCCGCCTCGCGGGTGGCGGTGAGGCGGTCGAGGGCGCCGGTCAGCGTGCCGAGCCAGTCGGCGAGCCGGCGCTCGCCGGCCATACCGTCGAGCACTTCGGTCAACCGGTCGACGAATTCGGCCAGCCGGCCGGCGAGGTCGATGTCGCTGCTGTCCACATCGTCGAGCGGCAGCGCCAGGCCGAGCCAGCGCAACTCCTCCTCGTCCATCGCCACCCCCAGCAGCACCCGGTCGAGACCTGCTTGCCAGGTGTTCTGCGGAAACCGATCGAGGCCGAACGCTGCCCGGTGAGTGGCGTCCAGGCCCCACCGGACGCCGGACTTCGCCACCCACTCCTGCAGCCGCTCGAAATCGTCGTCGCTGAAGCGGAAGCGCCGGCGTACCGGCTGGTGGGATGCCAGGTCGAGGACCTGGCTGGCGGTTACCCGCGCGCCGGCCAGCTCCAGCAGCGACGCGAGGGTGGCCAGCAGCGGGTTGGTCTGCCGCAGCGAGCGGTCGGCCAGGCGTACCCGCAGCCGGTGGCCGGGGTGGGCCTCGCCCGGCTCGTCGTCGTCGAGGCCGAATGCTGCCGAGATCAGCGGCGCGTAGTCCTCGATGTCGGGACACATGACGAGGATGTCCCTCGGCTCCAGGGTCGGATCGGCCGCGAGCAACCCGACGAGTACCTCCCGGAGCACCTCGACCTGGCGTGCCGGGCCGTGGCAGGCATGCACCTGGAGACTGCGGTCGTCTCGCTCGACCAGTGGGCGGTCCGGGGTATCGCCGTCCTCTTGCAGGACGCGCTGCAGCGATCCGAGCAGCGTGGCGGGCCGGTCGGCGAGGGGGTATCGGTGATCCTTGTGATTCCCAACGGTGCTGAGTTGGAGCTGGAGCTCCCGCGCGTCGCGGCCGAGGCTGGACAGGAGCGGGTTCCTCGGCGCATCGGCGGTGGGGTCGTTGCGGCGGAGGACGCGTCTTTCTTGCCTGGGCAGCGTTGTTATCCGGTCCCACAGCCCGGGCGAGGGATGCGGTAACCACAGGTGCACGTCGCGGCGTTCTGCCAGCGCCGCGAGGACCTCGAGCTGTGCTGTGGTCAGCCGGGTAGGGCCGAACAGCGACAAGCGCGGCGGTAGGTCGACCAGATCGGGCTGGTCGGTGAGCTGTTGGCAGGCGGGGGGTAGGTGTTCAGCCGGGCTAGGCTCGCCGATGCGGGCCCGCAGCCTCCTCCACAGCTCGGCCTGCCATGTCAGGTCAGGGGCCAGGTTGCCACCGACGCCGTCGGAGTCGGTGCCCTGCAGCCAGTTCCTGAGCATGGCCGGGCGGTGCGCGCCGTAGGAGTCGTACAGGGCGGCAATGTGTTGCGCGGTGGCCAGGCGGCGCCCGCGGCGGTGGGTCGCGAAGTCACCGATGCCGAGGTGACCGGCGAGCGTGGAGCACCAGGCCTCCCCGGAGCATTCGTCGATTACCTCGAGCAGGGCCCAGAGCACCCGCCCGGTCTCCCAGGGATCGTCGTCGGCACTGATCCCGGCAGCCGCCGAGACGGCAGCGGCGACCAAGGAGGAGGGCTGGGGGAACGCCACGTTGGCACAGACCCCGTCGCCGCGGCCGTCCTGGGCGCCGAGGACATGGGAGAGTCGTTGCGACAGCCAGCGCTCGATGCCCTTGGCGGGTACGGCGACCACCTCTACCGCAAAGGGATCCTCGGGCCGGTCACGCAGCAGCTCCCCGAGGCCGTCCACGAGCGCGTCAGCGCGTTCGGAGCGGTGCACGTGGAGCACGTTCGGCGCCTCCTCAGGGCAGAGTGCCGTGCCGCGTGCGGACCCTGTGCTCGTACTACTCAGCTGCTGCCTTGTTCGAAGCTTGGGTCAGCCCCTGAGCTTTGCCCGTCTAGGACCCTAGTCCCGCTGGGGTGTTGGCGGGAATGCTGACCCTGATCAACCTGTCACGGGGCGATGGTGGCGATCTTCCCGTCAGGGCCGAACACGTCGTAGGAGACGTATAGCTTGCCGTTGGCCCACTCTAGGCCGGCGGGATTTGGCAGCTGGATGACAGGTACAGAGCCGGTGCCGACCACCTTGGAAATCTGGCCGCCGAACAGCTCCGCCACGTAGATCGTGCCGTCGGGAGCCACGGCAAGGTTCGTCGCTCCGGCGAAGCCGGTCGCGATCAAACTGGTGGCCCCGGAGTGCGGGTCAACGCGGTAGACCGAGCCGGGCGCCGGTTCGCCGGACAGGGTGGAGACGTAGAGCTGACCGTCAGGACCCACCTCGACGTCGGTCGGCACCGGCTCGGCAGTGTACGTCGCCCCGACCGCGCAGGCCGGAAGCCCGAACGCGCCGAAGTTGTCAGCCGTGATCGCCACAGCGGGCTGGGCCGGCAACACTGCCAGCGTGCTGATGCGCCCGTTGGCGGTGACCTTGAGCAAGTCGTTGCCGGCAGCGTCGGCGACGACCCACCCGCCGGGCACGATCGCCACCGCGTAGGGGTGCGTGTCGAGCAGGCCGGCGTATGGGTCAGTAGGGATGCCCGGAGGCAGGGTTGCGGCGCAAGCAGGGTCGAGGTTCGAGAAGCCGTAGTGGTTGATGCTGTCCGGGTTGTAGGTCTGCTCGTAGGCGAATAGGTCGGCGAGTTGACTCGTGCGACCGTTCGGCAGCGCACGCGCCAGACCCGATGCTGTCGCGGTCGTGTCTTCCGAGACTCCCGTGGTCGTTGTGTAGACCAGCGTGCCGGCCCCCCGAGCATCGACACCTGCGACTTCAGCCCCCTGGGCAACGGTGGTCACCGTCGATGTCCCGCCACGCTTGTCGATCTTCGTCAGCCGGCCGGCGAAGTTCTCACCGACGTAGATGCTTCCGTTGCTGGCGACAGCGAACTGCAGGGGACCCGCGAGCCCTGTGGCCAAGGGGGCGGACAGTGTGGCGGCCGAGGCAGGCGCTGCCCCAAGAGCGAGCAGGACAACGGCGACCAAGGCGACCAGAGCAGTCTGCGGGCTTCTACGAATCATTAGAGTTCCCCTCCATCCCCCCCGCTAGCTGGCGCCACCCTAGACCATCGCTTCACAACGCGGTGCCGTCTTCCGCACACCTGTGGCTGAGCGGCTGGGTTCTCGCGGTCGTTCATCGGGGCAGAATGCAGCAGTTACCGGGACGCGGCCGCCGCGGCGGACATAGAGCGTGATGTCGATTATCGGCCGATGCCAACTGTCGAGCCGACCAGTACTCAGTCTCACCGACGACGACCAGGTCCAGCACTGTCAGGAGCGGAAACTACGCTTGGTGCTGGTCGCGTCAGGCGCCGCAGGCGTGCCGGCTTGGTCGGCTGCAGGGTGACCGGCCGGATGTAGGAGCGCCACAGTGACCGCAGAATCGGCTCCCGCCAGGAGTGACCGGAACATGCCGGCACTCCCAGGCCGCCACTGCGTCAACGCACGCAGCCGCAGGGAGTCGGGGCCG
>JBDUBV010000097.1:0-10544 GCA_040003795.1 Pseudonocardiales bacterium | reverse complement strand
CCGAGCTTGGCCAGCTCGGAGGGCTGCAGCCACAGCGGGCCCAGGTCGAGCCACCTGGTGGAGCCGCGGACCGTGCTGCCGACCCCCGGCACCAGGACGAGCACCATCAGGCCCATGGAGATCAGCAGCATGGGGTAGGCAAGCATCCGGTGGGTTCGCACGCGCAGCCGCAGGCCCAGCCACAGGGCGGGCAGCCCCACGGCGACCCAGACCAGTTGGCGCCGGAAGATGTCGTACGGCGTGCCGGTCGACACGTAGGACTTGACGCTCGATGCGGACAGCACCATGACCAGGCCGAGGAGCAGCAGCAGGCCGGCGCTGCCGAGCAGGAGGTAGTAGGAGGCCAGTGGCCGGTCGAGCCAGCGCCGACCGGCACCCTCGGCGAGGTCTCCGGCAGCGACCTCCTGGGCGTGGGTCGGCGCCCTCACCCCTCCCCCAGTGCGTGGACCGCATCGGCGAAGGCCGCGCCGCGTGCTGCGTAGTCGGTGAACATGTCCATCGACGCTGCGGCGGGCGCCAGTAGCACGACGTCGCCACGGCGCGCGAGCAGGCTCGCGGCTGCGACGGCGTCCGACATGGCTCCATGGTCGGCCCTGTGGACCTCGACCACGGGGACATCGGGGGCGTGTCGCGCCAGCGCCGCCCCCAGCACCGCCCGGTCAGCGCCCAGCAGCACCACACCGGCCAGCCGAGGTGCCGCGCCGGCGACGAGATCGTCGACGTCGGCGCCCTTGAGCAGGCCACCGGCGATCCAGACCACCCGGTCGTAGGCGCCGAGGGAGGCTGCCGCGGCATGGGGGTTGGTGGCCTTGCTGTCGTCGACATAGGTGATCCCGCCGACGGAGCGGACAGCGGCGTTGCGGTGCGGCCCGGTGCGGAAGCCGGCCAGCCCGGCGGACACCGCACCGGACGGCACACCATAGGAGAAGGCGAGGGCAGCGGCGGCCAGGGCGTTGGCCACGTTGTGCGGGCCAACGACCGGCAGGTCGCCCACCGTGGCGAACTCCCCTTCGCCGAATGCCCTGTCGAGCAGTGCCCCCCTGGCCACGCCCAGTTGGCCTGCGGCCGGCGGCCCCAGGGTGAACCCGGCGCCCGCGCGGCCCGCCGCGAGCCGCCTCGACCAGGCGTCGTCCGCGTTGTGCACCGCAAGGGTGCCGGGGGCCAGGACCTTGGCCTTGTCCGCCGCGTACGCGGCCATCGAACCGTGCCAGTCGAGATGGTCCGGGGCCAGGTTGAGGATGGCCGCAGCGACCGGGGCGACGGTGGAGGACCAGTGCAGCTGGAACGAGGACAGCTCGACCGCGAGGACTTCGTAGGGTTCCGGGTCGCAGACCGCCCGGACGAGGGGCAGGCCGATGTTGCCGGCTGCGACCGCCCGGTACCCGGCGGCCCGCAGCATGCCGGCGAGCATCTCGACGGTGGTGGTCTTGCCGTTGGTCCCGGTGACCGCGAGCCAGGGCGCCGGCGGCCGGCCGGCCGGGGACTCCCTCAACCGCCAGGCCAGCTCGACGTCACCGATCACCTCGATGCCGCGTCCGGCGGCGTCGAGCAGCAGCGGGTGGTCGGGACGCCAGCCCGGCGAGGTGACCACTTGGTCGATGCCGGGCGGCACCTCGCCCAGCCCCGTGGAGATCCGGGCACCGAGGGCGGCCAGCGCCTCCGTGCGCGCCGAGGGCGCCCGGTCGGTGACTGTCACCTGTGCACCGAGCCGCAGGAGCACTTCGGTGACCGCGACACCGGAGACGCCCGCTCCCGCGACCAGGACCGGGCGATCGGGGTATGGGGCGGCGCTCATCCCCTCCGGCCGGCGACGAAGTCGGCATAGAACAGTCCCAGCCCGGCGGCCACCCCGATGCCGGCCAGGATCCAGAAGCGGATGACGACGGTGACCTCACCCCACCCGGCCAGCTCGAAGTGGTGCTGCAAGGGTGCCATCCGGAAGACCCGTCGCCTGGTCAGCTTGTAGACAGCTACCTGGACGATCACGGACATCGTGATGATCACGAAGAGGGCACCCACGACGATGAGCAGCAGTTCGGTGCGGGTCAGGATGGCCAGGCCGGCCAGCAGACCCCCCAGGGACAGCGAGCCGGTGTCGCCCATGAAGATGCGCGCCGGTGAGCCGTTCCACCACAGGAAGCCGAAGCAGGCCCCCGCGGCGGCGAAGGCCACCATCCCGAGATCCACGCCGTCCCGGATCGCGTAACAGCGCGGCGGCACCTCGGCCAGCGCGGGCGTGCACTGGTGCCGGAACTGCCAGAAGGACATCAGCGTGTAGGCGATGAACACCATCACCGCCGTGCCGGTGGCCAGGCCGTCCAGCCCATCGGTGAGGTTCACCGCATTCGACGCCGCGGTTATGATCAGGTAGGCGAGGATCACGAAGCCCACGGCCCCCAGCGGCAGCCAGGAGATGTCGCGGGCGAAGGACAGGTGGGTGGAGGCCGGAGACACCCCGCCGGCGTTCCTGAACTGCAGGGCCAGCAGTGCGAACAGCACGGCGATGAGCAGCTGGGCGATCAGCTTCGCCTTGGTGTCCAAGCCCAGGCTGCGCTGCTTTCCTACCTTGATGTAGTCGTCGACGAAGCCCACCGCGCCGAGCCCGACGAACAGCCCCAGCAGCAGCACTGCACTGGCCGTCGGTCCGCGTTCGGCCACAGTCGACGTGCTGCTCTGCAGGAGGGACAGCAGCACCAGGGCCAGGTGCGCGATGAGATAGCCCAGGACCGTCGCGCCGATGATGACCAGGCCGCCCATGGTGGGCGTCCCCCGCTTGGTCAGGTGAGTGGTCGGACCGTCGGTGCGGATCTCCTGGCCGATGCCCAGGTGGGTGAGGACCCTGATCGCCCACGGGGTGCCGAAGATGGAGATCAGGAAGGCCACGAGTCCGGCGACCAGGATGAACTTCAACGGCCCTCCCCCAACAGCGCGAGCGCGATCCGCTCGAGGCCGGCCGCCCGGGAGGCCTTGACCAGGACCACGTCGCCTGGCCGGAGTTCGGCGCGCAGCAGCCGCAGGGCCGCTTCGATGTCGGGCACGTACGAGGACTCCCGTTCTGTGCGTCCGCCATGTACGGCACCAGCATGCACGCCCTCGGCCAGCGGGCCGACCGCGACGAGCCGGTCGATGCCCAGGTCGTTGACGAGCCGGCCGAGCGCGTCGTGCTCGAAGTCTGCCCGCCCACCAAGCTCGGCCATCTGCCCGAGCACCGCCCAGGTCCGCCCGCCCCCGCTCATGGCCACCACCGCCCGCAGGGCGGCGGCCATCGACTCCGGGTTGGCGTTGTACGCGTCGTTGACCACGGTGACGCCGTCTGGGCGCTCGGTGACCTCCATCCGCCAGCGGCTGACCGGCCGCACCGTGCTCAGGGCGGCGGCTATCTCGGCGAGTTCCATGCCGAGCTCCCGGGCCACGGCCGCCGCCGCCAGGCTGTTGGCGACGGCGTGCTCGCCGAAGAGCTGCAGCACGACGTCGGCCTGCTGCCCGCGGGCGTGCAGCGTGTACGAGGCGCGGGCGCGGGAGTCCAGCCGCACGCCGGTGGCCCGGACGTCAGCATCGTCGGCCCGGCCGGTGAGCACCACCTTGGCGCTGGTGGCAAGGGCCATAGCACGGACGCGGGAATCGTCGGCGTTGAGCATGGCGACCGCCCCGGGGTCCAGCCCGGTGACGAGCTCGGCCTTGGCCAGCGCAACCGCCTCGGCGGATCCGAACTCCCCGATGTGGGCGGTACCGACGTTGAGGACCACCGCGATGTCGGGCCGGGCCACCGCACAGAGCGCGGCGATGTGGCCCGGACCCCGGGCGCTGTACTCCAGCACGAGGTATCTGGTCCCGGCCGTCGCGAGCAGAACGGTGTACGGGTGGCCGAGCTCGTTGTTGTACGACCCCGGCGGCGCCACCGTGGGCCCCAAGCGCGGCAGCAAAGCAGCAATCAGATCCTTTGTGGACGTCTTACCGCTGGAGCCGGTGACGCCGACGACGGTGACTTCCGGCAGCCGCTCGAGCACTGCATGCGCCAGCCGGGACAGGGCAGCCAGGACGTCACCGACCACGATCGCCGGGACTCCCACCGGCCTGGTGGCCAGGACCGCGACGGCGCCGGCTGCACGGGCCGCCGCGGCATGGTCGTGGCCGTCGGACCGTTCGCCGGCCAGCGCCAGGAACAGGTCACCCGGCCCGGCCAGCCGGGAGTCGAAGACTACGCCGCCGGTGATCACGGCACCTCGGTCGGGCGCGTCGACGGGCTCACCGCCGGTGACGGTGGCTACCTCGGCGAGGGTCAGGGGGATCATCGGGTCACCCCCTCGAGCAACTCGGCGAGCACTACCCGGTCGTCGAAGGGATGCAGCTCACCGGCTATCTCCTGGCCCTGCTCGTGACCCTTGCCGGCGACGAGCAGCGTGTCACCCGCCCGGGCCTGCCGCACGGCGGCGGCCATCGCCTCGCGGCGGCCCGCGACGTCCATCGGCGCGGCCGGGCCCGATCGCCGCGCCCCGGCCAGGATCGCCGCCCGGATCGCGGCGGGGTCCTCCGACCGCGGGTTGTCGTCGGTGACCACGACGAGGTCGGCGCCCCTGGCCGCAGCCTCTCCCATCAGGGGCCGCTTGGCCCGGTCGCGGTCGCCGCCCCCGCCCAGCACGATGATGAGCCGACCGGGGGTCAGCGGCCGCAGCGCCGCCAGCGCCCCCGTGATGGCCGCCGGCGTGTGGGCGTAGTCCACTACCGCGAGGAAGCCCTGGCCGCGATCCACCCGCTCCATCCGGCCTGGCACGTCGAGGGCGGCTATCCCACCGACGGCTTCCGGCAGGGGCACGCCGATCGTGGCGAGCGCGGCGATCGCCAGCAGCGCGTTGGCGACACTGAAGTCGCCGGGACTGCGCACGGATGCGGCGACCTGTACGCCGTTGGGGCCGTGCGCCTCGAATGTCGTCGGGCCGGCCGGGTGGTTGCGCAGGCCGGCGGCTCGCCAGGTCGCACCCCGCTCGCCGCTGGCCGACACGGTGACCGTCGCCGGCCGGACCAGCCGCCGGCCGTAGGGGTCGTCGCAGTTGACGATCTCGTGGCGGCACCGCCCGTCGAACAGCGCGGCCTTGGCCGCGAAGTAGCTCTCGAGGTCGCCGTGGAAGTCCAGGTGATCCTGCGACAGGTTCGTGAACAGCCCGGCGGTGAACCGCGTGCCGTCGACCCGGTGCAGGGCAAGCGCGTGGCTGGACACCTCCATGGCTACCGCGTCCACCCCGCTCTCCCGCATTACCGCGAAGAGCGCCTGCAGGTCGGTGGCCTCGGGGGTGGTCCGGACGCTGGACACGCTCTGCCCGGCGACCCGGATGTCGATAGTGCCCACTAGGCCGGTGGTGTGCCCGGCGGCCCGCAGCCCGGCGTCGATCAGGTACGCAGTGGTGGTCTTGCCGTTCGTGCCCGTCACGCCCAGGACGGTCAGCCCGGCCGACGGGTCGCCGTAGACCCAGGCGGCGACCTCGCCGAGAACGGCCCGGGGCGCCTCGACGACGATTACCGGCACTGCGGGGTCACCGGCTGCCGCTCGCCCTGCCGGGTCGGTCAGCACGGCGACGGCACCGGCCCGGACCGCGGCGGCGGCGAACCGCGCGCCGTGGGTGCGCGCACCAGGCAGGGCGGCGTAGAGATCGCCTGGCCGCACGGCGGAGCTGTCGTGGGTTATGCCAGTGATCGTGCCCCCGGTGCCCGGAGCGGGCGGCGGTGCCCCGAGGATTTCGGCGAGCTCAGCGAGGCCGCGTCCGGGCGGGTGCTCGGGGCGCAGCGCAGGGATTGCCGACACGACGAGCGAGCCTACCGAGTGGTCACTCGCCCGCGGCGAGGAACTGCTCTGGCGGCGCGGTGCCCTCCGGCGGCACCCGGTAGTGGCGCAACAGGTAGCCCATCAGCTCCTGGAACACCGGCCCGGACACAGCGCCGCCGACGCCGTTGGGTGCGTGCACGAACACCGCGACCACGTACTTCGGGTCGGCGGCAGGTGCCATCCCGATGAAGGAGGTCACGTTGCCAGCCGTGTAGTGGCCCTTCTCCACCCGCTGCCCGGTGCCGGTCTTGCCGGCGATCACGTAGCCGGCAATGGCGGCTCTCTTGCCGGTCGCGTGCTTGCTGGTGATCGCCGACAGGTCGGTACGCATGACCCTGGCGACCTCCGGCGAGACGACCCGGGTTGCCTTGGGCGCGGGCGCCGGGCTGAACCGGCCGTCGGCGTCACGGAATCCCCGCACCAGGCTGGGCGCCAGCCGGATCCCGTCGTTGGCCACCGTGGCGTAGACCACGGCCATCTGCAGCGGCGTCACCGCCACTCCGAGCCCGATCGGGATCCCGCCGTAGGAGGGACCGGACCACTTCGACGGTGGTTGGACGATGCCGGGACTCTCTCCGGGGAAGTCCAGGCCGGTCTTCGCGCCGAGGCCGAACTTGCGCTGGTAGTCGTACAGGCCCTGCGCACCGAGCCGGTCGGCGATCTCGATGGTTCCCACGTTGCTGGACTGCGCGAGGATGCCCATCAGGGTGATGCCGACCGTGCCGTGCGGGTGGGTATCGCGGAAGGTCTTGCCGCCCTTGGTGATCGTGGGTGGGACGAGCATCGACGTTTCCGCCGAGATGACGCCGGCCTGCAGGGCCCCGGCGATCGTGACTGCCTTGTGGATCGAGCCCGGCTCGACCACGTTGGACACCGCAGCATTGCCTGTTGCGCCGGCCGGGGCCGCGGCAGGGTTGGCGGCGTCGTACGTCGGGTAGCTGGCCATCGCCATCACCTGGAATGTCCTGGCGTCGAGGACGACCGCCGAGCCGGTGAAGGCGCCGGTCTGCTTCATCCGGTTGCTCAGGGACTGCTGCGCGACGTACTGCAGGTCGCGGTCGATGGTGAGCTCGATCGACTGCCCCGGCACTGCCGGGACGGTCCGCTCGAGGGCACTGGGCATTGCCTGGCCGCCTGACGCGGTCTGGTAATCGTGCACCCCGGGCTTGCCGCGCAGCACGGAGTCGTACCGGCTCTCGATGCCCGCGAGGCCGGTGCCGTCCCGGCCGACGAAGCCGATCACGTTTGCCGCGAGGTCGTGGCCCGGCACCTCGCGCTGGCTCTCGGGTTGGGTCCCGATGCCGGCCAGCCGCAGGTCGGTGACGGTCTTGGCCTGCTCGGGGAGCATGCCGCGCTTGAGGACCACGAACCGGCCAGGCTTGCTCAGCTGCGCCAGCAAGGTCGCCGGGGCGGCGCCCAGCGGGCCGGCCAGCCGGGCGGCCGTGGCAGGCGCGTCGACCACCAGGGTGGGGTCGGCGAAGACGGTGCGCGCCTCGACCGTACGGGCCAGGACGTTGCCCTCGCGGTCGAGGATGTCCCCGCGCTGGGCAGGCAGCACGACGGTGCGCAACCGCAGCCGCTCGGCCTGGCTGGCGTAGCCGGTGCCGTCCAGGCCCTGCAGTTGCACCAGGCGGCCGCCGATCACTGCGAAGAGGGCGAGCACGGTGACCAGGCCGAACTGCAGCCGCCGGCTCGGGCTGCCCAGGCGGAGCGTCCGCCGGCGGGGAGCCGGTCGCCTGCGCGGCGGTGGCCGCTTCCGTGCCGCCGGGCGGGGCCGTGGCGGGGCCGCCGGGCGGGGAACAGGGCGCCGGCGCGGCGGTCTCACCGTGCTCAACGCGGGCCCGGCACGGGGCTCGGGGCGGGGAACTGCGCAGTGGCGGCGGGCTTGGGCGCCGCCACGGGTGGCGCGGCCGGGTGCTGCGACCCGGCCGGGACGGCAGGGGCCGTCCGGACCGCGACCGGGGCCTTGGCCGGCTGGGGGACGCCGAGGATCTTGCCGTCGCTGAGCCGGATGAAGGCGGGGCCGCCGGCCGGCACCATGCCCTGCGCCTGCGCCCGGGCAGCCAGCGCGTTGGGCGTCTCGAGGGCGTCGATCTGACGCTGCAGTTGCTGCTGCCGCAGGTCCAGCGCGGAGCCCTGCTGCTGGAGGGCATGCAGGTGGAAGGAGTCCTCGGCCATCACCGTGTTGAGCAGCAGCAGCCCGAGCAGGCCGGCTGCCAGCACGCCGACGACGAGGGTCACGAACGGCGCCCGCGGCGGGTGCAGCGAGCGCTGTGGCACCAGCCGCAGGGAGGGTGCGGCCGCGAGTGGGCGTGCCTTGCCCGGCCGGGGGCTGCCGGCCACCAGTCGCGCGGGGGCCGTCACGCCGCCACCGCCGTGCGCTCGGCCGCACGCAGTCGGGCCGAGGCCGCGCGCGGGTTGCCGGCGATCTCGTCCTCGCCGGGCTGCTCCGCCCCACGGGTCAGCAGCCGCAGGATCGGCTCGGTTCCGGGCAGCACGACGGGCAGTCCGGGGGGCGTGCGGTTCGCCGCCGCTGCGGCGAGGGCGCGCTTGACGATCCGATCCTCGAGGGAGTGGTAGGACAACACGACGATCCGGCCGCCCGTGCGCAGGTGCCCGATCGCGGCGGGCAGTGCCGCGCGCAGCGCGTCCAGCTCGCCGTTGACCTCGATTCGCAGCGCCTGGAAGGCCCGCTTGGCCGGGTGCCCGCCGGTGCGGCGGGCGGCGGCCGGGATCGCGTCACGCACCAGGTCGGCCAGCCGGCTGCTGGAGGTGAGCGGCGCCCGCTCGCGCTCACGCACGATCGCTGCGGCCACCCGGGAGGCGAAGCGCTCCTCGCCGTATTCGCCCAGGATCCTGGCCAGCTCGGCCAGCGGGTAGCCGTTGACCACCTCGGCGGCAGTGCGCCCCGCCGTCGGGTCCATCCGCATGTCCAGCGGGGCGTCGTGGGCGTAGGAGAAGCCGCGGGCGGCGTCGTCGATTTGCAGCGAGGAGACGCCGAGGTCGAACAGCACTCCGTCCACCTCCGCCAGGTCCAGCTCGGAGAGCACCCGGGGCAGGTGGTCGAATCCGGCGTGCACCAGGCTGACCCGCGCGCCGTACCCGCCCAGTCGCTCGCCGCTCCGCCGCAGCGCCTCGGGATCCTTGTCGAGCCCGATCAGCCGCATCGCCGGATGTGCCGACACGAGAGCCTCCGCATGCCCGCCCATCCCGACGGTGGCATCGACCAGGACGGCTGCCGGGCGGTCCAGGGCCGGTGCGAGCAGGGCGAGCACGCGGTCGAGCAGGACCGGGACGTGGGCATGGCCCGCCGCCCCGCCCCGTGCTTGGTTGGCACCGTGCTCTGACATCTCGACCCCTCTGACAATCATCTCGCTCGTGGTGTTGGTGTGCTGCCAGCTCCCGGTTCGCTGCCACCCCTGACACCGGGGAAGGTGCGTCAGGTGCAGGAGCGGACCGAGAGCTCGCAGCACGCCGCTCGGCACGACAGTCGTCATAGGACCCCCGGCAGCACCTCCTCGGACAGGTCGGAGAACGCCTGCTCCTGCTCGCCCTCGTAGGCCCGCCAGGCAACGGGGTCCCAGATCTCGAGCCGGGTGTTCTGGCCGATGACCACGCAGTCCCGGTCGAGGGCGGCATAGCTGCGCAGGGCGGCCGGGACGGTTATCCGGCCCTGCTTGTCGGGTGTCTCGTCCGAGGCACTGGCGAACAGGACCCTGGTGTAGTCGCGGACCGCCTTCGCGGTCACCGGCGCCTCGCGCAGCCGGTCGGTGATCCTGCCGAACTCTGCGACCGGAAAGACGTACAGGCAGCGGTCCTGGCCCTTGGTGATGACCAACCCGGCGGCGAGCTCCTCGCGGAACTTCGCCGGCAGGAACAGCCGGCCCTTGTCGTCCAGGCGGGGGGAGTGCGTGCCGAGGAACATCGCCTGCATCTCCCCCTCTGCACCTGTCGCCGCGGGTGTCGCCTACGCCACCCTCCACTAGGCGCCACCCTACTCCACTTTGCTCCACTGGGCTGCTCATTCGCCGATGTCGGGCGGTGCGACACCCCTGGCGCGCCAGTTGGCGGGCCGTCCGCCCGGCATCTGTTGGGTAACGGGTGGCCGGACCAAGCTCACCCGATGGGGGCACGAGCGGCGAAGATGCGGCACCATGTGGTGATCGGGAGCGGACGCCGCCTAGGAGGAGTCGTTGGTGACGGACAGCGCACTGGACAACATCGACGGGGCGCCCGGCTCGCTGGACCATCTGCTCGAGGCCACCGGCCGCATCATCACCAACATCGAGCGGGTGATCGAGGGCAAGGGCGACGCGGTCAAGCTGGCCCTCGGTGTCATGCTCGCCGAGGGACACCTGCTCATAGAGGACGTCCCGGGCGTCGGCAAGACCAAGCTGGCCAAGGCTCTCGCCCGGTCGATCGACTGCTCGGTGCGCCGGATCCAGTTCACCCCCGACCTGTTGCCCAGTGACGTCACCGGCGTCTCGGTCTACAACCAGGAGACCCGCGACTTCGAGTTCAAGCCGGGTGCGGTGTTCGCCAACCTCGTCGTCGGCGACGAGATCAACCGGGCCTCCCCCAAGACCCAGTCGGCCCTGCTGGAGTGCATGGAGGAGCGGCAGGTCACCGTCGACGGCATCACGTACGAGTTGCAGTCACCGTTCATGGTGATCGCCACGCAGAACCCCATCGAGATGGAGGGCACCTACCCCCTGCCCGAGGCCCA
>JBDUBV010000096.1:0-10597 GCA_040003795.1 Pseudonocardiales bacterium | reverse complement strand
TGCACTCCTCCGACCTCGACCGCGCCAAGCCGATCAACTGGAAGCGCCGGCGCGCTACCTGCGGCGAGGGTGGCGTGCTGGCCGATCTCGGGCTGCACGCGGCGCACCTGCCGCTGCGGCTGGGCTGGTACCCGCGGGAGGTCTACGCGCTGCTCGACGACGTGGCGCAGCAGCGCCCGGGCCCGGCCGGAACGCTCGTGCCGTGCGACACCTGGGACAATGCCCTCTTGGCGATGCAGGTCGACGCGGGGAAGGGCGGCCGGTGCTTCCCCATGCTCTGGGAGGCCAAGCGGATCGCACCCGGGCATGCCAACACCTGGTTCTTCGAGGCAGCCGGCATGGACGGCGCAGTGCGTTTCTCCACCCGCAGCCCCCAGACGATGCAGCGGTTCGGCTTCGCCGGCGGCGAGCAGGCGTGGTCGGAGGTGCAACCCGGGCACCGCAGCGTCTGGCCGACGGTGACCGGGGCGATCTTCGAGTTCGGCTTTCCCGACGCGCTGCTGCAGATGTGGGCCGCTTACCTGGCCGAACGCGCCGGAGCGCTGGGAGAGCGGTTCGCGACGGCTGCACCGGATGAGGCGCTCTCGGCACATCGGGTCTTCGATGCGGCGCTGCGGTCGCAACGCGACAGCAGCAGTGCGGCCGTCCGGGCCTGAACGGGCGGGCGATGGTCAGGATTCGCTGGAGCGCGCCCAGAGGTTGATCCCGGACTCGACAGCATGCTCCTCGATCTCGGCCAACACGCCGGCGGACAAGTCGAGGTGCTCCGTGCACGCGATGTTCTGCTCCAGTTGACCGACGCTGCTGGCGCCGATGAGCACCGATGTCACTCGTCGGTCACGCAGCACCCAGGCCAGCGCCAGCTGCGCCAGGGACTGCCCGCGCCCGCGGGCGATGCGGTTGAGCTCTCGGATGTGACCCAGCGACTCGTCAGTCAGCTGGTCGGGCGACAGCGACTTGCCCTGCGCCGCCCGGGAGTCCTCTGGTATCCCGCCGAGATACCGATCGGTGAGCATCCCCTGGGCCAGCGGGGAGAACGCGATGCAACCCGCGCCGACCTCCGCCAGCGCGTCGAGCAGGCCGTCCTGCTCTACCCAGCGGTTGAGCATCGAGTAGCTGGGCTGATGAATGAGCAGCGGCACACCCATCTCGCCCAGCAGGCGCGCCGCCTCGCGGGTGCGCTCCGCGTTATAGGAGGAGATGCCGGCGTACAGCGCCTTGCCCTGCTGCACAGCGGTCGCGACCGCACCCATCGTCTCCTCGAGCGGCGTGTCCGGGTCGACCCGGTGGCTGTAGAAGATGTCGACGTAGTCCAAACCCATCCTGCTCAGGGACTGGTCCAGGCTGGCCAACAGGTACTTGCGCGAGCCCCACTCGCCGTACGGCCCGGGCCACATGTCGTACCCCGCCTTGGTCGAGATCACGAGTTCGTCGCGGTAGGGCCGCAGGTCCTCCCGCAGCACCCGACCGAAGTTGGTCTCCGCGGAGCCGTACGGCGGCCCGTAGTTGTTGGCGAGATCGAAGTGGGTCACTCCGAGGTCGAATGCCCGCCGCAGGATCGCCCGCTGGGTCTCCAAGGGCGTGTCGTCACCGAAGTTGTGCCACAGCCCAAGCGAGACGGCGGGCAGTTGCAGTCCGCTGCGGCCACACCGCCTATAGGGCAACTGGTCGTAACGGGCGGCGTCGGCGGCGTAGGGCCGCGTGTCGTACGGCATTGCGGCAACCTACCCGGCCGGCCGCAGCCATGACGGCGGGGCCGCCGAGTGTGCCACGGTTGCCGACCGGCTCCCAGGTCGTGTTGCGCCGGACAGTGCTCGACGGGGACGGCGCCACGGTCAGAGCCGGGGCCATCGCGGGATGTTGCCGGGCTGGTCCGGGTCGCCAAAGCGGTGCAGGGCGACTGCGCTGTCACAGATGCTGCGCTGGCAGGGGCAGAGGTCAGCCCCAGGCAGGTGGAGGTGATCACCCGGGTGATGGCCGCCCTGCCGCCGGTGAACGCCGACGTGCGGGTGGCGGCGGAGAGCTTCCTGATCGGCCAGGCCGCCGTGCTGGACCCGGTGCAGTTGGGCAGGGCCGATCGGGCGTTGTGCGAAAACACCGTGCTGGCCACCGCGCTGGACCCGCCGGCCGGCTCCCGTCCGGCCGCCGACGGCCAGCCCGACCAGTGCAGCGCCGGGCAGCGGCGGGCCGACGCCCTGACCGACCTTGCCCACATCGCCCTGGCCGGCGGGGGACTGCCGGAGTCCGGCGGGGTCAGACCGACGCTGGTGGTCACCATCGACCATGAGGTGCTGACTGGCCCGCTGCCCGGCGCCGGGCTGCCCCCCGACCCGGCCCCTGGACGTCGGCCGGGCCACCCGGACGATCCCCCCATGGATGCGGGCAGCGCTGAACGTGCGAGACGCCGGCTGCGCGTTCCCCGAATGTGACCGGCCACCCGCCTGGACGGCCGGACACCACATCCGGCACTGGTCAGCCGGCGGCGCAACCGCCCTGCCCAACCTGATGCTGCTCTGCGGGCCGCACCACCAGGCAGTTCACCCACCACGGCTGGACCGTCACCCTCGACGATCAAGGACTGCCCTGCTTCACCCCACCACCGTGAATCGACCCCGAACATCAACCCCGACAACACCACCGCTACCAGCTGCGGCATCTGGGCCGGCACGACCCCGGCGGCCCCCACCCGCCACCGCGCGACTAGGCCGGAGCACCGGCGCGCGGTCAGGCCAGTTCCGAGAGATAGGCCGGCAGCATCTCGTGCCAGGTCGGCCACTCGTGCTCGTACTGCGGTCCCCAGTTGTCGACGCGATTGGGGATCCCCTTGGCGCCCAGAGCCGCGCCCATCTTCCATGACTCCCCGACGTTCTCCCAGGCGCCTTCGCCGGAAGCGAGTACAGCGAAGCGCGACCGTAGCCGGTCCAGCTGCGGCCCCGCCAAGCCGGGCAGGAAATGCAGCGGTGAGGAGAAGAACAGGTCCTCGGTCCACGGCGGGTCGTAGAACTTCTCGATGTCGTACGTCCCACTCATCCCTATCGCCGCGGAGAAGACGTCCGGATAACGGCACAGGACCGCGACGGCGTTGAAGGCTCCGATCGAGGCGCCGCCGGCGACGACGTCGAGCGCCTGGCCGCCCACGTCGGCGTGGATGGCAGGCACGACCTCGCGTCGTAGGCAGTCGTGGAACTGGTTGAGCATCCACGTACGGTGCTCCGGCGACCGGGTCTTCTGCATCATCACCTGCCCGGCGACGCTGTCGACGGAGTAGAGCTTGATGCGGCCCTCGGCCACCAGGTGCCCGCAGGCGTCGACCAGGCCGTTGCGTTCTATCTCCTCGGCGTCACCACCGGCCGTCGGGAAGACGAGTACGGGCCGGCCGTAGGTGCCCCACCGAACCAGGGTGATCTCGTCATGGAGACGCTCGGAGAACCAGCGCTCCGCGGACTTCACGCGATCACTCGTAGTAGAGCTTCTGGGGGCCCGGAAAGATCCATGACAGTCCCTCCCGGAGCCGGTCCCGCCAGTTCTCCCAGCTGTGCCCGTCGCGGGCTTCCACGTAACGTACGGCCATCCCGGCGTCAGCAAACGTCCGCACCATGGACCGGTTGGGCACGATCAGCGGCTCGTAGACGCCGCAGCTGACGAACAGCCGCTCCGCGACATGCCGGGGGGCGGCGCGATAGCGGTTGACGAACTTCACCACGGGGTCGAAGACCGGGCCGCCGCCGTGGTCGTTGCCGATGTCGGTGAACACGAACGAGCCCGACTGCAGCAGCAGCGAGCCGTACGAGTGCGGGTAGCGGTAGGCCGTCGACAGGGTCGCGACGGCGCCGAAGCTCGCGCCCATCAAGCACCGGCTGGCCGGCGTGCCGATCAACGGGAACTTTTCCTCGAGTCGCGGCACGAGCTCGGCGGTCAGGTAGCGGGCGTGGGCGGCGGAGTTGGCGTACTCGACCAGCCGGTCCCCGGGGGAGAGGAAGGCCACGACCGTCTCGGCGACGTCCAGGGTGTGGATCAGGTTGTCGAGCACGGTCTTGGCGGCGGCGAACTGCAGGTAGTCACTGCCGTCGTGCACGACGAGCAGCCGATAACGGCCACTGCGACGGAACCGCGCCGGCAGGTAGACCTGCACGTTGATCTCGCGGCGCAGTGCTCGGCTGGTCAGCCCGAAGTCCACCAGGGTCCCGGGTCGCGACTCGGGGTGCGGCTGCGTCCATTCCGGAACTTGGTAGCCCCGGGCGTAGCAGACCGACGACGCGCCGACCGGGCTGTGGGCCAGTCTCGGGTTGAACGGGTCGTTCTGCCGGTCGTAGCGGTCCCCGCGGCGGGTCTCGAGCTGGTACTCGAAGCGGGATCCCTCGGGCAACTCCACGACGGAGTACCAGAGGTCCGTGCCGTGCATCCGGCGCAGCGGTATGCGCTCGGGCAGTCCGACGGTGCGGTGCACCAGGTGGACGTCGTCGGCCTCGCCGCGGTGCAGGAAGGTGCAGCGGGCCCCTTCGACGATAGGTATGTCGTGGCGCGCGAGAAACCTGTCGACCGCGGCCGCATCCACCGGGCGGCGTTCCCGGAGCCGGTTGATGGCGAGCTTGCGGCTGACCGCCGGCCCGCTGACCGTGGTCAGGCCGCCTCCAGCACGGCGATGCGACCGTCCTCGCCCAGCACGCGGGTGCCGGGGGCGAGTGCACCGTTGACGACGTCGACCCGGGCGCCGTCCTCGAGCGGGAGGCATCGGGCGGGGCTGAGCCGGCGGGAGAACACCGCCATGCGCGTCACGTCGCCCAACAACAGCCGCCGGCTGGCGTGGGGCAGGGCGACGACCCCCCGCAGCAGGCTCAGGCCGCTGCCGTACAGCTCGGCGTTGCCGGGCCCCTGCGCCGCGCGGTCGTGGAAGAGCACTACCCGGTCGGTCAGCGCCATGGCACCGGCCGACCAGGCGATCACCGGCGAGCGCAGGGCCGCCGCGACGTTGAACAGGTGCAGGGCGTCCACCAGCACGCCGACGTGCCCGCCGGCGACGACCAGGGCCGCGGCGTTCCGGAGCCGATCGGCCACGGCGGCCCGGTGCTCGACGATCACTGGCCGCTCGTGCGGTGGCCAGGCTGTGTAGAACTCCTGATGGATGTCGGTGATCCGCCGCTGGTGGCGGCTGTCGACCTCGCGCACCGCCGCAATGGCCTCGGTCAGGGCGTCGGCCCGGAGCAGGTGGTTGCCGCCGCGATGGGCGACCCCGTCGACAGCGGCCAGCGCGTGATCGAGCCGCAGGAGGTAGATTTCCTGGACCTCGTCGAGCAGGCGACGCAGCTTGCCCTCAGCGCCGGCGAACTCCGGGTCGCGGTCGAGGACGTCGAGCCACCTGGCGTACAGGCCAAGGTTGACCCCTGGCGTGCCGAGTTGCGCGTCGAGCTCGCCGTCGTCTGCCTCGCGCTCCTGCCACCCGGCCGTGACGGTGGCGACCGGCTGACCCAGGTGGAGGGAGCGCATCACATGACCGAGGGTCGGTGTTCGTTGCGGTCCGAGCAGCGTGAGGTTCACCGCGCATGTACGTGCAGGGTGCGGCCCACGGTGTCCAGCATCGAAAGCAGCGCGTCGTAGTCGGGATGCCGCATGCATACGTAGGCATTGGCCATGTAGCCGGCCTCGACCGGCTGGGTCGGCGTACCCACCGGCGGCAGGTGGGCGTCGATGACCCACTCGCCGTACTGCTGCTGCATCTCGTCCACGCCGGAGTAGCCGCTGATGGTGCCTTCAGAGTCGGGGCGCAGGGCCAGCATGCCCGCGGCGAACCGGCGCGAGGCCGTGGCCTCGACCCGGCCGTGCACAACTGCCATGGCCCACTCCCGGTAGAGGTCGAGGTCGTTGCCGGCGCAGTAGAGGTCCCAGGCACCCACCCCTGGCGGCCGGCAGCCGATCTCGGAGAACCGCAGGCCCTTGGGCCCGAAGAACCACTCCATGTGGGTGGCCGAGGTGCCGATCCCCAGCGCGGCGTTGACCCGGCGCCCCATGTTGCGCAGCTCGGCGTACTCCGGCGCGGTCTCGACCCGGTTGGTGGCGACGAACTGCGGGGAGATCCAGCGGGCCCGCATCGCCTCGAGGACGTTCGGGTAGTAGTGGCAGACGAAGTCCAGCGCCGGTCGGCCGTCGATGGACAGCGTGTCGTAGAAGCCCTCGTGGCCCTCGACGAACTCCTCCACCGCGATGGAGTCGACCCCCTGCCCGCGGAAGACCCCGAGGGCCCGGTCGAGGTCCGCCGCAGTGTCCACCCGCATGGTGTCGGCGGCGCCGGCGCCGCTGCGCGGCTTGAGGATGAGGGGGTAGCCGACCCGCTCGGCGAAGTCGCGCACCTGTCCCGCGGTGTCCGCGGCGATCGATGCAGCGGTCGGCACCCCGGCCTCGCGCAGGGCCTGCTTCATCGACGGCTTGTCGCGGCACAGCCAGGCCGTGCGCACCGAGGTTCCGGGGATGCCGCAGGCCTCGCGCGCGTGGGCGGCGGCCATCGTGTGCGCCTCGATGGTGGCCTCGAGCCGGTTTACCCGGACGTGGCCCTGCAACCGGCGCACGGCCTGGGTGAGTGCCTCGACGTCCGTCACGGACCCGACCTGCTCGTAGTGGTCCAGCCAGCCCCTGAGCTCGTCGTCGAGGTGGTCCGCCGACGCCTCGCCTATGCCGATCACCGTCGCGCCGGCCGCGGCCAGCCCCCGGGCGAACTCCCGTTGGTTGCGCGGGAAGTGGGGCTCGACGAGGACGACGTTCACGCCGGAACTCTAACCGGGGGAGAGGAGGAGTGTTCGAGACGACGGTCGGGTTGCCGGTGTGGCAGTACGGTGAGCACGTGGCTGCCCACGAGGCCGTGACCCGAGTGCTGCCCTCGGTCCGGAAAGACCTGGAGCGGCTGGTGCGGGTCCCGTCAGTGTCCTCCGACCCCGGGGCGGCAGAGCACGTGCGGGCCAGCGCCGAGGCGGTCGCCGACCTGCTGCGTGGGGCCGGCCTGCTCGACGTCGAGGTGCTCAGGGTAGAGGGTGGTCAGCCCGCCGTGGTCGGTTACCGGCCGGCCCCGCCCGGCGCGCCGACCGTGCTGCTCTACGCCCACCACGACGTCCAGCCCACCGGCGCCCGCACCGACTGGGTCACCGACCCGTTCGAGCCGGTCGAGCGCGGCGGCCGGCTCTACGGCCGCGGAGCCGCCGACGACAAGGCCGGGATCGCTTTGCACCTGGCCGCGTTGCGTGCCTACGGCGACGAACTGCCCGTCGGCGTCATCGTGTTGATCGAGGGCGAGGAGGAGATCGGGTCGCCGACGCTGACGGACTTCCTGACCGCCTATCGCGACCGGCTCCGGGCCGACGTGGTTGTGCTGGCCGACTCGACGAACTGGACAGTCGACATCCCGGCCCTGACGACGACCCTGCGCGGCGGGGTCAACCTCGCCGTGGAGGTCCGCACGCTCGACCACGGCGTGCACAGCGGGATGTACGGCGGTGCGGCACCCGACGCGCTGACCGCCCTCTGCCGGCTGCTCGCGACGCTGCACGACGAGCGCGGGGACGTCGCGGTGGCCGGCCTCGCCCGGGATCCGGTGCCCGACCTGGACCTGACCGACGAGCAGTTCCGCGCCGACGCCGGGGTGCTCGACGGGGTCGTGTTGATCGGCAGCCGGTCCCTGACCGCGCGCCTCTGGGCCGGGCCCTCGATCAGCATCACCGCCGTCGACGCCCCGCCCGTGGCCAGGGCCGCCAACGTCCTGCTGCCCAGCGCCCGCGCGATGGTGAGCCTTCGGGTGGCGCCCGGGGACGACGCGAACCGAGCCGCTGCGGTGCTGGCCGAGCACCTGCAGAGCCACGCTCCGTGGGGGGCGCAGGTGACGGTCAAGGCAGCATCGGCGATGCCCGGTTATCCCGGTCGCACCGGCGGCCGGGCCTATGACGCCGCCCACGCCGCATTCGCCGAGGCGTGGGGCCGGCCCGCCGTCGACATGGGCGTCGGCGGGACGATCCCCTTCATCGCCGCCTTCGTCAAGGTGATGCCCGAGGCCGAGATCCTCGTCACCGGCGTGGAGGACCCCGACAGCCGGGCGCACGGCGCCAACGAGAGCCTGCACCTGGCGATGTTCGAGCGGGCCTGCGTAGGGGAGGTCCTCCTGCTCGACCTGCTGTCCCGTTCGTGAGCGGTCGGCCTGGTGAGCGGGGCTACCAGCAAGGCGCCGCGTTGTCCGCCGCGTTCTATGCCGATGTGGTACGCCCACTGATCGGCACACGGCCGCACAGTGCCGCACTTGTCGGGTGGGGGTCCGACGTCCTCGGGTACGACACACAGCGGTCCACCGACCACGGGTGGGGGCCGCGTCTGGTCGTGCTGCTCGACGGCCCGGCCGCGATCGATCCCGTCGAGAGGTCGCTTGCCACCGGATTGCCGGACACCTTCCGGTCCTGGCCGGTGCGGTTCGGCTGGGACGCCGTCCCGGTGTCCCACCACGTCACCGTTACCACGCTGCCTGACTGGCTGGTCGGCCACCTCGGTGTGGACGCGACCGCCGGCATGGCTGTCCTGGACTGGCTGCTGACGCCCCAGCAGCGGCTGCTCGGCGTGGTGTCGGGCCAGGTGTATGCCGATGACTCCGGCGCCCTGGGTGCGGTACGTGGCGTGCTGGCCTGGTACCCCGATCAGGTCTGGCGCTGGCTGCTGGCGTGCCAGTGGCACCGCCTGGCGCAGGAGGAAGCCTTCGTCGCTCGCACCGCCGAGGCGGGCGACGAGACAGGCTCCGCGGTGATAGGTGGCCGCCTCGTCCGCGACGTGATGCGGCTCGCGCTGTTGCTGGACCGACGGTACGCGCCATACCAGAAATGGCTGGGTACTGCCTTCGCCGGTGGCCGGCACCGCGACGATCTGCCGAGGCATCTGGCGCGCGCGGTGCATGCAACAGATGTCACGGCCCGTGAGACGGCGCTGGGCCTGGCGTACCTGGCGCTGGCCCGTCGGCACAACGAAGCGGGGCTGACCCGCCCGGTGAGCGCCAGCGTCGGCGACTACTACACGCGCCCGGCCCGGGTCCTCATGTCCGACCGCTTCACCGACGCCTGCCTGGCGACCGTTTCCGATCCCGCCCTGCGAAGTCTGCCGTTGATGGGAGCTGTCGACCAAGTCATCGACAACACGGACGTACTCTCGGCGCCTGAGCGCTATCGCCGGCTCGCCGGCCTCTACGCCTACCAAGGAGTTCAGCCATCGGCGCTTTCGTGAACGAGTCGCACGACCACGTTGCGCACCCGCTGCTGCGATCGCTCGTGCCGACGATGACGGGTTACCGGCAGGAGGGCCTGCCGGCGGGCTTGCACCGCGGGGTGCCCTCGCCGCACCTCACCCTGGTGATCACGATCGACGGTCCGCTGCGCCTGGCCGCGCATGCCGACCCCCGCCAACCCCCGGGGACCTACGACGGGCTGGTTGGCGGCCTGCACACCCGGCCGGCCCTCATCGCGCACAAGGGCCGGCAGTTCGGCGTCCAGCTGGCAATCACGCCGCTCGGCGCTCGGGCCCTGCTCGGGATGCCGGCCGGGGAGCTGGCCTCTTGGGACGCCGACCTGACAGATGTGCTCGGCCTGCAGGCGCCCGAGCTCGTCGAGCGAGTCCGTGCTGCACGGGACTGGCCGGGACGCTTCGCCGCCATCGAGCTTGCCTTCCTGCGGCTGGCCCGGTCCGGGGTCGCTGTCGCCCCCGAGGTGGCCGAGGCGTGGCGGCTCACCACCGGGTCCTACGGCCGGTTGCGGGTGGCGGAGGTGGCCCGGAGGGTCGGCTGGTCCTCGCGCCACCTCGGTGAGCGGTTCCGGGTCGAGACAGGCCTCACACCGAAGGAGGCAGGACGGGTGGCCCGCTTCCACCACGCCCGCGGCCTGCTGTTGCGGCGGGTGGGGACCGGCCGCCCGGCGGACCTCGCGGCGCTGGCGTCGGTGTGCGGTTACGCTGACCAGGCGCACCTCACCAGGGACTGGAACGCCCTGACCGGGCTGCCGCCGGCGAGATACCTCGCCGCGGAGTTCGGATTCGTTCAAGACCGCGAGCCGGCTGCGATGGCACAGTCGCCGGCATGACGACCCCACCTGAATACCGAGCAGATACCCCACCGCCCACCGTCTGGCCGTCGTTCCGGGCCCGCGACGCCCGAGCCCTGATCCGCTTCCTGCTCGACGCCTTCGGCTTCGAGGAGACCCTGGTGATCGGCGAGGGCGACACCGTCAACCATGCCGAGCTGGCCTGGCCGCCCGGCGGCGGGGTGATGCTGGGCTCCTACCGGGAGGACCCGGACGACCCCTGGCCGGTACAGCCCGGCAGCGGGGCCAGCTACGTCGTCGCCGACGACATCGACGCGCTGCATGCCCGTGCCGTCGCCGCCGGTGCCCAGATCACCCGCCCCCTGCAGGACACCGACTACGGGTCGAGGGAGTTCGCGGCCCGCGATCCGGAGGGCAATCGGTGGAGCTTCGGCACCTACCGGGGGGAACCGCGCGCGGGCGCCTGACACCATGGGGGCATGGCCGCACCCGTCGTGACCCGCCTGCTCAGGGACCTGGAGCCTGTGGTCGAGGAGAACCTCGACCGGCAC